>CACYQZ010000013.1 GCA_902776665.1 uncultured Prevotellaceae bacterium
TACAAGTCAAGCTCAAGCGTTTCTAAGCCCAGAGTCAGACAGAATCATCATAAGCAAGGACTAAATCAGACAATCGAAAAATTATCTGCGGATTTTAGGAATTATTAAAATTTGTGATGTCCCATATCGTGACGAGTCCGTTAAGGATCCCTTTTTGGTCGCCAGAGGAAGTGATGTAAAGCGCATCGAGGCGGCGGCCACATAGGAAGGATTCAGAAAAGATTTCTCGGATTTCATCAATAGAAGCGTTGCTTCTCACGAAGTCATAGACACCATCTTTAGAATATGCCGAAATATATTTCGTAATATTCAGGAAGGTAGTGTCTTCATTGATGAGATTCACGGCACCACTATGAACCATATCAAAGATGACCGACTCACTAAAGACTCCCCAGACGGTTTTATCGTAAATGATAGGAACGTAGGAGTAGGACTTCTCCTTCATGTAGGCTATTGTGGGCAACACTTTGTCGCTCATTTCTCGCTTATAAATATCCTTGTATGAAATGGCGATTTGTGTAATGCTGCCCATCAATTTATTGCACAGCGATTCAAACCGAACTTTGAATTCATCTGTCAGTTCAATCAACGGTTTAGCACTACCGTTTGGGTTGTGGCTTAAGGTATTTCGAATATTTCTAAAATATCGAAGTTCCTGCTGTATAGCCCTATCATGGTGATGTTGTTCAAGTGTCTTGACACCATCATCGCCAAACTTTGATTCAGCCCACCGCTCTAAAGTTTTGTATAGTTCGAGAAATTCAGCCGTATTATACATAGCTAACAAATATTAGATTACCTATTTTTTTTGTTTTTTGCCATTGTTTAATGTCTTATGGAATTATATGCAGATTGGAAAATTCGATGGTTTATAAAACTTTGAAACTCAGGGTTGTCGAGATAGTTGCGCGTAAACTCTGTATTCTCATTCAACATTTGCACTGCAATCATCATCATGGATTGTCCGAATTGCTGCATAGCCGTTTCTCTGTTGCTATTAAGAACAGCATTTACAAAAGCTTCATCGGCTTTCAATCGAGCAGGCAATTCTTCAATCTGCTCTTTTGCTTTCTCGATATTGAGCCAATTGATATCATTAAACTCATCAAGAATATCACTGAGTTTTTCCAATTGTGGATCACCTTTTCCTTTTGGCTGCCCCACAGGAATCGGCTCTATTTCCGTATCTTTATTATCAAGCTGTATTTTCAGTTCCTCGCCTTTCACTAAGCGATATTGGTCAAAATCAATCGCTTCTAACAATCCTTCTGTGAAGTCCTCCCCTTTGAGTATTGGCAATTTTGTAACAAGCAGCATGAAATAAGTGTTTAACATCTCCCACTCTTGACTTTTATAAGGCATAACAGCAGCAATAAAAGGATAAGTTCTAAGGAAAGATTTGATACTACTTTTACATCTAATTTGGTCGTTCTCCTCCAACTCTTTGAATCGGTCAACTGACGAATTGATAATCGGGTCAATTTGTTCGCGTTCAGCACCAGACCAATATTTTTCATTCAATGCGTGAACCTCATCTTCCGTATAAATATTGGCACTTTCAATTTCCATAATGAGGTCATTGAGTTTATTGGGGTCTGTTTCTTTCGAAAGAATCGTCGTTTTGTAATACTTTTGGAAAGCTTTCTGAATAGAGTCAGCATCATTCGCGAAGTCAAGTACAAAAGTATCGCTCTTTTTGGGATGACAACGGTTAAGACGTGAAAGTGTCTGAACCGCTTTTACGTCTGTCAATACTTTGTCTACATACATCGTATGGAGTAAAGGTTGGTCGTAGCCTGTTTGGAATTTGTCGGCGACAACCAGAATACGATATGGGTCTATTTCCATATTGTCCTCGATTTCTCTTGACGGAAAATCGTTAACGTCTGCTTCTGAAACAGTTTTTCCACCATATTCTTTCGTACCTGAGAAAGCGACAATAGCTTTGTATGGACTTCTACGTTCTTCTAAAAGCCGTTTGATTTCATAAAAGAAATCGATGGCACGAAGAATACTGCTTGTTACGACCATAGCACGTGCCTGTCCACCAATTTTTCCTTTGTCAATCACTTGAGAATGGAAGTGTTCGACGATAATTGCCGCTTTTTGCTGTATGGTTTCGGGCTGACTCTCCACGAAAGCACGAAGTTTTTTTTGAGCCTGCTTTTTTTCAAAAAGCGGATCTTCTTCTATCGCTTTCACGATTTTGTAAAAACTATTGTAAGTGGTATAGTTTTTCAACACATCCATGATAAAGCCCTCTTCTATTGCTTGTTTCATGGTGTATTCGTGGAAAGGTTTATGGCCGATTTCTCCGTCTGGCTGTTGGAATGGAGAACCGAACATCTGCAAAGTTTTGTTCTTTGGCGTAGCGGTAAAAGCATAGTAGTTCGCGTTTTTCACCATCTGCCGTCCTTCCATGATTTGGTTTAATCGGTCTTCCAAATCCATATCATCATTTCCAGCGTTTCCGCTGAGAGCAATATTCATTTTTGCAGAGAGCGATCCGTTTTGACTGCTATGAGCCTCGTCAATGATGATGCCGAAACGCTTGTTTTTCAATTCGGTGCCAACGGCATCGAGGATAAAGGGGAATTTGTGAACAATCGTAATAATGATTTTCTTTCCACTTTCAAGATGTTGTCTCAGTTCGTCTGCGCTCTCAGCGTGTGCAATAATATTTTGTAGACGTTTAAAGGCGATAATGTTGTCTCTTATCTGTCCGTCAAGGTTTACTCTGTCAGTCACCACAATCACGCTGTCTAACACAGCCTCTGTTCCATTGAGTAATGTAACTAATTGGTATGCAAGCCAAGTGATGGAATTAGATTTACCAGATCCTGCCGAATGTTGAATTAAGAATTTTTGTCCAACGCCCTTTTCTTTTGTTTCTTTCAGCAGTTGACGCACGACATCCAACTGGTGGTATCGAGGCCATACAGCCATTGTTTTTGTAATTTCTTTCTCTTGTTTGGTAATTGGGTCTCTTTTCCTTTTCTTTTTTACTACCACTTGCGCGTAGTTTTCTAATATGTCCGAGAGGGATTCCTTTTTCAGAATATCTTCCCAAAGGTATGCCGTGCGCACGCCATTCGGGTTCACAGGGTTTCCTGCTCCGCCATTTACACCTTTATTGAATGGTAAGAACCACGAAGATTTACCACTCAACCAAGTACACATCTTGATGTTGTCGTCGTCAACAGCAAAATGTACGGCGCATCGTTTCGGTGTCAAAAGAGGGTCGCGTGGGTCGCGGTCAGTTTGGTATTGCTTCACCGCATTGTCCACAGTCTGCCCTGTATAGTGATTTTTCAATTCCGCAGTAATGATGGGCAAGCCATTCAACGAAATCATCACATCGATACTGTTGCTGTTTTCTTTGCTATAGAAAAGTTGTCGCGTGACGCAAAAGATGTTTTTGGCATACATTTCCTGCGCAGATGGATTCAGTTCAGACGGCAGTGGATAGTACATATCGAAGATTTCTGAAATAAAGCGGAAACCTTTTCTAAGCACATCCGAAACGCCACGGAGTGCCAATTGTTTGGCAAGTTCATTAAAAAATTTGCGTTCGCTCACTTCATTGGCAAAGCAAGCGGTGTTCTCCACCTTTTGCTTTTGGGTAGAGAGCAGGAAACGCTTCACACGCTCGGTATCGAGCGCATAGTCTTTGTTATAGTTGTCAGAAACGCCCTCCTCGTATTGGTGCTGGTCACGCAAGAACGAAACGAAGATGGACTCCAATTGCTTTTCGCTTGTGTTTGTTGGCATAGTTTTTATTATATTAGAATTAATGCAATTTTACATTTCACCTTAATTTAAGGATACGCTTCAAACAAAAGAGTTAATATCTTTGTTTTATATGAACATGGGGATCTTTATATGCATTACATTTATCACACCAAACTGACTCAGATTTTCCAGTATAATTAGGAGCATATACAATTTTGTCAATATAATCATTACTTCTGTCACGGGATGTAGAACTTGAAGAACTACCTGTTCCTCCTCCTTTGGCATATGGAGTAACTGTTCCATTAGGACTGGAAACGATAGCCCCTCCAGGCCCATAAGTAGTAACATAACCATTCGAACTGACTGCATATCCACTGCCTGAAGAATTCATGATGCTATTGTAAGTTGTTGTACCTTTACCATTACAACTCTGACAACGTCCTGTCTGTAAGCACATTGCACAAGCCCAAAAGATACCCGAAGCAGGTAAATATTGACCTCCTGCCCCACCACAAGCAGGACAGATAAGATTTCCATGACAGTTAATACAAGGAGTAACTACCGTCATTTTAATAGAACCATCTTTACAAGTCTCATAATCAGCATATCCACCATTAGGCAAATCTGCTCGCCATTTTTTGGGCTCAAATTTGGGTGGGTCGGGATTTTGTGGCTCTTCAACTTCCAAAATAGGAGATTCTTCGTCGGTTTCGACGATTTCCTCGGCTTTGACGGTTTCGTCGGATAAGGATTTATGCATTTCTTCAAGAGATGCTTTTTTTTCCAATAACCGAACCTTTTCTTTTAATTTTCCAATTTCTTCACTTTGTTCACGATTACGTGAAGAAGATTCGCACGACACCAATAAAATGGTGGCCAAAAGAAAGAATAAATATTTAATTTTCATAATAATAAAATTTTAAAATGTTTTCAAATAAGTTGCATTATCACTATTATTCTGTACTTTTACCTGTCCTGTTACGCAGTCGGCGATGAGTCGCTGTTTATATTCTTTCAAATAGTCTATCTCTGATTGTAGCTCAGAAGCAAGTTTATCTATCTTTTCACACTTCTCTTCGATGTAGGCAACAATGGCTTGTTGCTCGTCGAGAGGTGGCAAAGGTATATCCAATTTCTTTAATCCTTGCCAATTCAGATTTTGTCTCAATCCACCGCCCATACTATAAAATAGTTTTTTTATGTCATATGAGTGAAGGACATTATACAAGTACGATGGAACCATACTATCGAAAACCCCTAAACATACATATGCTGAAGTAACAATACCTTCCTCTTTTACCAAACCTACTCTCAAACTTTTATGATCATTCTGCAGGTCAGTCAATCGCATCACAATATTTCCCTCTTCAACTATTTGGTATGTATCAAATGATGCAGGCAGAAGCCCTTCTGTAGTATTTATATCTTTTCGTATTATTCTTCCATAGCTAAGAGATAGTAGATTTTGATGGTGTACCTCTTTGTTTGACAGATAGTGCTCATAGGATACTTGGGACAAATGCCTTATCTCCCAATGCTCTGGTATTTCCCCAATCCACGAGATACCACTATCTTTCATCTTCGCATCAGGATTCAAGCCCTTTGTGACGGCATCGGCAATGGATTTCTGTTTCAGCTCCTGAAGCAGTTCTATCTCTTTCTCCTTATCTGCTACATAAGCATCTATCTTTTGGCACTTCTCTTCGATATAGGCAACAATGGCTTGCTGCTCGTCTTGGGGTGGAACAATAACTACTTGTTTTTTCATTTCATCAAAAGAAAGTGTTAATCTTATTCCTGTTCCCATACCATGAAATAGTTTCATGTTATCCATCGTCTTGAAGAGATAGTTATAGTATTGTGCGTTTGTATTTTTTCTCGGTCTTGCTACCACATAGGCAGATGTGATTATACCATCTGATGGAGCTATTGCAACTCTTTGAGAAACGAAGTCATAATTAAGATTAAGTCCATTAATCATGATGTCGTCTTTTTGCAAGACAGAATATTTCACATAAGTATCTCTATATTCTTCAATATCTCCAACTTCATTCTTTGGTACGAGTGTACCATAATAGAATTTAAATGCATGGTGATATTTGAAATCAGTATTTGCCTGTACTTTTCCAGTAAATAGACTAGCTATTCGCTTTGTTTCCCAATGGCTCGGAATCTCTTTGAGCCATTGCATAGATGTGGGCTTATATGAACTATACCTCTCCATACTACTTTCCTAAGATTTCGTTCAACAATCCATCTGTGCGTTCTTCTATGCCACGAATATCTTTGCTGATTTCGTCGATAGTACGCAACTGCTTGGGCTTATAGAAATACTTGGTGAATGAGAGTTCATAGCCTGTCTCGACACTCTTCATGTCAATGATAGCATCAGGAGAGTATGGTTTGATTTCATTCTCAAAGAAACCTTCTATACCTCCTTCATAGCGGAAAGGTACGATTTCCACATCCTTGCTCTTTTTGTCAATCACAGGCTCACCTTTCTTCATGACGATGTTGCCCTGTTCGTCACGTTGTGGTTGATACACCTTCACACTCCAGTAACCAAACTCGTTGTTGGGGAATATCTTGCTTTGGGGTGTCTCTTTGAAGTCCATCAACAATTGCAAGATTTTTGCTCGGTCAGCCTCATTGGTCTCGCAGTTCTTCTCACCTAAGTTCTTACGCAAAGGCGTTTTTATCTCAGTAGCATCAATGAGCTGCACAAAGCCCTTTCGACGCTCCTCCTTGCGGTTGGTGACGACCCAAATATAGGTGCCGATACCTGCGTTATAGAAATCCTTTTCAGGCATAGCGATGATGGCTTCAAGGAGGTCGTTCTCTAAGATGTACTGACGTAAGTTGCTTGCTCCGCTACCTGCATCACCAGTGAAGAGTGAGGAACCATTATGTACTTCTACGATACGAGTGCCTAAAGCAGTATCTTCTCTCATGCGAGAAAGATTGTTAGCCAAGAATAGCATTTGACAGTCGCTGATATCAGGGATAAAAGAAATCTCTTCTTCCTTGTGAACTATTTGGAAACGGCTATCATAGAATTTTTTCTTATCTTTTTCTGCCAAGCCTCGCTTCTTTAAGTCTTCTTTCCAAGGAGTGCCGAAAGGAGGATTGGAGATACAGAAATCAAATGTTTCGCCAGCATGTCCATCTCGTGAAATAGTGCTATCGAAAGCAATGAATTCCCTTTGTTGTGTACCAAATGGATATTGGAAAGACTTGATGTTTCCAGAAATCATCAAGTCAGCCTTACATGTAGCATACGTTTCTGGCTGTATTTCTTGCCCAAAGATATTCACTACTACACGTTTGTCCAAATTCTTTGCGATTTCTTGAATTCTATCTTGAGCGATGGTAAGGATACCACCGGTACCACAAGCTCCATCATAGATGCTATAAGTATTGTCAGTTATTTTATCGGCAACAGGCAGAACGGCAATGTCAGCAAGAAGTTTGACATAATCACGAGGCGTAAAGTGTTCACCCGCTTCCGTCACATTATTTTCTTCATTGAATTTACGAAGTAGTTCTTCGAATATCGTACCCATTGTATGGTTGTCGAGAGCGGGGAGCCTAACTAAGCCTTCATCATCGAGAACAGGTTTGTTAGAAAGGTTAATCTTATCATCTGTGAATTTCTCGATGATGCTGCCCAATCGCTCAGCTTCAGTAAGGTTATCCACCATCTGACGCAAATGGAATTTGTCAAGAATATCCTGCACGTCTTTACTAAAGCCATTTAGGTAATCTATAAAATTCATTTTTAAACGGAGTGGGTCAATCTCACTCTTCAATGATTTCATAGTGAATTTCGATGTATTGTAGAACGGATAGCCAGTTACATTATAAAGAATGGGGTCTTGATTCTGAATGTTATTCTTATCGAGCATTTCCTTTTGCGCTAAAAGAGTCTCTTTTGTCGGCTCCAATAAAACGTCAATACGTCGAAGCACCATCATTGGCATAATGATTTTCTTGTATTCGCCCTTTTCAAAAGCATAGACTAAAACATCTGTAGCAATGTTCCAGATGAATGAAAACAGTTTGTTGTAGTGAGATTGATTCATGCTGAAAAATTTTAAGTTACATACAAGGCACAAAGATACGATTTTTTTCGGAAAAAGTTAGTTAGTTAGCCAAAAAAATGCGGAAAAAGGAGAAAAAAGTTATTTTTGAGGACATTTTGGGATTACATCACGCCGCCGAGTGTCATGGGGAAGGTGTCGTGTTGTGGGAATTTTTCACAGCCGATGTAGAGGGTATCGAAGGCATCGGTGCCGTCTGTTCGGTGTTCGAGAAGGTCTTCTTCCGATTCCGGTTGTTTCTCCATCGACTTGTTTTTTCGGAAACCGTTGCGTCCGCGTTCGACACCGGCAGACTGTATGGCCAGTATCAGGTCATCGTTGTTCTGGCGGTTGAAGAACGGCATGAGACGCTGTTTGCCTGCGAAGCCCTGATTGATGAGCAGGTATTTCTCATCGTGACGCATAGGGTTTCCGAGGTACACATCATTGACTTGCCATCCGTGCCGTTCGAACTCGTGAATGACCACATAGCGGAAGTCTTGGTCATTCACGGCGTAGTTCGAGCCGAGAGCGGTGGCATCGTAATAGAATACGACCGTTTTGTTTTGGTGATGGGCGTAGTAGGCGCAGAAGTCCGCGACGAGGGCAGGGATTTTGCGCTCGAACTTCACATAGAATGATTTGAGGATGTTCAAGCGGTTGCCACTGGGCTGTCCTGCCACAATCCAGTTAATGTTCGCGTTGTAGTCCATGCCGATGCAAATGGGAGCCAAAGGGTTCACATCTTCATCGGCTCTGCTGTCGAGTTGAGAGTTGACAGTTGAGAATTGACAGTTGGCTCTAATGTTGTAATTCAGTTGCTGTGCTTCTTCGATGATGCGGTCGTATCCCAGTTCGTCCATATAGGCGAAGTTAGAAGCGTCGTATTTGTGGTATTCCTGCATTGAGGAATAGAAGCCGTCGTGACTGATTCCGATTCGTTGGCAGAGAATACTCGTTTGGAAAGTTTTGGGTGTCAGGTCGCGTTTCATCTGTCGGAGGTATTCTTCGCCCAGTAGTTGGAGGTTTTCGATGGTCGAGTATTCTTTGTAATAGACGGCCACAGAGCGCATTTTATTCAGCGACTGGTCGAGCCATTTCAGGTATCCTTTGAGGTATTCCGGCACGGGGTGTTTTTTCTCCTGTAGGTCAGCGATGCGCTGCTTCGTCTGCCAGATTTTGAAGATGGTGCCTTGTATTGTTTCAATCAATTCAGGATCCATCTTTTCTCGGTAGTGCAGAAACCACGACCCTTTTTGCGTCTGGGGCATATCAGACAGCACCATCATGGAGTGGTTGAACGAGTGATGACCGAAGTACGAACGTATGCCTCCGTTCGCCGGCAGCGTTTCGTCTTTGAGTTTGTTGTAGTCGATGAATTTGGCTTCATCGATCAGGAGCCATGAGAGCGTCAGCGAGTTCGAACTGCCGGGTCTGTCTTGTGAAATGATGACAGCACACGAGCCGTTATAGAAGGTAATAACGTGTTCATAATCAGCAGGTTCGATGATTGGCTTCGAGAAAGACTTTGGGGGCTTTCTGCCTACCACATAATGTATTCCATTGAGGTATCCCCACCGTTTCCATGCTGCCAACAAACCCGGAATGGTGTTGGTCAGTCCGTGTTTGAACGTCGGCACGACGATGCCGCCAGTGCTGCCAGTCATTCGTTGCATATTTCTCAGCACGAATGGCGAGGCGATGGAGTCCGTTTTCCCTGTACGTCGTCCTGCCACGATCACAGTTGTCTTGGCACCGATGTATTGTGTCAATAGTTGCGGACGATTGAAGTACACCCGTTTCGCGTGAAGTTTTGCTTCGATGTCCCATTGAGATAGTTGACAAGTTGACGAATTGACAAATTGACGAGTTTTTTGTTTATTCTTTTTCATCGGCTTCAGGATTAGACTCATCAAAAATTTGTTCAAACTGCAGGTCTGCTTCTTCGTATTCGATATTCAGCGTATCGGGGTGGGAGTCAGCCAGTTCTTTTGTGAGGCGTCGGATACGTTCGTCGATGTTGGGCACGGGATTGATGCCCACCACACGCGGGTCAGTCGTTGGGAAGAACGGTTGCACGACGATGAGGTGGTATGGCACCGATTGTTCGTCCTCCACGTCGATGCGGTTGTATTTGGCGTAACTCGTCGCTGCCTTCTCCATTGTCTTGGTGTCCTTTCGTTTCTTCGCCATCTGGTATGTTTCCAGTATCATTTCATTGTACCGCCATCGGTGGTAGTCGCGAGTTGCCTCTGCCAGATTGGGCAGGATGGCTTTGATGATTTTGAGGTCGGCGTATGCCGTCACCATCGAAATGCCGTACCTCTGTTTGATTTCCTCGACAAACTGACGGTCTTTCATGTCAGGGTTGGCGATGCACCACGTCACCATATCGCGCAGTCGAATGAGGTGTTCAACCTGCGTGATGGCGTACTTCTGTTCCAACTCGTCGCGGTTGGTATAGAGGTCAGAGCGGGCGATGTCGAGGATGTTGGGGAGGGGCAAGGGAATTTACAATTTACAATTAACAATTAACAATTAACTCTTTACGATTTCGTTTTTCATTTTGATTGCTCTCGGATTTTACCATCATTCATCATCTTCCATGCTCATGAGGTTCTTTTGTGTGTTTTCGAGTGCGAGGGGGCTACCTACGTATGCGAGTTGCATTTCTTGGTGAAGGAGTTTTACCTTAGATGCAGCTTTTCCACGATGGTAGCGTTTGCTTACCTCTGTGGTGCGGTTGGCGATGTCCATTCTTAGTTGCTCTGGGTGGATGTCGAGGATGACGGCCATATCTGAGATGGGCAGGAAAATCGAGGCGTATGATTCGATTTGGTCGAGGGTTTGTTGGTCGTAGGACATATTTCGATTTACTATTTTGGGTGGTGGGTGGTAGGTGATTTTCGAGGAGCGAGGAAGGAGAAACGAGGAGTGTGGAGTGTGAAGTGTGGAGTGAGGAGTGAGGAGTGAGAAGTGAGGAGTGAGGAGTGAGAGGGTTATACGTTTACGTTAAGACGCTGTGCGAAGAGGTCGTTAAGGGGTACGGAGTGGTTGCGGATTAAATCTTCGATTTGCTGTTTGAGCGTGTAGAAGATTTGTTTGTCCGTCGATATGAAAGCGGACTCGTGGCGATTGCCTCGCGTCAGGTTTTGAGAGGTGATGACGGACACACATTCGCCCGCTGCTGCTTCCACGAGAAGAATTTTCGAGTGGTTGTCAGCGAGGTAAGTTCGTTGAATCACCTGTTCAATGAACGCCCATAGTTTCAGCGTTTTATTTGTTGCCTTGTGGTCCAGTACCAGATTGAATTCCGTCACTTTTCCGCCTTTTTCGATGAAGAACAGTCGCCGCAGAAATTCCTCGGAAATGGAAAAGGAGGTCTGCCATACACGGGCAGAACCTACCTGTTCCAAAATCCATTCGAGGATGTCCGCCACCTGCACGGCATTCGAGAGGTATGCCTGTGAGGTGGTGGTGGCAAGCGGTCGCAGGAAGTCGTCGATGTTGGCAGAGCGTTTCATTGGGTGTTAGGTGTTGGGTGATGGGTGATGGGTGTTAGGTGGTGGGTTTCTTCTTACTCTTTTTCGTCGTGGCCGCTTTTGGTTTTTCAACGATGAAGTGGTCGTAGTTGTCCCAGTTTTCGTGCAACTTTTTGTCCAGTGCGATGAGTTCCTTGAGGAAGGGGTATCGTTCGCTGTCAGGGCAGGTCGCGTTCTCGGTCGAGAGTTTACGCAGTTGCAGGTGGAGTTCCCTCATTCTGTGCACGATGTCGAGGTTTTCCACGTACAAGTTTTGGATTTCCTTTGGCAGCTTGTCGTGGTCGGCACGTTTTCCTGCTTTGAAGTCGGCAAATTCTTCGTCCGGCTTCACCGTTTCTTTGACGATTACATCCACCTGTTCCTGCATTTCGAGCACTTCTTGATGGGTGGTTTGCTGCAAACGGAAATTCAGGTAGCGTCTGAGCCGTCCCGTGATGAATTCCGCCTTTCCTTTCGGATTGACAGAGATGTTTCGGTACATGATTTTGTTTCCAGACAGTTGCAGCAGCATCAGAGCGCCTTCTGCGTAGTCCTTTTCGGCATCGGGTGTATCGAGCCATGCCTGAAGTTTTTCTGTGAATTGTTGGTCCATTTCTTTATTTTTTTATTGAAGATTGAACATTGAACATTGAGGATTGAGGATTGAACATTGAAGATTGAGGATTGAACATTGAACATTGAACATTACAACTTATTATTGATTCCTGCGAAGAAGAGCAGGTTTTTCTGGTGAGGTTGCAGTGCCCGTTTCATCGCGGCGAGTGTCTGCCCAGTGGTGACGAAATCATCGAAGCAGATGATGTTTTGCTGTTTCGGTACGATATTGACCGTAAAATCAGCATTCATTCGTTGCTTGGTGTGGCACGAGCAAACATCCTCGTAGAAGGGTATTTGTAAGTTGTCCGCCATTTTCTCGGCAATTCTCGTCGCAAAATTCTTGGTTAGGTGTCGTCGTTTGGGTGTGGTGATGATGCACCAGTCGCCATTCTTTAGGTTTTCCCCGATGATGTCCGTTATGAGCGGGCACATTTGCGTTACGAAGAATTCCACCATCTTATCATCACTTTTGATGTCAGTCAGTGTTCGTCCGAAGATCGATTTCTGCCAGAGAGAAGTGAAGAAGATGCCGCTGCGTCGTGTGATTCTGATTTTCCTTGTAAAGTCACATCTTGCCTCAATGGATTTATCCCATCCCTTTCGTTTGTGTTCAGCGAAGAGGTCATCTTTCGGCTTTTGTTGTCGTGCGGTGCTTAATTCAGAAAGCGCACGCCCGGTATCAGGGACTACTATCTCTAGGAGTATATCGTCCAAATCAATAGGCGTGCGCGTCATCAAAAAAGATGAGTGTTTAATGTATGAAAAGAAATTTAGCCACCGCTAGCCGAAACCACCCCGTCCTCTGTGGTGATTGTTCCGCCGTAGAAAGGCGCAGGGCATTCGTCCGTTGCTTCCACTGAGATGGTGGTACTGGTGGTGCCAGTGTTGCCCTGTCCCAGATCCTGCGAAACGGTGGTTTTGGTAGTCCACTGCTCAGAGCCTACGACACGGAATTTTCCGTGCATATCCTCGACGATAAACACGTTATCGTTGTTATTGAGGTAGGCGGCTGCTGCGGTTGCCTCCTCCCCTACTCCGGGATGTACGGCTACGAGTTTATTGAGTTGTGTCTGCGAGGGATATTCCCCCTGAGCATCACTGGTCAGTTGCGACTTTTCAGGGATTACGTCGATGAAGAGCCACTTGGCATCGGCGCGGAGCGTGAAACTTCCCTCGTAGGAAGCCACTTGCAGCCTTCCGTTCTCGTCGTGCCTGAGTGTCGGCCAGTTTACGATTTGGTACTTTGAGATGTAGTACAAGCGTCGCTTGATGCCCGGCAATTCGGGTTTGCCTTGGCACCATGCGAGAGATTTTTGGATAGAAGAGCAATCGAGCATAATTGGGTGGTGGGTGTTAGGTGGTGGGTGTTGGGTGTTAGATGTTATTTCGTGGAGTGTGGAGTGTGATTCGAGGAACGAGGGGGTGAAGGGTGTTATTTCACCAACTTCACCACCATCATTCTGTGAGGGTCGATGGATTCGAACTGCACACCGAAGAACATCGTAGCGATGTACGAGAGGATGAAGGGCTCGTATTCCTTGACCATGATCGATTCCACGTCGCCCATCTGGTCGTATCCGACGAGCATATTGTTTTTCGTGGTGATATGGATGAAGGAACTGTCCGTTTTGTTGGCGAGAGGCAGCAGGATCAGTCTTCCGTTGCTACCTTCGACGGCAGTCTGTTGGTACTGCGTGTTGTACGGAATCCCTGCATGAGTCAGGAGGTAGCACTCGTTGTACTTATCCACGATTTCCTGAGAGCAGTACGCATAGAGCGTTTCTGCGCGAAGGTGAGGATTCAGTTTGAAGAGCACTTCTTTGAGAGCGTCCACAGCGTTTTCCTTTGTGATAGCCTCCGGCATCACGTAGAGGTTGCCCTTATCCGCTGCGATTGTCTTGGCGGTAATTTCCTTGTTGGTGATGGTGTCGAAGCCATCGAAGAGGTCTTTCGTGGTGTCGCCGTTAGCGTTGCGCTGTCCGTTCCAGATGGCATCATTGAGGTGCTGCGAAAGTCCCTTAGCGATCAGTGCCAGAACGTGCTTCGCCGTCGGCGTTTGCATCTGTCCGTCGCCTTTCGTTGCGCCCACAGCACCCAACAGCGTGCTTACGGCCGAGTTGGGTTCAAACTGAGCGACCACAGAGCCGAAGAAAGTTTCGAGCGTGCGGAAGTCCAGATTCAAGTTTACGTTCGTTTTCCGCTGCGGTTTGTAGGGAGCAAACTGAGCGTCACCCGTGATGGTGCCGACACTTTCTTTGTATCGGATACCCGGTCTTCCTGTCATGTACTTCAGCGTTTCTTGGATGCCGATGATGGGCAGCATCAGGAGTTCTTTGCGGTATTTACGCGCCGCGTCTTGGTACTCTTGGAGAGTAAAAGTAAGTTTTCCAGCCATTTTCTTGTAAGCGTTTTGAGAGTTATGGGATTAAGTCATAGAGCGATTTCGCCTCTTTGGTTGTATCGAGGAAATCAGCCAGAGCGTCCGGCTCATTTTTCTCGTGTTTGTCATTGACCACCTGTGCCGTCGTGTCAGCAGGTTTCTTTTTCAGTTCCTCGATTTCCGCTTTGAGCGTGGCGTTTTCGGCGGCTAAGGTGTTCTTTTCGTCTGTGAGTGACTTGATGGACTCTTTGTCCGCATTGATGGCGGTTTCGATTGCGTCCGCCTGTTCGTCCTTGAGTTGGATGCTTCCCTCGTTCACTTCGAGGTCATCACAACTGAGGATTGCGCAGATGTTTTTGAAAATCTTTTTCATGTTTTTGGGTGGATTGATGGTTTCGATATGTTCTTTGTTCGATTTGAAGAAAGAAGTCAGCGTATTCAAGAACTTCGTCATGGCAGACGTTTCGGGTGTTTCGTTCGGGATATTCGGAATTGGGATTCCCGCCGACGCCATTGCAGCGGCGAGAGTTTCGGTCATTTTTGGTGCGTTTTCCTCTTCGTATTCCGTCAATTCATCGACGAATCCCCATGCCAGCGCCTCCTGTGCGGTGAGCCATCCGCCCGTCTTCATCAGTTCGAGCAGTTCTGCCGAGTTCTTTTTACAGCGAGTAGCGTACATCTGTGCGATGTTCGCATCCAGTTTATCGAGGTCTTTCTTCTGTTGCTCGATGTTAGCAATCAGTTGTTGAAGGTCATCGGCATTGAGGTGTCCCCATTCGAAGAACGCGATGCTGCACTTGTGTACGAGGTACATGGCCGATTGGTCGATGCTGATTCGTTTCGCACCGAGTGAAGCGATGGTAGCGGCACTTGCATTCATTCCGACAAAGTGCACGTTTACGTTGCCGTGTCGTTTGAACGCCGAGAAGATAGAAAGTGCGGTGTTCGATTTTCCTCCGAGGCTATCAATGAGGACATTCACTTCCTTATCACTGTTTTTGGAAAGGATGTAATCCACATAGTCAGCATCGAAGTCATATCCTCCGACGAAACCTTTCAGGTGCAGTTGGTATGTTTTGTTCGTGGCCATAGTCTTGATGATGTTGGCGCAAAGGTACATCATCCCTGATGGATAGGAAAAGACTGCCTACACCTGTATTTGAGGGATTTTCTTGGCTGTGAAAGAGATTTCATATTTTCTGACGAAGGGCTCTCCGTCAGGAATGCCTGTCGAGCGTGTAACCTTTATGATGGGATAAGGTAGTTCCTTCGTGCCTATGATATAGGCTTCTCCTTGAACCGTAGTGATAACAAAAGCAAGGTGCTCGTCGGTGGGCAACTCGTCAAGTGAGTAGAAAGTCAGCGATGCTTTCTCCACTTGGCTATTGTTATCGAACTGCGTTTCCATTTCGCACGAAGCGTCGCCAATCTTTCCGATGTGGTTTAGCGTGGTATAAACGCCGACAGGTATGTTTGCCAGTGCCCGTAGAGTGATGTCCGCAGGCAGATGTAAGCAATTGACGTAGTATATATGATTGATTCCGGGTAGAGCGTGTTTCATATCGGTGTGACATCAGAAATTTTTATGAATTTCTTTCGCGAAGTCGTTTAGATTTCTGGCGGTTGTTGGTCAGATAGATGTGTCGCAGTCTTTGGTAGATTTTCGCGATGGCGTCCCAACAGGAGCCGTCTTCTCTGATACCTCTTTGTTCCATAAAGAGGTAGATCAGTTCCTTTTGCTGCCTGCCGATTTTCCCGAAGTCGTGCAGGTAGTCCCAAACATCGAGGTCGAAATCATCTTTGATGCGTTCGACCATCGCCCTTTTCCCAGTTTCGGTGATGTGGTTATAGACACGCGGGTCGTGCGATTTATAATAAGGTATGCTTACCGCCACCTCCCCCTCTTGTTTTCTGAGGGGAACTGTATCAGGTGGCAGGGGAACAGTGGCACGTTTGAGCATTTTGCTCTCGATGGAGCCACGAATCAGTTTCACCGGCTCGCCACCTCCGTGTCTGTGGATGAACCATTGCCGTAGGTACGACGGCATTTTCAGGTATATACAATAGTCGCTCATGGTGCAAAGGTACACGTTTTATGGTTGCTGTGAAAAGAAATTTTTTTTCGTTAAGAAAGTTAGGTAGGTAAGCAAAAAATAATCTTATTCGTATTTTTAGCCATCTTGTCATAAAAATAAACTTGGATGTTTTGTCTTGTCTTCAATTTTTCGTAATTTTGCAGAAAAATTGTTGGATTATGGCAAGATTGACTCTAAATGATATTGAAAAACTTATCTCAGACGATGAGAGTCGCTACCTGGAATTGAAGGAAACAACAGGGGAAATCGTAAAAGGGATGTGCTCTGGCTGTGCTTTCCTCAATTCTAATGGAGGATGGCTATTCTTCGGAGTCACCAATAAGTTGAAAATTGTTGGGCAACAAGTGACTGACAGTACAAAACGTGAGATTGCGAATCATTTGAAGAAGTTCGAGCCTGCCATCAATATCGCTGTACAATATATTGAGATTCCTAATAAGGCACACTTCTATGTGATTGCCATTCACTTCGATCACAAAGAATTTACTCAGTCCCCATATACATACGACGGGAGGGCATATTACAAGTTGGAAAGCACAACGACTCTTATGCCCAGAGAGATGTACAACGAAAAACTACGGAAGATGTACCCCAGCCACTACAGTTGGGAGAAACTTCCTGCAAAGAATGTCGCGATTGAGGATTTGGACGAAGAGCAGATGGTAAGAACCATCCAAGATGGTGTGAACAAAGGGCGCATTCCGGCATTGGCAATACGAAACCTTACCCCAATGGATATCCTTTCTAGTTTAGATCTTTCTGAAGATGGATCCATTTGCAATTCTGCTGTCGTTCTGTTTGGGAAACATCCCAGAAAAACATTCGTGCAATGTTGCCTTCGTTTAGCCCGCTTTGAAGGAGTCACCGTTAATGAATTCCGAGATCAGAAAGTTTGTGAAGGAAATCTTTTCGACCAACTCGATGAAGCTATGACTTTTTGTCAAAAGCACATGTTTCTTGCAGGCAGTATGGATACATTGGAACGGATTGACACACTCACCGTACCTTATAGAGCATTACGTGAAGCCATCATCAATCTTCTGTGCCATCGTTCTTGGGAAAGGAGTGAGGCCACACCGAGCATAGCCATTTTCGATGACAGGATAGAATTAGATAATCCAGGAAGTTTCCCCATGGGCTACACATGGGAATACTTTTCAGAAAAGAACAGGTCCTTACCACACAATCCAGACATCGCACAAGTATTCTACAAACGTGGTTTGTTAGAGTCATGGGGACGCGGCATACAGCTTATTATCAAGGAGTGTAAAGATGCAGGTATGCCTGAGCCCACATTTACCGTTGACCATTCCTTTGTTACTTTGACAATTAGATTTAAGAGCGCATTAGCGCCACGTGGCGTAAATAATGGCGTAAATAATGGCGTAAATAATGGCGTAGAAAAATTAGGTGACAATTATTTATCAATTTATGATTTCATCAAAAAGGATAAAGCCATTACGACTAAAGAACTATCTGACACTTTAGGAATTCCATTTAGAACCGTGCAACGCATACTGACGAAACTACGTACCGAAGGATATATAAAACGAGAAGGTACCAAGAATGGCACATGGAAAATCCTTCAATAAAAAAGGCTCTCCGAAGAGAGCCCTTTTGTGTGTGCTGATTTTCAGCGATAGAATACGTAGCCATCGCAGAAAGTGTAATCACCGATGAACAAATCTCGTGCGTATGCTTCATAATCGAAATAATGAGCGAGGATTCCATGTTGTTCGAGATTATAGCATTCGCTGACGATGTGCTCGGCGAAATCTTCTTTTGAATCCCACTTGCCCATATATTTTTCCTTGAAATCATCTATATCATCATCGCCAGTGGCATCGACGAAAGCCTCGTAAGCCTCCTTGTTATCCAAGTCAGCGTATTCCATGATTTTGTCGAACGTGTTTTCATCCATACAACTTTCCGAATACCATTTATTCGGGAAGTATTGGAAATCTTGAAACATCAGTTCGGGATCCTCTTCATCGGCGTGCAACTTGTGGCACACATCGATGAACGTGTCATAATCACCGCACGCAGTCAAATCTATCCATGCGCCGTAGATACTACCTTCATTGTATTTGCGGTATGTACCACAATACACTGAGGGATTTTCATTGTCCCAATCAAGAATGTACTCCTTGATTTCATTCTTACCTGCCATCCTCTTGAGGCGATTGACCTTCTCCTCTTTTGTGAGGCTGTCTAACACTGCTGAAAAATTCTTGTCTTGCATAACTGTTAAGATTTTAATTGTTTGACATTTTGCGCCGAGGCGCTTTTGAAATTTTTACGCTGCAATACGGAGCAGGCAAGGAGAAGGAATGTAAATGCAAGGGAAGACCGAAAAATTTTCAACCCTTTGGGCTTCAGAGAATTTGGTTGGTTTCCGGCGCAACTGCACCCCAAAATCTTTGAAAAATTTTCGAGTCATAGCGGAGGCGGTGCCCTTGCAGCATGACGCTTGCGCTATCTTTGCAAAGGAAAAATGAAAAGAGCAGCATCGGGATTGAGCAATCTATGTCGAACCATAGAAATCAGTGATGGAAGCCACAAGACACAGCAGTTCGGCAGTCAGAAAGCGGAGAAGGAATCAATCATGGCAGGAGAGGAATCCGTACATTCGATTGGTGCAAGTCTTTGGAAATAGGTAGTACGGTGCGGATAGATGCGTTCGGGATTGAATCGCTGACGATCACAAGCAGGCGTCGAGAATGGCAGTCGTCGAGCCATCGGGCAGATGTCCATTTTTGTGAAATATGGCAAGTGGAGAAAGAAGAAGATTTTGCATTCGTCTGAGCCGATTCTGTCCGAAAAAACTGTAATTTTGTAACGGTGTATTTCTGATGGCGTAAGTCACTGAAAATCAGCCACAATTCGATGTAACAAAAGCCTTGTTACAAAAATTTCGGCTCCAAAAGATTTGTAACAAGTCGCTTGATTTGTAAAAATTTGTAAAAATTCCGTGTGGAACATTTTGTTCCGTTACAAACTTAAAAATTTTGTAACAAGTTTGTAACGCATTTTGTAACGGCAAAAAATCTCTCGGAACACTATTATTTACTGATGTTTTAAGTTTTCGACAAACATCTGTTACAAAGTTACAAAATTTTAGTACAAAATCAGTGAGGGGGAGTTGGGGGAAGTCACTGGTTTGGGCAGATGTAAAAAAAATCGCTGACGGCAGCATGAGAACTGTCATCAGCGACACACATCAATTGAACATATTGAAATTACCGTTTTCGGTCAGTCGAAAGGTCTATCATCGTCAGGGTCGAAGAGAGGGAAGTTAGGCTTTTTATGCACCATATAAATCATTTCAACGGGGTTTGCTCCGGGTGCTGCGCCTTCTTCTCTTCTGATGATTCGCCCTGCACTGTTTTGGTAGTCCTTTGGATTCATTTCTGCAATCCAAGGGCACAGTTCCACGAAAGAACGGAGTTTCTTCGTGAATCCCTGCATGGTCAGTTTGTTGCTTCCCGACGACATTTTATAATCAGACAGTGCTTTATCTCGAACGATGAAGGTATCCAGTCTGCCACTTTCCTCGCTGAAGTATCCATTAGCCCAGTCCTCAAAGTTTGCACCCATATCCGCCTTGTATTTTCGGTGGATGATGTTCGCCATCGGCGGAAGTAGTTTGATTGGTTCGTGACAAACGGATAGATAGAACTTGACGCATTGTAAGATGCAGTTCAAGTCCGCGTTCCATTCTTGTGGGGAGTATGTTTTGGTAAAGAGGTCTTTCCCGAAATCATCCCGGATGGAGCGCGTTTCCAGATAGTCGTTGTCTTCCGTCCGCTGATGGTAGTAGTCAGAAAAAACCATATAGAGCAGGCGTGCCTCCGATGAAGGGTCGAAGTCAGCCGGCACATAGTTCGTCGTAAATGCGATTTTCGGCGACTGTTCAAAGGGAATGGTAAACGATTTATTGTTTTTGGGGTTGACGGTCATATCACTGGTGATGTTGTCATAGAACAAGCCTGTGTTCAAGTATCGGTCGCAATCGTCGAGCAAGAGCATTTCAGTATAAGGTGTGATTTGGTCGAACACGTGAGGGTTATCCATCAGTTTTGGATTGCGCCCGGACAATTTGACCGTTTTCATCAACATCGAGAGGATATGAAAGAAGAACGATTTACCACTTCTACCGTTACATTCATTATCCTCTCCGATTTTGTTATCCATAGCCATTGGCGCCCATGCCCTTGACGGCGACTTATAGCGATGCAGCATGTATCCCATCGAAAAGATTTTGTTAATGAGGGTCTGCTGCTGTTCGTCTATCTCTTCATCGGTCAGTCCTTCGCCTGCGATGTCGAACTGATGTGCTGCTCGATAGGCAGCCCTTTCTTCGGCAGATTCGAAGCGTGTTTCCATTTCTTTGCGCCAATAGATTCGGCTGCTATTGATAAGGTAGCCCAGAATGTTTGAGCCTACCTTGTGAATCTCGATCGAGAAGTGATATTGCCCCTCTTCATCCTTCACTTTATGGATGGTGAAGAACGGGTCGAGTAAGGAAAAGTCGTGGTCGATGATGTTGTCTTCCCATACAAAGTTTTGGAATTTGAATTCCTGTTTTTTGATTACTTTGAGTTCTAAGGGTGTGGCATTGACGCACACGTTTGGGAAGAAGAACATCTGCGTGTTAGGCGTGTACGATGTAAAGTCCAGTGCGATTTCGTCGATGGCCTCCAACAGCGTTCCGCCTAATTTGGGTGTGTCCAGTACGAGATTGAGCACGTCCAAGTCGCGTACTTCTGTCATCACCCATTTGCGTACAAACTCCCGAATATCTTTCGGGGTGAGGTTTCGCACATTATATCCATCGACTTTGACGAACATCACTTCCTTTTGGTTGTTTTCATCATGTAGTGCAAAATATCCATTGAGCCGCAAGAAATGGTGTAGGCAAGCCGTATCGATGGAGCGTTTCACCTCTCCCGTTTTCATGTTTGTTCGCAGTTTCCAGAATTTAGCCGGCATCGCCATTTGGAAGAGTTCTTTGAATTCCCGTTTCTTCGGTCGCAGTTCCATCCAGTCGCGTAGGTCTTTTCGTGGTTTTCCTCTGTTATCCCTATATTTCGACAACCATTCAGGCAGCCAAACCGTTCTGATGTCCGTGAATTTTAGAGCCAGTTCCCTACCCTTTCTGACGCCCGTATCATCTATATCAGGAATGTTGTAAAGTATCTCCACGTGTTTCATGATTTCCCGTACTTCCTCTTCGCTGAGATGGTAACCTTCGGAATTAAACCACAGGGGCATATACCCTAATGAACGACAGCATAAGGCATCACGTTCCCCTGAGCAAATAAAGGCTTCCGGAAGTTTTTTCGGTTCGTAGGGGTCATCGTCTGTATGCGTTCGCTCCCATTCCTTTTGTTCCGTCGCATTCATTTCATTCTGTGCTTGTATGAGTTCCTTGAAACCATTGATGTACCTTTCGGGCTTTACTCCGGCAGGGAAATACTGGAAACGATAGCCCTTATCAGGGTTTAGCGGCTCATAAACCTTATAGAACTTGACTTCCTCCTGTTCGGCCTGTGCCTCCTTGACGACGCACTCCCGCATGAAAATCGGATAGTTTTCATTGGCATACCGAATTTTTGTTTTGCGGTCTTTGGTGTAACTGATCCACTTGACGCTGTGCCAATGGAGTGCTTCGACGTGTTCCTGTCTTACATTCGGCCCCAAGATTTTCAGCTCCGCCTCGGAAAACTCCTTCGTTTCAAAATTTCGGTGGCCGTCCGGCTCATCAGCCTTTGCGGTTCGTTCTGTGAAGTCTGCTTTATTGACGTTTCGGTTCAATTCGTCTGATACGTTGAACTGTGCAGCCAGTCTGAGAATCGCCTCATTAAAGCGGTCTTGCGAAAGATGTTGGTCGTCCATAAATAGTTGTATGGCAGAACGCCAGCCGTCGCCTCCGAAATCAGTCACGCCCCAAATCTCGCCGTATTTATCTGTTCTGCGTTGGTATAGGCAGGCAGAGGGGGTATGCTCATCGCGCACCTTGAACTTTTTTCCTTTCACGCCGACGCAATCCTGCGCCTGCGGATAGAGCCATAGAATGATGTCAAGTCCATTGTGCGTGGCTTGATAAATTCTTTCAACGCTGATCATGGCTCATCGGAAAAATTCAAGTCACACAAAGGTTCTGATTCAAACGTGTCGTTGTTCACGCAAATGTAGTTTTCATCACCCCCTATAATATAATAAGGTGTATCTCGATTGATTTCCGTGAATCGTTTCGGGTTGACGAAACAACGACCGCCTTTGTCAAACACGACAAGGCAATATTCTTTTACTCCATTGTTGGGGTGCCCTATCACTTCATCGACGCAGACAAACCATTTTACGTGTTTGCCCTTATCGAGAATGAGGTGGATAGGCTTGAGTCCTCTTTCAAGGATTTTCTTCTCAAAAATTTCAATATTCATGTTCAATTGGATTTGGTGTGTTCAAGAAAATGCCTTGCGTGAGCGGTCTTCGCAGATAGCCCACACAAGGGCTTGGTTGTCAAAGTTATACAGAGTATTATTTTGATTTTAGGAATTCGATGTATTCGCTTTTGAGGATATACCATGCGCTCCCGTCCCTATGGGCAGGCAGCGTACCTCTTTGGATGCGCTTTAGTATCGCCCATTTGGAAACACCCAAAATGGCCGCGAATTGCTTGACGTTCCAGACGGTATCATTCGCATTGATGAGATACTGTATGACGGGTGCTTTTTTCTCCTTAACGGTGTTCAATTGGAATTCGTTTACGCCATTCTTCTTCATATCGTTTCATTTTAAATTCTTGCAGATGTTCTTCCCATGACACACAAACGAGTACCATGATTTTCGTGGCTCGTTTGAAATGATAATGCACAAAGATGTTTCTCTCTTGGCCATATCTGGCATTGAAGCGAGAAAGCATGACTGAAAAACTCTGATCAGCATAACTGGTCAGCAATTCACCTACGGCTACATCACCTCTATTGAGTGACATGAGCCATCGCGACGGTTTGTAAATTTTCTGAATTTCTTTCATAATAGATTATTTAAAAGGGTTATACTTTTTAATAACCTACGAAAAGCAGATAGAGGTTTACTCGTCGCGGTTCTGAGGTCAAACTTTTTGTCATTTTTTTCAGCCACATTCTTTGTATTCTCATTTATTTTTAGTACCTTTGCACTTGTTATATAGAGTTTGTGATGGTTGTCATACCCCATTCAAGTGCTAACAAGGTAGATTTAGCAATTCTGCTGCAAAAGTAAGGTCACTTTTTGGCAAAAGCACCTAACTAACTAACTATTTAACAATAAAAAAGGCTGAAGAAGGTTTTACCCTCGACAGCCCAATAGAGATCTTTGAAAATGTAACTTCTCGTGTACCTATAAAAAAATGTGTTACCAGTGTGTTACCACTTTTTCCGACACTTCATCCATCATCGCGGAATAGCGTATTTGTGGGAGAAAGCGGAAAATATGGGGAAATCCCAACCGGATCACAGCGTGAAACCAACGGAATCACGAAAGATTAAAAGTCTTGAAGAAGAAAGTTTACTTTCAATTCTTCGGGACTTTTAAGATTTTGTAGGATGGCTGGCGCCAGCCTACAGGGATATTCAATCCCAACCAGATCACGAAAAAAGAATCTTTTTTAGGTTCTTTTTTTTGCTTTCGATGATAAAATTTGTATCTTTGCACTATCATCGAAAACTTGACGAACGAGAGTGTGAAAATGGTGCAATTGCCAGAAGAATTTCTACGACAAACCCGCCTGACGATGGGAGACGAACTCTTCGAGCGCTACTTGAAGGCGTTTGAGGAGGAGCCGCCCGTGAGCATTCGGGTGAACGGTGCTGTGGCTGACTCCGCGATGGTGGATGAGGCGGTGGCGTGGTGTCGCAACGGCTATTATTTGCCGAACCGCCCTGCGTTCACCTTCGACCCGCTGCTACACGCTGGTTGCTACTACGTGCAGGAGGCCGCGTCTATGTTCCTCGACCACGTTTTCTCCACACTCCACACTCCTCACTCCACGAAAATCCTCGACCTCTGCGCTGCCCCGGGCGGCAAATCGACCATTCTTTTGAGTCATCTGCCCGAGGGAAGCACGCTCGTGAGCAACGAACCGAACCCGAAACGCGCCCAGATTCTCTCGGAAAACCTGCAAAAATGGCAACTTCCTGCCGTCACTTCTTCGTTCCTCCTTCCTCGTTCCTCCTTCCTCGTAAAAATAACGAACAACTACCCTCGCGACTTTCGCAAAGCCAAACTCACGTTCGACTTGATTCTCTGCGACGTGCCGTGTTCGGGCGAGGGAATGTTCCGCAAAGATGCTGACAGCATCGACGAATGGAGTGCGGAAAACGTCGAAAAATGCTGGCGGCTGCAACGCGAAATTGTCGCTGACGCGTGGGCGTGTCTGCGCGACGGCGGCCATTTGATTTATAGTACCTGTACATTAAATACAAAGGAAAACGAGGAAAATGTGCGTTGGATGATGGAGGAATTCGATGCCGAGCCCGTTGCGATTCCTGTCGAAACCGACTGGCACATCATCGGCTCGCTTCTACCCCACTTCACCGCGCCCGTCTATCGTTTCATTCCGGGTGTGACACGCGGCGAAGGCCTGTTTATGGCAGTTTTACGAAAAAAAGGAGACGAGAAATCGAAAAAAATTGACCTTTCAAAAACAACTCTGAAAATCATTCCCAACGACTTTCTGGACGCTGTCGCCGAGGCCATCGAACAGCAAGCGCCACAAATCGACCTATCCTACCAACAGGCCATCCAATTTTTGCGTCGCGAAGCCATCGTTCTACCCTCGGAAACGCCACGCGGCATCGTCGTCGTCGCGTTCGAAGGGCATCCGCTCGGACTGGCGAAAAACATCGGCACACGCGCCAACAACCTCTATCCCAAAGAATGGCGAATCAAATCAACCCATATACCCGAAAAATATGAAGCAATACTTAAACATCCTTGACCGCATTCTTGCGGAAGGAACGCAGAAAGGCGACCGCACAGGCACCGGCACACTGAGCATTTTCGGAACGCAGTCGCGCTACAATCTGGCGGACGGTTTTCCGCTGCTCACCACGAAAAAACTGCATCTGAAGTCGATTATCTACGAACTTTTGTGGTTTTTGCGTGGCGACACCAACGTGAAATACCTGCAAGAACACGGCGTGAGCATCTGGAACGAATGGGCCGACGAAAACGGCGAACTCGGTCCTGTTTATGGGCATCAATGGCGGTCGTGGCCCGACTACAACGGCGGCACCATCGACCAGATTCAATACGTGCTCGACCAGTTGCGGACAAATCCGAACTCACGCCGAATGATTGTGTCGGCGTGGAACGTGGCGGAGGTGAACCGAATGGCACTGCCGCCCTGCCACACGATTTTCCAGTTCTACGTGGCCGACGGACGGCTCTCGCTGCAACTCTACCAACGCTCAGCAGACACGTTCCTTGGTGTTCCGTTCAACATCGCGTCATACGCCCTACTGCTGCAAATGATGGCGCAAGTGACGGGTTTCGAAGCCGGCGACTTCATCCATACGACGGGCGACACCCACCTCTACTTGAACCACCTCGAACAGGCGCGTCTGCAACTGACTCGCGAACCTCGACCGCTGCCAAAAATGAAGTTGAATCCCAGCATTAAAAGCCTTTTCGACTTCCAATTCGAGGATTTCGAACTCACCGACTACGACCCGTGGCCGCATATCAAAGCGGAAGTTTCGGTTTAATTAACAATTAACAATTGATAATTCAACATCGGCGAAGCCGACAATTCAACATTCAACAATCAACATTCAACAATATGATTACCATTATTGCGGCGGTGGCGAAAAACGGGGCAATTGGCTTTGAAAACAAGCTGATTTACTGGCTGCCGAACGACCTGAAACGATTCAAGCAACTGACAACCGGCCACACGGTTGTGATGGGACGGAAAACCTTCGAATCGCTGCCGAAAGGGGCACTTCCGAACCGTCGAAACATCGTATTGAGCCGTCGGAAAGGCAATTTCGAGGGTTGCGATGCCTTCACTTCGCTCAGCAAAGCATTAGAAAATTGCAAAGACGAAGAAATTTTCATTATCGGCGGTGAAAGCATCTACAAAGAAGCGATGAAACACGCCGACCGCCTTTGTCTGACGGAAATCGACGACGTTCCAGCGCAGGCCGATACGTTTTTCCCCGAAATCGGCGACGAATGGCAGGAAACACAGCGCGAAGAACACGAAACTGACGAGCGCCACGCCCACCGCTACGCTTTCGTCGAGTATGTCAGACGAGCGAATGCGACGGAATAACCGCGAAAATTATTCTTCCTGAATCGGCAATTGGCGTTCGAAAGCACGAAGCGAAATCAGCGTTTCGGTGCGTGCAAGACCAAGCGGCAGCAGTTTCTTATGGACAAAATTGAGCAGTTCGTCGTTGCTGTGGGCAAAGACCTTGATGAATAGGTCATAGACGCTCGTCGTGAAATGACATTCGACGACTTCAGGCATCATTTTCAGTTTCTCGACCACCTCGTTGAACGCCTGCGGTTCTTTCAGGTAAATGCCGATGAAAGCGCATGTTTCGTAACCAACTTTTTCGGGGTTGATGATGAACTGCGAACCCTTGATAACGCCCATATTCGTCAATTTCTGAATACGCTGATGAATGGCTGCACCACTCAAATTACACTCGCGAGCGACCTCCAGAAAGGGGATTCGTGCATCCTCTGAAATGAGTTTGAGGATTTTTTTGTCCAAAGAATCTAAACTGTTTGCCATAACGATTTGAAATTTCTTGCTGCAAAGATAATGAAAAAAAATGGTTTTTCAAAACTTTCATTGAAAATTTTTCATTTTTTATGCTTCAAATTTGATTTCTTGACAATTTTTTGATTCATTTTCTGTGTGGCGGAATAATTGATGCGCGAAATGCCGGCCTCGCGCAGTGCCTGCTTGATTTGCATGATGACCTGCATCGGCGTGTGGCGGTCGGCCTTGAGCGAGGCGGTCAGCGCGTTGCGCTCGGTGGCGGAAAAATTCATTTTTTCCTTTTCGATGGCCGCCGCGAGTTGTTCGGGTTCGACAAAACGATTGTTCACCTGAATTTTCATCGGCAAATCGCCCTGTTTTTCGGATATTTTCGACGATGAAACGGCCTGCGAACCGACGTAGATGTAGAGTTGCGGCTGTTTTCCCTTCGGTTTCGAAAGTTCGGTTCCCTGCGGTGTTTCGTAGCGTACGAGCGGCGTGACATTGCGCATGTGGGTGACAATCATGAAGAAAAACAAGACCGTGAAAATCAGGTCGGGCATCGCTGCCAGATTCAGACTCGGTATCGTATGTTCTCTTCGTTTGATTCGCATTGTCAATTGTAAATTAATTGTTAATTTTTTATCACGTCCGCGATGCGCTGTGGGAAGTCTTTCTGCGTTTTCCGAACCTCGCGGTAGGCTGCGGCAATCTCGTTTTGCAGTTCAAAATAGGTGTTATAGTCGGCGGTGGGCGCGGTTTGGATGGCAATCAAGTGTTCGGGACCGATTTTCGTCATCATCGAGGCGATTTTCGGTCGAATTTCCGCCATCGCCACCGCCTCATCGTTCAGCGTCAGCGTGTTTTCCTCGGTGATGGTCAGCGCAATGAGTTTGTCGCGCTCCACCTGCATTTCCACTTTCTTCTCGTCAGACGGCGGCATCAGGCGCGTGATGCCTTTGTCGAGGTCCATCGACGAGGCCACGAGGAAGAAAATCAACAGCATAAACGAAATGTCGGCTGTCGAAGTCATATCCAATTCAGGAATCGTCCGTTTTCTTCTTCGTATCATTTTTTTAGTTTCCGAATTTAGAAAATGTAATCAAAATTCTTACTTCCTAATTCTTAATTTAGAAAAAATCAGCGCCACCACCGCCACGACAATCAAAACTGCCGTCGAAATGATGAACATATCAGCTAGCCGCAGCCAGAAAGTGTCTGTGAAGGGCTTCCCGTTGATGTTGAGCGAAGCCGACGAGGCGATGAGAAAGGTTACGAGCAAGAGCAACGCCGTTCCGCCTGCCGTCAGCCATCCGATGCGCCGAGCGCGGGCATTTTCCTTCACCCGACCACCCTTGATTCGGGCGCGAGTAGTCAGCACAGCTGACCAAACGACCGTGCCGATGGCTGCGACAATGCCGATGGTCATCAGCCACAGCATCACTTCTGCCAAAACGTCTGCCTTACCCATTTCCGTGCTTCTGTTTGTAGTTTCCGATGATGTCGAGCAGCGTCACGCCAGCCTCCTCCATCTGCGCCACAAGCCGATCGACCTTCGTCGTGATGTAGTTGTAGAACAGTTGCAGAATCAGCGCGACGATGATACCGAAAATCGTCGTAATCAACGCCACTTTCATACCCTCGGCCACCACCGACGCGTTCAGGTCGCCTGCCATTTGGATGTTGTCGAACGCCATCACCATACCGATGACCGTGCCGAGAAATCCCAGCGACGGCGCGATGGCGATGAACATTTTTATCCACGAGCAACCTTTTTCTAACAGCGCGACCTGCACCGAGCCATACGACGACATCGACCGTTCGATGCTGTCGGCAGATTCGTGGATGCGCATCAAGCCTTGGTAGCAGATGCTGGCAACGGGGCCTCGCGTCTCGCGACAAAGCGTTTTCGCACCCTCGATGTCGCCTTCGCCCACCAGTTTGTCGATGTCGGAGAGCAGTCGGCAGTCGTCGATGGACGCGAGCGTCAGGTAGATGATTCGCTCGATGCAAAACGCCAGTCCGAGCACCAATGCAAGGGCCACGAGCGACATAAAAACGGCATTTCCCTCGATGAATTTCGTCTTCAACACTTGGTGAAGGCCGCCGCTAAAAGCCAAAATATTCAATATATTCATTTTTTTAGATTTTTCGAGATTCATTCAGCCGTTGTCGGCATTTCGGCATCCATCCACGCCAAAATTCCGCCCTTCAGGTTCACCACACGGAAGCCCTCGGCAGCCAATTTTTCGCAAGCACTGGCCGACCGACGACCACTGCGACAATAGACGGCAATCGTCTTGTCGGTGGGCAGCGACGTTTTCGCCTGTTCCACGAAATCGCCCTGTTGCACGTCGATGTTCAGAGCACCAGCGAGGTGAGCCTCGTCGAATTCCGCCGCCGTTCTCACGTCGAGCACAACGACATTCTCGCCGGCAATCAGCTCGGCAAATCCTTTCACGTCGGTTTCTTCAAACCCTTTCTGTCCGCAGGCCGTTGTCAGGCCGAGAAGCGACAGGATGCAAATCAGTATTTTCTTCATTTCTTTGATGGTTTTTTAATTTTTCGAGCCTTCTCGCGGAGTGCTCAGATAAGAGAAAAGTATCGAGGCCAAAAGCAGTCCGAAGATGACGGAGAGGCTCAGAACGGTGGAGATTTCGACGTGCGGGAAGCGGACGGAAAGCCCAGCAAACTCGGCAAGTGCGTTGATGTATTCGTCCATCGTCAGGAGCATTTTCAGACCGACAAACATCAGAATGAGGCCAACGCCGTACTTGAAATATTTGAAGTAGCGAGTCAGTGCGGCGAGAGCGAAATAGAGGGCGCGAAGGCCGAGAATCGCAAAAATGTTGCTCGTCAGAACGATGAAGGGGTCGCGCGACACACAGAACACCGCCGGAATGGAATCGACGGCGAAAATCACGTCGGAAATTTCGATGGCGATGAGTGCTAGAAACAGCGGCGTGGCAAGGCGACGGCCGTTCTCGATGATGAAAAAATGGTCGCCGTGCAACTTGTCGGACACAGGAAAAAGTTTCCGCACCCATCGAACGACGAGATTTTGCGAAAGGTCGCCCTGTTCATCGTCGTGGGCGAACATCTTGGCACCCGTGTAGAGCAGGAAAAGGCCGAAAATGCCCAGAATCCACTCGAATCGGTCGATGACGGCCACGCCAGCAAAAATAAAGATGCTGCGCAGAACGAGTGCCCCGAAAATGCCCCAGAACAGCACTTCGTGCTGGTATTTCCGCTCGATGCCGAAGTAGGAAAACAGCATCAAAAAGACAAAAAGATTGTCGGTCGAGAGCGATTTTTCGATGAGATAGGCGGCGAAATATTCCATTGCCATCTCGTGTGGGTCGTCGGGATAGAACAGCCAAATGCCGAGTCCGAACAACAGGGCAACGCCAATCCACACGGCAGTCATCTTCAATGCCTCGCCGATGCCAACCTCGTGTTCGCCGTGTTTGGTGAACATTTTGAGGTCGGCAACCAGCATCAGCACAACTGACGCGTAAAACACAATCCAAGCCCACAAGGGAATGCCGATTGAATGCATTTTCGTGTTTTGTTAAAAGGCGACTTTATTAAGTTAAAAACGTTAATCCTGCGGTTTCAACGTCGTGGCTTCGAGCATTTGCTCGACCTCGGCATTGACGCGGGCGGCAAATTCCTGCATCGTCATCGTAGCCTGCTCTCCACCACCCTGCTGACGCATCGCGACAAGACCCTCGGCGGCTTCCTGTTCGCCCACGACGAGCATATACGGGATGCGGCGCAGTTCGTTATCGCGAATCTTGCGACCGACCTTCTCGTTACGGTCGTCGAGCGTGGCGCGGATGTCGTGGGCGGCGAGATAGTCGGCCACGCGCTGTCCGTATTCGTTGTATTTCTCGGAAATCGGCAGAATGGCGACCTGCTCGGGCGTGAGCCACAAGGGGAAATGGCCAGCGGTGTGCTCAATGAGCACGGCGCAGAAGCGCTCCATCGAACCGAACGGCGCACGGTGAACCATCACGGGTGCCTGCTTCGAGTTGTCCTCGGCGGTGTATTCGAGCTGGAAACGCTGCGGCAGGTTGTAATCGACCTGAATCGTACCCAACTGCCAACGGCGTCCGATGGCGTCTTTGACCATAAAGTCGAGTTTCGGACCATAGAAAGCGGCCTCGCCATACTCGATTTTCGCGTCAAGCCCTTTTTCTTTGCAAGCGTCGATGATGGCCTGCTCCGACTCAGCCCAAACCTCGTCTGAACCGATGTATTTCACCTTGTCTTTCGGGTCGCGCAGCGAAATCTGTGCCTCAACATTCTCGAACTTGAAAATCGAGAAAACGGCTTTGATGATGTCCATCACGCGCATAAATTCGCCCTTCACTTGGTCGGCGCGGCAGAAAATGTGGGCATCGTCCTGCGTGAACGAGCGGACGCGCGTCAGACCGTGGAGTTCGCCCGACTTTTCGTAGCGATAGACCGTGCCAAACTCAGCGATGCGCAACGGCAATTCCTTGTATGAACGCGGTTTCGAGGCGAAAATCTCGCAGTGATGCGGGCAGTTCATCGGCTTGAGCATATATTCCTCACCCTCTTCCGGCGTGGTGATGGGTCGGAAGGCATCTTTCGAGTAGTGGGCGTAGTGGCCGGAAGTGACATAAAGGTTTTTGCCACCGATGTGCGGCGTGATGACCTCCTGATAGCCAAAATTCTTCTGAATCCGACGCAACATATCCTGCAAACGAAGGCGCAGGTCGGTTCCCTTCGGCAACCAGATGGGAAGACCCTTTCCGACGCGCTCCGAGAACATAAACAGTTCCATTTCCTTGCCGATTTTGCGGTGGTCGCGCTTCTTGGCCTCCTCGAGCATCACGAGGTAGTCGTCGAGCATTTTCTTCTTCGGGAACGTGATGCCATAGACGCGCTGCAACTGGTCGCGCTCAGCGTCGCCACGCCAGAATGCACCGGCCACGCTCGTGAGTTTCACAGCCTTGATCAGACCCGTTGAAACGAGGTGCGGACCACGGCAAAGGTCGGTGAACGAGCCTTGCGTGTAGGTCGAAATCGTGCCGTCTTCGAGGTCTTGGTCGATGTGTTCGCACTTGTAGGTCTGTCCGTCGGCACCAAATTCCTTCAAAGCGTCGGCCTTCGGCACTTCGCGGCGCACGACGGGCTCGTCTTTTCGTGCCAATTCGAGCATTTTCTCCTCGATTTTCGGGAAGTCGCTTTCCTTGATGACTTCGCCGTCTTTCAGCAGCACATCGTAGAAAAATCCGTTCTCGACAGCCGGTCCGAAACCGAACTGGATGCCCGGATAGAGTTCTTTCAGCGCCTCGGCCAACAGGTGGGCCGAAGTATGCCAGAAAGTATGCTTTCCCTCGTCGTCGTCGAACTTGAAAAGGGCGATGGTGGCGTCCGTGTTGATGGGGCGATTGAGTTCCACTGTCTCACCATTGACTGCGCAAGATACAACGTTGCGTGCGAGAGCCGGCGAGATGCTCTCGGCGATTTGAAAACCAGTTACGCCCTGTTCATACGAGCGAACAGAACCGTCTGGGAATGTGATTTTTACCATATACAAAATAGTTTTTTAAGTTGATTTATTTCAGATTTTCCTTGAAGAACTGTGCAATCTGTCGCATCAGATGGTTGCGCGTGTTGCCGCCGTAGATGCTGTGGTTGCGGTTCGTATAGACGTTCATCGTGAAGTCCTTGTCGGCTTGGACGAGGGCCTCGGTGTATTCAAATGTGTTCTGCGCGTGGACATTGTCGTCGGCCAGACCCTGACAGATGAGCAATGCACCGTGAAGCTTGTCGGCACGCGTGATGGGGTTGTCGTCGTAGCCCGACGGATTTTCCTTCGGCGTGCGCATAAATCGCTCGGTATAGACGGTGTCGTAGAAGCGGAAATTCGTGGGTGCAGCCACTGCCACGCCTGCCTTGAACACGGGACGACCCTCGCTCATCGACATCAACGTGCAGAAACCGCCGTAACTCCAGCCCCAAAGGCCGATGTTGTCCTTATCGACATACGACTGCCGACCGAGCCACAATGCCGTTTCGACTTGGTCCTTGGCTTCGAGATTTCCGATGGTCAGATAGGTGCATTTCTCGAATTCAGCACCGCGAGCGCCCGTTCCGCGACCATCGACGCAGACCACAATAAAGCCTTCCTGCGCGAGATAGCTGTCGAACAAACCGCCGTTGCTCATCGAGCCAAACGACCACGAATCGACCACTTGCTGACTGCCAGGGCCGCTGTATTGGAACATCACGACGGGATATTTCTTCTGCGCATTGAAATCGGCTGGTTTCACCATCCAACCGTTCAAACTGACGCCCTCAGAGGTCGTGAACGTGAAAAATTCCTTCGTTCCGAGGGTGTATTGCGCCATTTTTTGCTTCAATTTCGCATTGTCTTCGAGCGTCGAAAGCACCCTACCCTTTTGGTCGCGAATCGTATAGACATAGGGATTGTCCTTGTCGCTCCACGTGTTCAGGAAATACTTGAAATCGCCCGAGAAAGTGGCCGTGTTCCAACCGTTTTGGTTGGTGAGTTGCTCGACTTTTCCGTTCTTGCGACTGACGAAAATCTGGCGATCCATCGGACTTTTCTCGGCAGCCTGATAGAAAACGTCGCCCGTGGCTTCGTCGTAGGCACAAATGGCCGTAATATCGACGTTTCCCGTACCGATTTTACGCTCCAAAGTGCCGTTGAGCGTGTAGAGATAGAGGCGCATAAACCCGTCGCGGTCGGAAGGCATCAGCAGGTGGTCCTTGCCGACGACGAGCGAAGTCAGAACTTCCTCCTTGACATATTTCGGCACGCGCTCCTTGATGAGCAGTTCGGCGAGTGTCGAGCGCGGATTCACGGTGTAGAGGTTCAATTCGTCTTGATGGCGGTTCATCGTCGTCACGATGACGCGGTCCTCGGTGCCTGCGGGAATGATGCGCGGCATATAGCCGTCGTTGTCGAGCGGCACTTGCAACTGGCGCGTCTGGCGGCTCTTGATGTCGAAACTCCACGCTGTCACTTTCGCGTTGTCTTCGCCTGCTTTCGGATATTTGTAGCTGTAGAGTCCGGGATAGTTGGCGTATTCGTCGCGCTGCGGCTTCATTCCTCGGAACATCTGCAACGAATATTGTTTCACTTGGCTTTCGTCGAAGCGAATCCAACAGAGCATCGTGCCGTCGGGCGTGAAGCAGAACGAACGACTTTGGCCGAATTCCTCTTCATAAACCCAGTCGGGCACGCCGTTGATGACCTCGTTGAACTTGCCGTTCTTCGTCACTTGCGTTTCGGCGTTGTCGTAGAGCAGTTTCACGAGGAAAATGTTTCCCTCGCGCACGAAAGCGACCTGCGTGCCGTCGGGACTCCAGAGCGGTGCCTGCTGCTTGCCGTTGTCGGAAAGTCGGGCGAGATGGCGACTGTGGATGTTGTAAATATAATAGTTCGACTTCGATGAACGGCGATAGATGGCCTCGGTAGCGGTCTGGATGAGCAGTCGCTTTCCGTCGGGCGAGGGGATGTAGCCATCGATGCGCTCGACTTTCTCGCCCTGCGTCTGGTCGGCGTCGAAGAGTACGGTGGTTTCCTGCCCCGTCTTGAACGAATATTGCACGATGCGCTTGCCGTCGGGCGAAATGCTGGCGTATTGGTCGGTGCCAGCCAGCGGATTGACTCCGTAGATGCGTTTCGGCGAAAATTCTCCGCCCATCACGGCCTTGATGGTCAGGTCGTTAGCGGCGATGGACGTTGCGGCGGAAAGGAAAAATGCCGCACAAACGATGAATATTTTTTTCATAAACGATGTAATTTTGTTGTGAATGAACATTTTAAGCGACAAAGTTAGGCTTATTTCTTGGATTTTGGGGCGATGCGACGCAAGTTTTGGGAGTTTTTAACACGAATTAGTTGTTTTTCTTCGATTTTACGGTCGATTTCGAGGATGATTTCGCCGATTTTGAAGTTGTTTTTGTCGATTTCGATTTCGTTTTTGAAGATTTCGTCTTTGAAGATTTCGTCTTTGAAGATTGAGACTTCGTTTGGGTTGAAGAAACCTTGATGTCGATATGCTTGAATCCCATCGACGAAATCATCTGACGGAATTGTGCGACGGCATTCTGTCGGGCAGTTTCGATGTTGGCCTTCGTCATACAGCGGTTGAGCATCTTGCGGCGGGCCTGCTCGGCGAGTTGTTTGCGGGCTTGCTGGCTCCATTTTCCCGTTTCGTAGAACGATTTTGTGGCGGCCTCGTCGAGAAAATTCTCATCGAGCAATTTCACGGGTGGCAAAACTATTGTAACGGTGTCGCCCGACTGCCGAATCCAGTCTTTTCGCGCGTCGGCCATATCGATGCCGAGCCGCAGCGTTCCCTTGTAGATGCGCACAAGTTCGTCGTCGCGGAAGATGCCTTTGCGCACGGTGTCGGCGATTTCCTCGTCGCTGATGGCGAGAAATTCCCACTGCCCGATGGCTTCCATCTGTTCAATCGTCGTGGGCGAGAGTTTCACGGTGGCTTCGTTGCCAATCGATACGTCGGAATTTCGCAACAGAAAATATGCGCCGACAATCAACGCAATGATGACACCGCCGATGACCAGCGCGTTCATCATCGACTGCGGAATGGTTTTGAGCAACTGAAGCAAGAGGTCTTGAACAAAAGAGTTTTCGTTTTTCTTGCTTTTTCGGGTGGTTTTTCGTTTCATTATTTGTGGGGTGTGAAGTGTGGAGCGTGAAGTGAGAAATGAACTATCAACTGTCAACTATCTAAAAGGAATTTCGATATTTCACTGACCGTAAACTTTTTGCGGAAAGTCACGGTGATTTGCGACTCGTCGAACCCCATCGCTGAGAGCAACGGAATCAGTGTTCGGGCTGCATTCTGTCGAGCCGATTCGGTCAGATTGAGTCGCGGAAGGTCTTTCGCAACAGCAGCACGACCAGCCTGCGTCAAAGCGGTGAGTTCGGCATCGCTGAAGTTCGAGCGCAACAACGGAATATACTGCTTCACCTCGTCGTGATTCACGCGCGTGCTCGTGATTTCAAATTGTGGGTCGGGCAGGATAATCTCGATTTTCTCGCCGTTTCGCTTGACATTTTTCTCGCTAAATTCGCCGAAATCCACAAAAGTCTTCACCGTCGCCTCGATGGGCACGGCAATGCTGCGCTTGCCCAACGGCAGGTCGAGTTTGTACTTCTGATTGAGAATCGAGCCCTGCAACTGTCGCGTGTCGTCTTGCGTGATGATTTTGTGAAGTCGATATTCGGTGCTGTAGAGCCGCGCCTGCTGCTGCACCTGCATCACAATGTCGGGCAGTTCAACCTCGTCACTCTGCTCATCGCCCTCGCCACAAGCCGAAAAAATCGTCGTCAGAAGGGCAAAAATCCATATTTTTCGATTAAAAATGCTCATAATTGGCGACAAATTTAAGAAAAAACTTCCGTTCTAACAAATTTATTAGTACTTTTGCAGAAAGAATCAAATTTTTTAGGAAAATGACACAAAAAAATTGGCTGAAAACAGGGCTGATGGCCGCTCTGCTGAGCGTGGCTGTCGGCGGTTGCAAGGAGAAGAAACAAACGACCGACATCATCACGACAAAACCGAAGGTCGAAGCCCCGAAACCCGTGCAGGAAATCGGCGACTACGACCAGGATGTGACCGTCGATTGGGGCGGCTCGAACTACACCGTCAGGATGCAGCGCTTGGCCGACCGTTCGCTGCCCATCGTCGATGATGGCCTCGGAAACCGATATTTCGACAACCAAATCACCGTGCGCGTGACGCGAAACGATGGCAGCGAATTTTTCGCCCGAACATTTAAAAAATCGGATTTCAGCGCCTACATCGATGGATCGTTCGATAAGAATTGCGCCCTGCTCGGCATTGTTTTCGACAAGGTGGAAGACGGCGTTCTGCGCTTTGCGGCCAGCGTGGGCTCGCCCGACAAGGCCAGCGACGAATATATTCCGCTCGTGCTGAAAATTTCGCGTAGCGGCAGCGTCAGCATCAGCAAAGACACGCAGTTCGACACTGGAAATCTGGGCGAAATCGCCGAATACGACGACGAGGACGGCGTATGAACAAGCCGAAAGTGGCCGTCGTGGGCGGTGGAGCGGCAGGTTTTTTCTTGTCGATTTGCCTGAAAGAGCGTTTGCCAGAGGCCGAAGTCACGATTTTCGAGCGTAGTCAAAAAGTGCTGGCGAAAGTGGCGGTTTCGGGCGGCGGACGCTGTAATTGCACCAATTCTTTCGACGATGTGCGCGACCTGAGCCAGGTCTATCCGCGAGGCCACCGACTTCTGAAACGGCTGTTCAACATCTTTGATTTCAACGATGCCTACGCGTGGTTTGAGCGGCACGGAGTCGAACTGACGACGCAGCCCGACGGCTGTGTTTTTCCTGCGTCGCAAAATTCCCAAACCATCATCGATTGCTTTTTGCGTGAGAGTCGGCGGCTCGGTGTCGTCGTTCGCACAGGCGTCGGCATCAATTCTTTGGCTGAACTGGCCGATTTCGACTTCATCGCCGTCACTGCGGGCGGTTCACCGCGTTGCTCGGCCTACGAATGGCTGGCGGAGGGCGGTGTCGAGATTGTGGAGCCCGTGCCCTCGCTGTTCACGCTGAACATCGCCGACGAAGGCCTTCGCAGCCTGATGGGAACGGTCGTGGAAGTGTCGGTGATGATTCCTGCGACATCGTTTCGAGCCGACGGTGCATTGCTCGTGACGCATTGGGGCGTGAGTGGACCGGCAATCCTACGACTGTCGAGTTACGCCGCCCGACTGCTCCACGAAAACGATTATCGGCTGCCGTTGGCGGTGAATTGGGTGAATCGACGACCCGACGAAGTGCTATCGGCACTCGTTTCGATGACCGAAAAACACGGACAGAAACAGGTTCTCACGCTGAAACCGTTCGATTTGACGAGTCGGTTGTGGGAATATCTGGCGACGAAAAGTCTCGGACAACGGGCGCAGAATCGTTGGGCAGGACTGAATCGAAAGGAACTCAACCGCCTCGCGAACACCCTTTGCAACGACACATTTCAGATGGACGGTCGCGCCCCATTCAAGGACGAATTCGTCACTTGCGGCGGCGTTTCGCTGTCGAGCGTCAATCCGACGACTTTGGCCTGCAAAACGCGCCCAAACCTTTTTTTCGCAGGCGAAATCCTCGACATCGACGGCGTCACTGGCGGCTTCAATTTCCAAGCCGCGTGGACCACGGCATTTGTGGTTGCCGAAGCAATTGCGAAATCCTAATTACTCCCATTCGATGGTTGCTGGCGGTTTTGACGAAATGTCGTAGCAGACGCGGTTCACGCCCTTCACCTTGTTGATGATTTCGTTGGAGACTTTCGCCATAAAATCGTAAGGCAGATGCGCCCAGTCGGCAGTCATCGCGTCGGTCGAGGTGACGGCACGCAGGGCAATCGGATGCTCGTAGGTGCGCTCGTCGCCCATCACGCCGACGCTGCGGACGGTGCTCAGAAGAATCGCGCCGGCCTGCCAAATCTTGTTGTAAAGAACTTCACCGTCGTCGCAGACGTATTCGCGCAGTCCGCGGATGTAAATGTCGTCGGCTTCCTGCAAAATCTGGACTTTTTCGGGCGTGATGTCGCCGAGGATGCGAACGGCGAGACCCGGCCCGGGGAAGGGATGGCGCGTAATGAGGTGTTCGGGCATTCCGAGTTGGCGACCGACGCGGCGCACCTCGTCCTTGAAAAGCCATTGCAGCGGTTCGCAGAGTTTCAGATGCATTTCCTCGGGCAGTCCGCCGACGTTGTGGTGGCTCTTGATGACCTTGCCCGTGATGTTGAGCGACTCGATGCGGTCGGGGTAAATCGTGCCCTGCGCCAACCACTTCGCGTCGGTGATTTTGTGGGCCTCTTCGTTGAATACTTCCACGAAGTCGCGACCGATGATTTTGCGCTTTTGTTCGGGGTCGGAAACGCCTTTTAAGTCATCGAAGAATTTTCTTGAAGCATCAACTCCTATTACATTGAGTCCCAATCCTTTATAATCGTTCAAGACTTGCGAAAATTCGTTCTTGCGAAGCATTCCGTGATCGACGAAAATGCAAGTCAGATTCTGTCCGATGGCACGGTTCAACAGCACGGCGGCGACACTCGAATCGACACCACCCGACAAGCCGAGAATCACGCGGTCGTTGCCAAGTTGATCCTTCAATTCAGCAACCGTCGTATCGACAAACGAGGCGGCACTCCACTCTTGTTTCGAGCCGCAAATATCGACCACGAAATTCTTCAGTAACTGCGTTCCTTGCAGGCTGTGGAAGACTTCGGGATGGAATTGGACAGCCCAAATCATTTGACCATTTGACAATTTACTATTTACATTTTTTGCTCTGCTCCAATAGGCGGCATATTTCACATCGGCAGTCGAGGCGATGCACTCGAAACCGTCGGGAATGGCAGTAATCGAGTCGCCGTGGCTCATCCACACCTGCGAATGGTCGTCGAAACCGCGAAAAAGCGGATTTTCCTTATCGATGAACTGCAGATGGGCGCGGCCATACTCGCGGGTGTCGGTTTTCTCGACCTTGCCGCCATTGACGTGCGAAATATACTGCGCTCCATAGCAGATGCCGAGCACGGGCACCTTTCCGACAAACTGCGAGAGATCGACCTGAAAAGCGTCGGGGTCGTGCACCGAGAAGGGCGAACCGCTGAGGATGACGCCGATGACGCTCTCGTCGCCGACGGGAAACTTGTTGTAGGGCAGAATCTCGCAGAACGTGTCGAGTTCGCGGACGCGGCGACCAATCAGCTGTGTGGTCTGGCTGCCGAAGTCGAGGATGATGATTTTTTGCATCTTATTAAAGGAATTTAAAGGGTTTTTAAGGGGAGTGAATGGGGAGAGAAAGGGCAACTTTGAACTATGAATTATGAACTATGAACATCTCCGCTGCATCCAGCGAATCAAGTTTCCCGACATCCAGCAGGCGAAGGTCGTCTTTCTGACAGCCGTAGATGCGCGTTCGATGGCAGGTTTGCAGGTAGAAATCGATGATGGGAAAACGATCGGGGAAGCGATTCATCAGCGGGAAGAGACGCGGCGAAAAGCTGTGGATGCCCGAGAATGCGAACAAATTCAGTTCGATTTCGGTCGTTCCGCGCATCAAATTAAGGCGGTAGTTTTCCATGTCGAGCACAGCCGAATCTGGATTCTTCACCCAGTCGTAAGGACTGCGCAACTCGCCTGTCTCGGTGTTCACCCACCCCATCAGCCGCATCGCATTGTCGAAAAGCAGGTAGCGCTTCGTCGGGCGGCGGCTCACGAGCAACACGGCATCCTCTTCGTCGAGGTGCTGACGGCGAAACCAGTCGTAATCGACATTGTCGAGAATATCCACGTTGTGAATCAGCACCGGCTCAGCCTCATCGAACAGCCGCGCCGCCTTTTTCAGACCACCGCCCGTTTCCAAGAGTTCGTCGCTCTCGTCGCTGATTTGCACCATACGACTATAAAGGTCGTTTTGGGCGATGTGGTCGATGATTTGCTGCGAAAAATGATGCACATTCACGACAAAACGGCTGTATCCATACTGATGGAGGCGCTGAATTGTGCGGTCGAGCAGCGTCACGCCACCCACTTTCACGAGTGCTTTCGGCATTGTGTCGGTCAGCGGACGGAGGCGCGTGCCCAGTCCTGCTGCGAAAATCATGGCTTGCTTCATGGCTTGTTCGGATTTTTTCCATGCAAAGGTACAAAAAAATCGGACACCGACCAAGCAGTGTCCGATTTTTTATTTTTCAGAAACGAAGGTTTTACTCTTCATTCGCTTTCACGTGCGAGAAGTAGATGCCGTTGGAAACCTGCGCGGTGCCGTTGTAGGTCGATTTCACACCGATGACGGTGATTTTATCGCCCTCGTTGATGCCGAGATTCTTGACAAGACCCTTGCGATAGTCCACATCGCCAACTTTCTTCGCACCCCATCCGGGATAGCAACCATAGACATAGAGGTCGGTTCCATTGTCGGTGATGGTCATATTGCCATAGTCGTTCTCCTTGCCATTACTGTCGAGCAGCGACTTAATCGTGCCCGTCACGCGGTAGTAAACGTTCTTGTCGTCTTCTTTCGTGAGGAAGTCGGCAATCGAAACCTCGGTGACGGCATAGTTGAGTTCCTCGAAGGTTGTCGTACCCATCTGGGGTGTTTCCTTGTACGAAGTACGCACACCGACGACGGTCACGACATCGCCAACTTTCGCACCAGACTCGATGAAGCCCTCAGCACGATAGATGAGCACGCTGCCCGTGTAGTCGGCAATGGTGAAGCTCTTGCCCTGCTTGTCGCTGGCATACATACTGGTGATAACACCCGTCAGACGATACTGAGTGCTGTTCTCGGGAGCAGCGAGGAACTCAGCCACTGTTGCGGCCACGATAGCGCCTTTCTGCGAAAGAGCCTGCTCGCAAGTATATTCCTTCTTGCCTTCGAAAGTCTTGAAAACGATGTTGGTGCTACGGTCGCCACCATTGTTGGCAGCCACGCGGAACTTCACAACATTGCCCGAAATCGAAGAGATGGACAGCCACGAAGCAGCATCCTCGGGAACAGTGACATACACGCCCTGACCCTTGTTCGACAGCGTCACGGTGAATTCGCCACCCTCAACCGGCATCACGGCATCTTCGGGGTCGATTTCAGCAACCTTGATGAGCGACTTGTTGATTTTGATGACGGTGACATCGACCAATTCAACGGTACCGTTATAGGTCGTTTTCGGACCTTCCACGGTTACTTCGTCGCCCACCTCAAGACCGAGCGAGAGGAAATTCTTGGTCTGGCCTTTGGCATCGAGCGTACCATAGATGTAGATTTCGCCCGTGGCATCCTGCAAATACCAGTTGCCATAAGTGGTATTGGCAATCGATGTCACCGTACCTGTCACGCGATAGGTCTTCGAGTCGGGACCAGCGATGACCTCGGCGCAAGTGGCGGTGGAAACGGTGGAAAGACCCTGAATCACGTTGATGAGTTGCGTTTTGCCACCGCAGTTGAGCTGCAGTTCAGCCGTACGACCGTCGAGTGCTTTCTCAGCCGAGAAAGTGATGGTTGTTTCGCCTGCGCCGCCAGAAGCGGGAGCGACAGTCAGCCACGCGGGAATCTTCTCGGCATCAATCGTCCAGTTGTCGGTGGCAGTCACCGTAACAGCGGTGCTACCGCCACTCTCAGGAATGGCCACATACGACGACGAGAGTTGAACTTCGCCGAGATAGGTGGGCTCGAAATCGTCAGAGCAGCTCACGAACATCATCAGGGCTGCCATGACTGACGGAATTAAATATTTCAGTTTCATATTCTTTGCTTTTTTTCTTGATTACCTTTAATTAAAGAAATATTTTACGCCGATGGAGGCATACCAGCACTGACCGATGGTGTGGTTGGGAACCCACGTCTTGGTGTCGCCGCTGATGGCCTTCGGAGTCGAGAAAGTGGCGTAGCCGTCGGCATCGACACCCTCGTATTTCAGGATGCGAGCCTCGGAGCCGATGGCGGGATTGAGATATTTCGACACGCCCCATGAGGAGTTGAAGAAGTTGAGCACGTTCTTCAAGTCAAAACCGAGTTGCAGGGTGTGCTTCGTGTTGCCCACGTTCACCTTGAAATTGTGCTTGTAGGCGATGTCGATGCGGTGTACCCAAGGCGAATAGACGCTGTAGCCCTCGGCATACTTGCCTTGGTTGTTCTTCAGGTAGTCGTCTTTGTGGACGAAGTCCATGAAGCGCGTCTTGTCGCTCTCGCTGACGAAGCGGAACTGTCCGTTGGCCACTTCAGCGTCGGTCGGAATGTAGATGGCGTCGTAGTTGTAGCCGTCGCCGTTCATGTCGTTGGCCATCATGTACGAGTAGTTGTAGCCGCCACGCCATGTTTCGTAAATAATCGAATAGTGGTTGCCGCTCTTGTCGTGGGCGCTGGCGCTGGCGACGAAGCGGTCGGGCGTGACATACTGCGAGTTGTGCAGTCTGATGTTGTTCGGACCTTCGACGGTGGGAACGTAGGTGAAGGCCGACTCAGCAGCCGAACCCGGCATACCCGTGATTTCCTTCGACACAGTGTGGGTGTAGGCTGCCATGAGCGAGAGCCACTCGGTGGGCTGTGCGGTCAGCGTCACGTTGGCGCTCCAGCCGTAGCCTTTCGAAGTGTTTTCGAGCATGAATGCCTTCGGATTGGTGCGGAATCCGGCGGGGAAAATCGGACGATTATCGACACCATTGAAACGTGCGAAACCGCCGACCGACGGAATAGCCCAGTCAGAGATGCAAACGTCGTTGACAGTCTTGTTGAAGATTCCTTCGATGGTTGCCGTGAAGGGGAACGAAACGGGAATCTGATAGTCGATGGCCAAAGAGGTCTTCCAGACCTGCGGCATCTTGAAGTCGGGATCGACACCGTTCACTGCCGAGGGCTTCGTACCCTGCTCAGGCGTGATAGACATCGGATAGCCCAGTCCTTCGAGTTTCTTGAGCATGTCGGCGACATTCGTCATCGGACCACCAGCAAATTCATCCATCGAGAAGCCATTTTTCTTGGCATTGGCAGCGTTGATTTGTGCCTGATACTGCACCATACCGCCGTTGGTCGGCATATTCGTGAAGAACACGAGGGGCAGACGACCGCGGAACAGACCCGTACCACCGCGCACCTTCAGCGACTTGTCGCCAAACACGTCGTAGGTGAAGCCCACGCGAGGCGACAGCGTGAAGCTCGACTTCGGCCATTTGCCCGTGTCGATGTGGCGACCGTCGTAGTCGAGGTCGTAGATGGCTTGGTTGGTCATCAGGTCGCTATTGTTGAAGAACAGTCCATCGACGCGCAGGCCGTAGGTCAGTTTGAACTTGTCGTTCACCGTGAAATCGTCCTGGGCATAGATGCCGAGTTTGTTGAAGCGGACGCGGGCTGCGGGCTTCGACTCGCCATTGTAGCCGTAGGTCAGACAGAACACCTCGGGTGTGCTGTTGAAGAGGGTTGCGGGGTTGAGAACGCCACCGGAATACATGTCGTCGGTGATGTTGTAGCGATAGTAGCCCGTACCGTTACGCATATACTGGTTGTCGGCCATCTGGTGCTCGAACGAGATACCACCCATGATTTTGTGCTTACCCATGTAGTAGGTCAGGTCGTCCTTGATGTTCCAAGTCGTGTTGTGCACGGCGTTGTTCCAAGTGAAGAGCTCATAGCCGAGTGCCATGTAGTTGTTGCCGTCTTTGGTGATGTCGATGAAGGGGAATTCCGACGAGTCAGAGTCGCGCAGGTCGTCTTTCTTCGAATAAGTCGCAAGGAACTGGTTCGAGAGGTTGTCGGTCAGGCGGCTGTTGAGGTCGAACGAGAACGAGTGGACGAGGTTGTCCATTGCATACATCGAATTGGCAAACGACATCGAATATTGACTCATACGAGCGCCCGACATACGCGTGCCACCGTCCATCGACGTAGCGTTGGGCGACGACCAATAGCGGTTTTTCGTGTAGTTGTAGCGCAATGCGAGGTGGTGCTTATCGCTGATGTTCCAGTCGATGCGGGCGAGCAACTTGTAGTTGTTCTCGTCGGCGGGGAAACTCGTGTAGGAACCCGTGTTGTAGCCGTAGCGGCTGGCCATGTAGTCGCTGACTGCCTCCAAATCCTTCAGCGTCGTGCGCGAAATGAAGTTGTCGGCATCGGCCACGCCGTTTGTCGAGCCGCGCCAGCGATTGACAACGGTCGGTTTCTTCACCATTTCACCATTCACAAAGAAGAAAAGTTTGTTCTTGATAATCGGACCGCCGAGCGTGAAGCCGTAGGTGGTCGTCTGGTCTTTCGCACGTGCGCCAGCGATTTCTTCACGCTCGATGGCATCACCGCGCATGTTTTCGTTCTGGTGATAGACGTAGGCCGAACCACGGAACGTGTTCGTACCCGACTTCGTGATGGCATTCACGCCACCGCCGATGAAGTCGGTCTGGCGAACGTCGAACGGCGAAATCACCACCTGCATTTCCTCGATGGCATCGATGGAAATGGGGTTGCCACCACCGGGGAGGTTGCTGCTCAGACCGAAGTCGTTGTTGAACGAGGCACCATCGACCGTGAAGTTGGCGGTACGACCGTCGCGACCGGCGAAGGTCATGCCGTTGCCACCGTAGGGCGACAGGCGCGTCACGTCGGTAATCGAGCGGCTCACCGTCGGCAGACTCGTGATCTGCTGGCTGGTGATGTTGGTCGAAGCACCCGTCTTTTCGGCGGCAAACTTCGAAGCCTTTCCGCTGATGACGACCTCAGCCAGTTCGTTGGCGTCTTCCGAGAGCCAAACCTGCACGTTGTAGGTCTCACCCAACTGGAGTTGGATGCCCTTCAACGTCTTGGGCTGGAAGCCGACGTAGCTCACAGTGACGGCATACGGTCCACCCGTACGCATACCCTGGATGCTGAAGAGTCCATCGACGTTGGTTACTGCAGCATAGCGGGTGCCCGAAGGCTCGTGAACGGCCTGCACCGTGGCACCGATCACTTCCTCTCCGCCTTCGTGGCCGAGAGTCACTTTTCCGCTCATACTTGATGTGGTAACTTGTGCCATGATAGCTGTTGAAGCCATCAGCATCACGGCAATCAGAAAGAACAATCTTTTCTGCATGAGTTGTAAAATTTTAATTAAATGAATGAATAAAATTGATTAAAAAAAAGTTCTTTTCTCTGAATTCGCTTGCAAAATTAGCAAGAAAATTTTACATATACGATACTTTTCTTATAAAAATTTTATCTTTTTTTGGATGACCAGCAAATTGACCACCGTGACGATGCTGAACAACAGCGTTCCAAGGGCGATGGCAGGCCAAAGAGTGCTCGATGAAGCGGTCGGGAAGAGCGAATCGACGATGCGGATGTAGTAGTTTCTGACGAGGCTGACGACCAGAATCGACAGCACGAGAACCACGGCGTTCAGGGCGATGGTGAGCAGTTGGTAGGGTCGCGCCACTTGCGAATGCCGATAGCCGATGAGCAACAGGTTTTGGAGTTTTTCGGCGTTTTTCTCGACGAGTAGATAGATGCTGAGCATCAGAATGTACAGACTGAGCAGCGAGATGATGAGGCCGACAACCATCACAATGCTAATGATGAGGCGCAACAGGAAGGTCGTTTTTTCGGCGTTGAGTTTGTCGTCTTCGGCATCGTAGCCGCGCTCTTCGAGAAATTGCGTGATGTTGTCAGCCGAAAGGTCGCCCGTCTGCAAAATGAGGCGCGTCGGAGCAGGCGTGGCGTCGGGTGCGAAACGACGGTTCGCCATCGTCATAAACGATTCGGGCACGAGAATGGCGTTCAAACGGCTCGTGAAACCGATGATGCGGCCTTTGTAATGCGCCTGCTGGCCGTTTCCGTGCAGCAGCAGGTCGAACTCTATCATACTGACAAGTCCTTCGCTGAGTTTTGGAAGGGCGTGTTTGCTGGCGAACCCGAAATTATACATCGCGAGATAGCTGCGCGGCAGAATCATCGGCACCACCGCCCCACCCTCGTCGAAGGTCCAGTCGGACTTCGGAACGTCGATGAACTCGTCGGGCACGCTCTCGATGGGCAGTTCCGAACTGAGTGCCGGCCTGCCACCAATCCGCATCGAGGCATCGACCTTGAATTCGGCTGCCGTGAACGCCCCAAGCGTCTTGATAAAACCTTGTTCGGCGAGTTCGGTTTGCTCGGCTTGCGTGAAAGCCAGCGAACGGCTGTCGAACGTGCCGATTTTCTTGCTGACAACCACGAAATCGCTCTTCAGCACGCCGTCTTCAGCCGTGAGCATCGGCACCACGTCGCGATAGAACTGATAGGCGAGCAAAACAATGCTCATGCCGATGAGGTTGGCGAAGAAAAACCCTGCCAACTGCGGTATGCTGATGTGCTGTCGAAGCAGCTTCCAAACGAGATTGCCCTTCATTTTTCGCTTATAATTTGATGGTTTTGTCGTAATCGAGTGGAATATGCTTTCCGATGCTTGTGACGATGACGGCGGCACCCTGTCGGGCGGCTTCCTCGGCGATGAGTTGGGCCATCAGTTCGCCGTTGCCGTCGTCGAGATGGCTCACGGGCTCGTCGGCCAAAAGGAAGTCGAAGGGTTGCGCCAGCGCACGAATCAAAGCGACGCGCTGCTGCTGTCCGAACGACATCACACCGACCTTCTCGTGTCGTTTCTCGCTGATTTTCAGGCGATTAAACCACTCGTCGATTTGGTCGTCGGTGGCGAAATTCGTCAGTCGGTTCTTGATTTGCACGTTTTCCAACGCCGTGAGTTCGGGGAAGAGGCGAAGTTCCTGAAACAGACTGCTGACGTGCTGTTGGCGCAGTTGCGTCCAGTCCTTCGGCGTGAAATCGGTCGATTTTCGGTTGTCGAAAAGCAGTTCGCCCGTGAAATCGTGGCGATAGCCGATGAGATAGCTGCAAAACGTGCTTTTTCCCATACCGCTGTCGGCCTCGACAAGGTATTTTTTGCCTTTTTCGAGCGTCAAGTCTTGTCGCCAGACCTCCGACTGCAAATCGGGATGGGTGGCGAACACCTGCGGAACGATATTTTTCAGTCTGATTGTGTTCATTTTCTACGATTCTACGAGGTAAACGACGGTGTTGAAGTCGCCAAAAAGGGGCTGAAACTTCTCTTTCAACATCATCGCGAGGATGCCGCCGCTCTTCTCCAAATTCACGACGACAGCGAGGCGATTTCCCTTGATTTTTTCGATGACAGCCTGCGGAATCGGCTCCCCAAAAGGTTCAAACGGCGAGGTGGCGGCATTGGGTGTGTTGCCACAGAAAAATTGCTGCGACGAGGCCGATTTCTGACCATCATTCGTGCCGCCGACAAGACCGAAATAATACTGCGATTGGCCGTTGGTATAACAATAGGTGTCTTTTCCCAAATCCTTGATTTCTCCACCATTCGGTGTTGAAGTTTTCCAATAATCAATATCTGCAATCCATTGGGAATGAGCCAATTCCGAAAGCAACAAGAAACGACTATCAGAAAACATCAAATCTCCAAAATACATCATCGCCACGTCGCCGTCGATGCTTTTGATGATGTTGTTCATATCGATAGCGGCATTGGCTGAAGCCAGAAAAGCCATCATCGTTTCGTGGTTCTGAATCATCGGAAAAAGTCGCTCTCCATCGACATTCATCGCGATGTTCATAAAGGCATTCTTGGTAAAATTTTGGGCATAGCGTCCCTCAATCGGACGAAAGACGCGCTCGTGGTCGTTCAACGCCTTGCTGACCTTCTCGTCGAACGAAAAACGGTTGCTCCGCGCATAGACGACGCTGTCTTCGACGGTAACGCTGACGGCTTCGAGCACCTGCGAGGCCTCAACACTCTGCGGAAGGTCGAGGTCGGTGGTTTTCAACAGGGTTTGCCCGCGTCCGACAACGGCTGCAATGCCTTTTGTCGCATTAAGTTTTTGGAACAGTTGGGTGAACTTCTCGCTGCGGTCGCCGTCTTGTTTCAGATAGCGCACCAAACGGTTTTTCGCCGACTGAATGTCGGTGGCGGGCACGGAGAAAAGCATCAGGAAGGCATCGTCGTCGTAGGCCACGACCCACGAATCGCGCAAAATGGCCGTTTTCACGCCGCCACCTTCGTGGACGAAGCCCTTGCAGTGGTCTTTTTCCTCGAGTTTCTTCAGCGTTTCACCCACTTGTTTCGGGTCAGAAACACGGGCGCACAGCCCAACGGCACCGTCGGCCAACTCGAAGAAATAGAGTTTTTGCGCAAAATCGAGACCGCAGTCGCCGAGGTCATCAATCGGCACCATTTTTTTGAGGAAATCGCGGCTCTCCACCCCACCCGACTGCTTCATATCGACGTACATCAACGCCGTGCTACCCGACGGCAACGCCTTCGTGTAGTCGTCGTTGGAACAAGAAACCAACGCCAGAATCAGACACAAATTGATAAAAAGAAAACCGATTTTTTTCATATTCGTCTTTATTGATTCAACACCAAATTTGCCATCATCACCGCCACCAAGCCCGCCGTTTCCGTGCGCAGGCGACTCGCGCCCAACGACACCGATTCGTAGCCGTTTTCCAGTGCCATTCGCACTTCGTCCATCGAAAAATCGCCCTCGGGACCGATCAAAACCGTGATGTCCGTTGCCGTCGCGCGACAACCGTCCGAAAGCAATTGAAAAAGGTCACTGCGCTCGATTTCCTCGTAGCAATGGGCGATGAAGCAACGGCCAGAACGTGGCATTTCGATGAATTTTCGGAACGGAACCAGCGCGTTCACCTTCGGCAACCACGCTTTCCGACTTTGTTTCATCGCTGCCACGACAATTTTCTCGATGCGGTCTTCGCGCAACTGCCGACGCTCAGAAAATTGGCAGTCGAGAAACGAAATTTCGTCGAAACCAACCTCCGTCGCCTTCTCCGCGAGCCACTCGATTCGGTCGATGTTTTTCGTCGGTGCAATCGCCAGATGGATTCGTCCGCGCCACGTTTTTTCTTGTGGTTGCGTTTCGAGGATTTTGTAGAAGCAATGTTTCGAGTTGGTCATCGCGACGACGGCGCGGAAAAACGCTCCCTCGCCGTCCATCAGGAAGATTTCGTCGCCCTCCTTCAGCCGTAGCACACGCAGCGCGTGAACCGCCTCGTCTTGCGGCAGTTCCGTCTGATTCGCGGCATCAGGCACATAGAAATATCTTGCTTCTTTCACTGCTCACTCCTCCTTCACTCCCCTTTTCCTCCGTCTTAATTCATCGCGCAAATGCGACGCCAATTCATATTTCTCCTCTTCGACTGCCTTATCGAGCGCATTTTGCAACATTTCCGTCGAAATCGTATTCACGGGAATCGCCACACCACGCGCCTCGCGGTCGTAGGGCACGCTCTGCTTCTCCATCAGTTGGGCATCGATCCAGATTGGCAATTTGGCGATGTACGACAACAGCACGGCGTCGCTCATTCGCAGACTCACGGGTTCCTGCGTCTCGACATCGACCAATAGGGCGCGATATTGCCCCTCGATGATGTCGGTGACGACGATTTCAAACGCGTGGTCGGAGCGCATCGAAATGACGTGCCACAGCACCTCGGGCAACAGTCGTCCGACCACTGGCGCACGGTTGAGCCGCAGACTAAACTGCTCGAGCATCGTCCTGTCGCAAGGCATCGCAATCTGGCGAAGTTCTTGCTCATCGGTGAGAATGAGCAGCCCGATTTCGTCGGTGCCCATAATCTCGGAAACGCTCTTGAAAACCAATCGAATCCTATCCATTTTTACAATTTACAATTTACAATTAACACTCCACACTTCACGAATCACCGTTTCTCAGGTTTGAAAACCAACGCGAACGCGATGCCGACAACGAGCGAAAAGCCAGCGAAAATGAACCAACACGTCTGCCAGTCGCCCAACAGGAATCCGTCTTGCCACGTGCAATATTTATTCACGATTTCACCTGCGGCCAATGTTCCGAACGTTGCGCCGATGCCGTTGGTCATCATCATAAACAGACCTTGCGCCGACGCTTTCACCGACGGTTCGCACTCCTGATCAACGAAAATACCGCCCGACACGTTGAAAAAGTCGAACGCCACGCCATAGACGATGCACGACAGCACAAACAGCAGCACGCCCGGCATCGCGGGATTGCCAATGCCGAAGAAACCGAAGCGGAACACCCACGCAAACATCGACATCAACATCACGATTTTAATGCCGAATCGCTTCAGGAAGAATGGGATCATCAGGATGCAAAGCGCCTCGCTGATCTGCGAAATCGACGTCAGCAGCGTGGCATTGTTGGCTGCGAAAGTATCAGCGAAAGTCGGGTCGCCCTTGAAACTCGTGATGAACGGACCTGCGTAGCCATTCGTGACCTGCAGACACATTCCCAACAGCGCCGAGAAGATGAAAAACAACGCCATTTTCCGCGTCTTGAACAGTTTAAAGGCGTTCAGACCGAGCGTTTCAGCCAGAGAAACGCGCTCCTGCTTCTTCTCAATCTTGCATTCAGGCAGCGTGAAACAATAGGCAAACAGCACCAGACTCAGCACGCCCGACACGAAGAATTGCATATAGGTGTACTGGAATTTGTGGGCATTTTCGGCCAACGTGAACGAAAACGCTCCGTCTTCCCACACCGCGCAATTCACAAACCACATCGTGGCGATGAAACCAACCGTTCCCAGCACACGAATCGGCGGAAAGTCCTTCACCGTGTCATAGCCGTTGTTTTTCAGTGTCGCGAACGCCGTCGTGTTCGCCAGTGCGATGGTCGGCATAAAAAACGCCACGCTCAGCGTGTACATCGCGATGAAAAGACCCTTGTTCGGCAATTCCTGACCGAAACCGGCCTCCACGCCCATCCACCAACACACGAGCATAAAAAATCCCGCTGCCAAATGGCACAAGCCGAGCAGTCGCTGCGGCTGAATCCATTTGTCGGCCACGATGCCCATCAGCGTCGGCATAAAGATTGACACAATGCCCTGAATAGCGTAGAACCACGCGATTTTATCGCCCAGTCCGGCGGCTCCAAGGTAGTTTCCCATACAGGTCAGATAAGCTCCCCAAACGGCAAATTCGAGGAAGTTCATCACTGATAATCGAGTTTTCAGATTCATATTTTTCTTGTTTTTGTTAGTTTTTCAAATTCTTAAGAAATCAGACGGGTGTTTCGCTCGGTTCAGTCGAGAAAACATCGTCGGCATTCCCAATTTCGTCGTCGTCGAACCATTGCGAGAGTTTACTCTTCGCCTTTTCCTTCACATCGTCGGAAACATCGCCCCAAACGCGCTGTAGCACAAAGACGAGCACCGCCAAATCGTCGCTCAGACCAGCAATCGGAATCGCGTCGGGCACCACGTCGAGCGGACTAATCAAATAGCCCAATGCACCGATGATATAAGCCTTGTCCTTCAGCGAAACCTTCGGACTTTCGAGCGTGTAATACAGGATAAGCGCAGCGTAGACCAACTTCGAGCCCGCCCGCTTTGCCACACGCGAAATCTTTTCGACAAATCCGCTTTCCGAGAATTTGTCCTTGTATTTCATGAAATCAGGTAAATTTGCCATTTCAATTTACAATTTACTAAGTACAATGTACCATTTATTTTTCCATTTTCACTCCACACTCCACAAAAAACGAAAAACAGTGCCCCTATAAGCCGGGTTCTGTACCTGACGAATCAGGCGCCTGTCATTTATCTACGCCGCAAGTCACCCTACGGCTCTAGCGTTCTACCCTCCGTCGCAGAATCGGATTCACTCGGGCGGACAACCCTCCAATCGACGGTTTACATGAACTTGCAGCCTCCAGTCGGCACAGCCCGACGATCACCCGTCGGCTGGTGGTCTCTTACACCACCTTCTCACCCTTGCCGCAATTGCTCGCGGCGGTCATTCTCTTCTGCCGTCACCTGCGGTCACCCACAGCTTCTATTTTCAGAAGTGGAGCGTCCTGTGCTGCCCGGACTTTCCTCTCGCAGAGTCTTACAACGGTTAAAAAACGCGCCATTTTCTGCCAGCGACAAGCCGGAACACTGCATTTTCGGCGACAAAGATACAACTTTCTGACGATTTCGTCGCCAATTTCACTGCTAAAAAAAGAAAAAAACGATAATTCTCTTTGTTATCCGACCACTAAATCGTACCTTTGCAGCCGATTTTCAAGTAAAATTTATGAGTAACATCATCAAAAGACACTATTTGAAGACATCGGCCATCTGCGTGGCAATCATTGTCGCACTCGCTGGCTACTACGTTTTCACGCCGTTTTCAAAGGCCGACGACACACATTATATCTATATTGATGCCGACGACACGACCGATTCCATCAGCAAACAGGTCAAACCCTTCGCGAAGCAATACGCCCTGAGCGGTCTGATGACACTGCTGCGCCATTGCAACTATGCCGAGAACATGCACACTGGACGCTACGAAGTGGAACCTTCGACGACGACTTTCCGACTATTCAAAAATTTGAAAAATGGTCGGCAAAAACCGCTGATGCTCACCATTCCGTCAGTCAGAACCACCGAGCGACTCGCTGCCGAACTTTCCAGAAAACTGATGCTCGACAGCACTGAAATCGCTGAAGCACTGGCCGACAACAACATTTGTCAAAAATACGGGCTCGACACCGCAACCGTCATCAGTATGTTTATTCCGAACACATACGAAATGTATTGGAACATCGGACTTGAAAACTTCCTCAATCGAATGAAGAAAGAGTGCGACGCCTTTTGGACGCAGGAACGACAAGCAAAGGCTGACAAGGCTGGAATGACACGCGAAGAGGTCGTCACGTTGGCGAGCATCATCGACGAAGAAACCGCCAACAATGCCGAAAAACCGATGATTGCAGGAATGTATATCAACCGACTGCGCCAGAAAATGCCCTTGCAGGCCGACCCAACCGTGAAATTTGCGATGAAAAAGTTCGAGTTGCGCCGAATCTACAACCGTCAGTTGGCTTTCGACAGTCCCTACAACACCTATCGCAACGTCGGACTGCCCCCCGGCCCTATCCGCATTCCCTCAGTAGCTGGCATCGACGCCGTTCTCAACCACAAGCAGCACGACTACCTTTATATGTGCGCCAAGGAAGATTTCAGCGGCACCCATAACTTCGCCGCCACCTACGACGAGCACCTGCAAAACGCGATGAAATACAGCCGTGCGCTGAATGAGCGGGGGATTAAGTAGGAAGTTGCGAAAACCGCCGTTTCCCTTTGATGTAATATTGCCAGAGAAGCGAAAAGTTCTTCTGTTTGGAAGAGTTGGTCTCCACGCGACTTTGCTGAATGCGTTTGCGTTCTTCCTCGAACAGCGGAAGGCGCTGTTTGAAAGCCCGACGAGCCTTGAAAATCGCCTTGAAATCGGCCCAATTTCCACCTAAAACGAGCGTTTGCCAAGCAGCGAGGTAGTCGAGCCACCACCGAAGGCGCATCACGCGACGCAACTCATTGTCGGGCAAGCACTTATAAAGCATTGTCAAGTTGTTGCGGAAGTTCAAAAAGGTTTTTCGGGGATTGCCTTTCGGTAGCGTTCCGCCACCTAAATGATAGACGACGCTATCGGGCAGGCAAACGATTTTCCGTCCCATAATCCGCAGCCGCCAACAAAGGTCGATTTCTTCCTGATGGGCGAAAAAACGACCGTCGAGACCGCCAGCCAGCCAATAATCCTTGCTCCGAATCATCAGACACGCGCCCGTCGCCCAATGGATACTCGTCGGATAGTCGTATTGTCCGTCGTCCTCCTCGATTTTGTCGAAAATTCGACCGCGACAAAAAGGATAGCCGTAGCGGTCGATAAATCCACCTGCCGCACCTGCATACTCGAAATTGTCCTTGTTCGTCCATGACAGCAATTTCGGTTGGCACGCCGCCACTTCCTCGTGTGCATCCATATATTCCACGAGCGGTTCAAGCCAATGGTGCGTCACTTCGACATCGCTGTTCAACAGCACGAAATAATCAGCTTCAACCTGCTGCAAAGCCCGATTGTAACCCTCGGCGAAGCCAAAGTTTTCCTTAAGCACAACCGTATGGACATCGGGAAAATGCTCGGCAAGAAAGGCCAACGAGTCGTCGGTAGAACCATTGTCGGCGACCACCACAACCGCCTCTTCAAGCGAATATTTCAGCACCGACGACAGATATTGCTCCAACATCTTCCGTCCGTTCCAGTTCAATATGACGATTGCAATTTTCGTTTGCTCCATAACTACACCTTATTATATATATAAGAAAATCAATTGAATTGTAAATTGTCAATGACCAACGCCGTTTTGTCGCGGTTGAAACCGCCCAATTTCACACGAAGCAGTTGGTTGTCGTATTCCTCACGTGCCAACGCCGCCGGCAGTTCCGCCCGAATGTAGTTCCGCGAAAAACCGTGCATAGCCCGACCACGCAGTGCTTTTTCAAACAACACCTCCGCCTCCTGACCGATGTTGCGGGCATAGAACGCCTCGGTTTTTTCGTCGGAAAGCCGCAGAAGCCGTTGCGAACGCTGTTTTTTCTCCTTGTCGCTGACGATGTAGGGAATGTTCAACGCTGCCGTGCCCGGACGCTCGGAATAGGGGAAAACGTGCAACTGCGTGACGTCGAGGCCGTGCAGAAACTCGTAGCAAGCCTCGAAATAGTCGGGCGTTTCGCCTCGCGTGCCCACCATCACATCCACGCCGATGAACGCATCGGGCATCCGTTCTTTGATGAGGTGGATTTTATGGGCGAAAAGAGCCGTGTCGTAGCGGCGATGCATCAGTTTCAGCACATCGTCGCTACCGCTTTGCAGTGGAATGTGGAAATGCGGCATGAAAGCACGGCTATGTGCACAAAATTCGATGAGTTCGTCGGTCAGCAGGTCGGGTTCGAGGCTGCTGATGCGATAGCGACTAATGCCTTCGACCGCGTCCAACGCCTTCACCAAATCGAGAAACGATTCGCCCGTCGTCCGACCGAAATCGCCGATGTTCACGCCCGTCAGCACGATTTCCTTGCCACCCTCGCGAGCCGCTTCCTCGGCCTGTGCGACCAACGACGCAATCGACGGATTCCGCGAAAAGCCACGTGCGAAGGGAATTGTGCAGTAGGTACAAAAGTAGTTGCAGCCGTCCTGCACCTTCAGGAAATAGCGCGTGCGGTTGCCTCGTGAGCACGACGGTGCAAAAGTCGTGATGTCGCGTGTCTTTTCGACGGTGTGCACCTCCGCGTTTCCTTCGCCACGACCTCGTCCGCTCCACGCATCGCCCAAAAACTGAATCAAGTTCGCCTTCTCGTTGGCTCCCAAAACGAGGTCCACACCCTCAATCTGCCCGATTTTCGTCGGTTCCAACTGCGCATAGCAGCCCGTCACCACCACGAAAGCCCGTGGATGCTGTCGAACAACGCGGTGAATCGTTTGGCGGCACTTGTGGTCGGCCACTTCCGTCACCGAGCAGGTGTTGATGAGGCAGATGTCGGCCTCCTCGCCTTTCTCCGCCGTGCGCACGCCCATCTGCTGAAGCATCTTCGCGAAGGTCGATGTCTCAGAAAAGTTGAGTTTGCAGCCCAGTGTGAAGTAGACTGCCGTCTTGCCTTGAAAAGCCGAGGTGTCAATCATGGTGCAAAGTTACGAAAATTCTGTGAAAAAGCAGTCCAAAAACAAGTTTTTAGTAGTCAAAATAAATCGTTTCTTAAATTTTATTTTTTTAACATTTCAAAAGTCATTGATTTTCAACGACTTACAAAAAAGTTACAAAATTCGATGAAAAAAAATCAAAAAAAATGAGTGGCGTATCAAAAAAAACCTTACCTTTGCACCGTTTTAATAAACAAAGATTGTTTTACAACTTAAAAAAAGAGAAAAAATGAAGAAAATTGCATTTATGTTTGTTGCAGCTGCCATGTTCGCAGCTTGCGGTAACACTCAGAAACCCGCTGAGGTTGTTGAAGAAGCTCCCGTCGAGGAAGCTGTGGTTGACACCCTTCTGAACGCAGAGGACACTGCCGCTGTTCTGACCGAACTCGGTGTTGCTACTGTCGAAGAGGCTGATGCCAAGACCCTTCAGGAGAAGCTCGATGCTATCCTCGCTGGCAAGTTCGAGGCTTACGAAGCTGCCCAGAAGGCTGCTGCCGAGGCTGCTGAAGCTGTAGAAGGTGCTGTTGAGGAAGCTGCTGACGCCGCTGTTGAAGCTGTCGAAGAAGCTAAGCAATAAGCAATTGCTCAAACAAACATTGAAGAATGCCGCTGGGTCTGAGACCTGGCGGTTTTCGTTTGCGTTAAAACTCGCCAATCTTTTTGTCATGTCAAGAAAAAAGTTTACCTTTGCAGCCGTTAAAAGGATAAACTACAAAAAAACTACTAAAAATGAAAGACTATACTTATTGTAGAAAAAGTATGACGCGACGAATCGCAATGCTGATGTTCGGCTTGTTGCTCACAACCGCAACAGTCAAGGCACAATCGGTGATTTTTCCACAGCAACAGCAGGCTGGAACTGCCGTTGCAACGCAGTCGGGCGATGTTTTCACGCTCAGCAACGACCTTTTTGAAGCCTCGTTCCAACAAACGGGCGGTCATTTGGTGTTCAACGGCTGCGAGGCGATGGGACTCAAGCCCGGAACGGAACTGTTCACGATTCGACTGGGCAACGGAACGGAAGTGGCAGCGTCGCAAATGACACAGAGCACGCCGCGCATCGTCAGCCTGAGTGCCGACGAGAACGCTGTGAAAGGCTCGCTTCGCCTGCCGGGAAAGGCCATCGAGGCCGATTTCAGCTACGGAAACATCACGCTGAAATGGCGTGCCGTGCTGCGCGACGGTTCGCACTACCTGCGAACCGAACTGGAACTGACTTCGTCGCAGAATGTGTCGATGAACAACATCGTTCCGATGATTTACACCGTCGATAACAGCAGCAGCGAGCAGTCGCCCGTCGTTGTGGGCAACACACGCGGTGCCGTCATCGCCAGCGACAAGATTTTCGCAGGTCTGGAAACGCCGATGGGCATCAACACGACGGGCAGCGGCGTGAGCAGCGAGCCATTCGTCTATGGTTCGTGGAACGGCAGCAAATTCTCGTGGACACCCGGCAGCGAAACGCCGCAGGGAATTCTGAATCTGGGTTTCACTTCTGACTACATTTCGGGCGTTCAGGGCTATCTCGCCATCAAATCGACTGGAAATCTGACGGTTACGTTCCAATATTCGAGCGGCAGCCATCGCCTCGACATCGCCGGCGTGGATGTTCTCAACCCGTTCACGGGCGAGGTCGTTGCCAGCGACTACCACAAGGGAACGGCTGGCGGACGGCACGAAAACAACGTCTATCGGCTGAACATTCCGACGAAAGGCTACTATCTCGTGCGCTATTTCCGCGACTGCAGCGAGGAAGTGACGGGGGCCATTTCGGGTGGTTTCAACTCGAACGGAACCATCACGTGGAGCGGCACGGTGTCGGCGCCCGAAGTCGTTTATGACGGCGACCTCGACAAGAACGTAATCAACGACGAAGAAGAAAGTGCCAGCGGTCTGATTTATCCCATTTTGAAGGCTGGCGGAACACGCACCGACGCGTGGAATACGGGCTCTTGGACGAAGGTGGCCAGTGCCGATGTTCCTGCCCGCATCAACGAGGTCGGCCACAGTTATCCGAAGGTGAGAATGATGGAGAAAAGCATCAGTTTCGACCGCTCAAAAGGTACTTTCAACGCCCAATTTATGTATAGTTCGGGCAATCACGGCCTGACCATCGGCGGTGTGGAACTCATCGACGCCAACGGCAATGTGGCGGCTTCCGACTACCACGCAGGTTTCTCGGGACACGCCAAAACCGACCATAACTACACATTTGTCGTGCCTGCCGCCGGCAACTATAAACTGCGCTATTACGTCGCGCTGAATGCCGACGACAGCGACAACACGTCGTCGGGCAACATCAATCTGACATACGAACTCAAGGAAACGCTGCACCTCAATGCGCCCGAAGAGACGAATATTCGTGGCGAATGGAGCCGCCAGACCACGTTGAAGAAAGGAAAAACGTGGCGCGTGGGTGCTGTCGTCGGACTGATTGCCCCGGGTCAGGCGCGTCGTTCGTTCCTGTGCTATAGCGAGCGCGAGCGTGCCGTGCCTTGGCGTCCGTTCCCGCTCTACAATTCTTGGTACGAGTTGAACATCGACCGCAACAACAGTGCCGACTATTCGAACCACTTCACCGAGTCGCAATGTCTGACAGTGGTCAATCAGTGGAAGAAAAATCTCTTCGACAAATATCAGACGGGCATCGCCACGTTTATGTGGGACGACGGTTGGGACCAGTATGGCACGTGGACCTTCAACAAGAATTTCCCCAACGGATTCAGCAAAATCAGCGACGCTGCAACGTCGATGGGCTCGCACATCGGCGCGTGGCTCGGCCCTGTGGGCGGCTACGGACAAAGCGGCAACTATCGTCGCAACTATTGGAACGGCAAAGGCGGAATGCAACTGAGCAACGAGGCGTATTACAACGTGTTCCTCACCGCCTGCACGAATATGGTCAACAACTACGACTTCAACTTCTTCAAGTTCGACGGCATCAGTGCGCAATTCAGTTCCGTCGGTCCCGACGCAGGAGCCACTGGACAAGAGAACGCCGAGGCCATCATCGACATCGAACAGCGCATTCGTGAGGTGAAGCCCGACATCTTCCTCAACACCACCGTCGGCACGTGGGCATCGCCTTTCTGGTTCCAATACACCGATGCCGTCTGGCGTCAGGAGAACGACCACGGAACCATCGGCAACGGCAAAAACTCGCGTGAGAACTGGATTACCTACCGCGACCGCCTCGTCTATCAGAATTTCGTGCAGAATTCGCCGCTCTGCCCCATCAATTCGATGATGACGCACGGTTTTATGCTCTCGAAATTCGGTGGCGGCGTTGCGGGAATGAGCCAGGACTACAACGACGTCGTGCGCGAACTGCGCTGCGCCTTCGCCTGCGGTTCGGGAATGGTTGAACTCTACGCCGACTACTCGTTGCTGAACAGCATCAACAACGGTAAACTCTGGGCTGAAATCGCGAACTGTATCAAGTGGCAACGCGAGCAGGCCGACGTGCTGCCCGATGCTCACTGGGTGGGCGGCAATCCGTGGACAGGCTCGAAGTCGGAGGTTTATGGCTGGGCATCGTGGAACGGCAAGAAGGCGACCCTCGCCCTGCGCAATGCCGCCCAATCGCAGCAGACCTTCAAAACCACGCTTCGCGAGGCACTCGACATCCCCGCCTACGTAACGGGCAGCATCACGCTGAGCAAAGCCTTCACCCAGGCGAATCTGAGTGGTTTGACCGTCGATCAGCCCATCGACATCGACACCGAATTGACGTTGAGACTTCCTGCCTCGTCGGTTTACGTCTTCAACGGCATCGACAGCAGCACGAGCGACATCGTGGAAATCTTGCCCGAGAACAACACCCTGCCTACCGACAACCGCTGGTATAACCTGCAGGGTCAGCCAGTGGGGAAAGAGCCAGTGGCGAAAGGCGTTTATATCAGAAATGGGAAAAAGGTGGTGAAATAAAAAGCCCCCTCCCATCCTCCCCCCGAAGGGGAGGAGAAAGAAAAAGTGCGAATCTTTCAATGGATTCGCACTTTTTTTGTACCTTTGCACCCGCAAATTGAATTGAGGATAAAAAATACAGAAAAAAATGGAATGGATTGTCAATCTATTTACAACAACTGATTCTATCGCCCACATCATATTGCTTTATGCCATCGTCATTTTTGGCGGTGTTTTGTTGGGAAAAATCAAAATCGGAGGCATCTCGATGGGTGTCACTTTTGTGCTGTTTGTCGGCATTCTGGCTGGCCACATCCACTTCACTGCCCCCACCGAGATTCTGAATTTTGTTCAGGATTTCGGACTGATTCTGTTCGTGTTCTGCATTGGTCTGCAAGTTGGACCAGGCTTTTTCGAGAGTTTCAGAAAAGGCGGTGTCACCCTGAATCTACTGGCGACGACGGCGATTTTGCTGAACATCGGCGTGATGTTTGCCTGCTATTTCCTGTTTTTTGACAGCGACAATCCAGCCAACCTGCCGATGATGGTGGGAACGCTCTGCGGTGCCGTCACCAACACGCCCGCGCTCGGTGCTGCCGTTGAAGCACTTCATTCGGTGTTCCCTGCCGGAAAACTGCCGGAAATCGCCTCGGGCTACGCTTGCGCCTATCCTTTGGGCGTGGTGGGCATCATCGGGGCGACGATTGCCGTGCGCTATATCTGCCGCGTCAATCTGGACAATGAAGAGAAGCAACTCGAGGACGCCGAGAACGAGAATATGCACGAGAAACCCGTGCTGATGCACTTGAAAGTGACCAACAAATTCATCTGCGACCGTTCGCTGCTCCAAGTTTCCGAGTTTCTGAACCGCGACATCGTCTGCACTCGCCTACTCCACGACGGTCATGTCAGCATTCCCAACCGCGAAACCGTTTTCTCGCTCGGCGATGAAGTTCTGGTTGTCTGTGCCGAAGCCGATGCCGAACCCATCCAAGCCTTCATCGGACCGCTCCTCGGCAACGAATGGGCCTACGAAGACGAGAAACGGCCGATGGTGTCGCGCCGAATTTTGATTACGAATCCGAAAATCAACGGAAAAACGCTTCGTGGCATGCATTTTTCGAGTGTTTATGGCGTCAATGTCACGCGCATCACACGTCAGGGAATCGAACTTTTTGCCTCGCCGATGTATCATTTCCAAGTGGGCGACCGCATCATGGTGGTTGGTCCGGAGGACAATGTGAATCGCGTCGAGGAATTGATGGGCAACAGCATTCGCCGCTTGAACTCGCCCAACATCGCAACGATTTTCATCGGAATCTTCCTTGGAATCCTTTTCGGAAGCCTTCCCATCGCCATTCCGGGAATGCCCGTTCCGCTGAAACTCGGATTGGCAGGCGGTCCGCTCTTCATCGCCATTCTCATCGGTCGGTTTGGCTATCGGTTGAAACTCGTCACCTACACCACCACATCGGCCAACATGATGCTGCGTGAAATCGGACTCGTGCTCTTCCTTGCCAGTGTCGGCATCAAGGCCGGCGCAGGATTCTGGGACACGGTGGTGGCTGGCGACGGTCTGAAATACGTTTACACGGGCTTCCTCATCACGATTATCCCCATTCTCATCGTGGGAACCATCGCCCGACTGCGCTACAAATTCAACTATTTCACCATCATGGGAATGCTCGCCGGCACCTACACCGACCCGCCTGCACTGGCCTACGCCTCGTCGTCGTGCTCGCGCGAAGCACCTGCCATCGGTTATTCCACGGTTTATCCGCTCTCGATGTTCCTGCGCATCTTCACCGCACAAATCATCGTGCTATTCTTCTGTGGAATCTTATAAAAATACAATCGAAATCGTATAAAAATCAATTATAATTAAGGTATAAAACGACATGATAACAGTTACGAATCTCGCGATTCAGTTCGGAAAGCGGGTACTTTACAAGGACGTGAACATCAAGTTTACGGCAGGAAACATCTACGGAATCATCGGTGCCAACGGTGCCGGAAAATCGACGTTGCTCAAGGCCATCAGCGGTGAATTGGAGCCGAACAAAGGCACGGTGGAACTGGGGGCTGGAGAACGCCTTTCGGTGCTGTCGCAGGACCACTTCAAATACGACGAAAACACGGTGATGGACACCGTGCTGATGGGTCACCAACCGTTGTGGGAGAATATGAAGGAGCGCGAAGAGCTCTACGCAAAGCCCGAAATGACGGAGGAAGACGGCAATCGCGCCGCCGAGTTGGAGATGGCTTTCGCCGAGATGAACGGCTACGAGGCCGAGAGCGAAGCCGCCCAACTGCTGCAAAACCTCGGTGTGAAGGAGGGTCAGCACTATAAATTGATGGCGGAGTTGTCGAACAACGAAAAAGTGCGCGTGATGCTGGCGAAAGCGCTGTTCGGACACCCCGACAACCTGCTGCTCGACGAGCCGACCAACGACCTCGACCTCGACACGGTGCAGTGGCTCGAGGAATACCTGAGTTCGCTGGAACAGTGCGTGCTCGTCGTGAGCCACGACCGCCACTTCCTCGATGCCGTTTCGACGCAAACGGTCGATATCGACTTTGGCAAGGTGACGGTGTTCTCGGGCAACTATTCGTTCTGGTATCAGTCGTCGCAGTTGGCCCTTCGTCAGGCGCAAAACCAGCGTCAGAAGGCGGAGGAGAAGCGCAAGGAACTCGAAGAGTTCATTCGTCGTTTCTCGGCCAATGTAGCAAAGTCGAAACAGACCACCTCGCGTAAAAAAATGCTCGAAAAACTCAATGTCGAGGAAATTCGTCCGTCGAGCCGCAAGTATCCAGGCATCATCTTCACGATGGAGCGTGAGCCGGGCAATCAGATTCTCGAAGTCGAAGGTTTGAAGGCAGTCGATAGCGACGGAACGGTGCTGTTCGACAATGTGTCGTTCAACATCGAGAAAGGCCAGAAAACGGTCTTCCTCAGCCACAATCCGAAGGCGATGACGGCACTTTTCGAGATTATCAACGGAAACCGTCAGGCCGACGCGGGCACCTTCAAATGGGGCATCACGATTACGACGGCCTATCTGCCGCTCGACAACACGGAATTCTTCGAATCAGACCTGAATCTGGTCGATTGGCTGTCGCAATACGGCACTGGAAACGAGGTTGTGATGAAGGGTTATCTCGGTCGAATGTTGTTTAAACAGGAGGAAGTCGAGAAAAAGGTCAATGTGCTGTCGGGTGGCGAGAAAATGCGCTGTATGATTGCCCGAATGCAACTCAAAAACGCCAACTGCCTCATCCTCGACACCCCCACCAACCACCTTGACCTCGAGTCGATTCAGGCGTTCAACAACAATCTGATTCAGTTCAAGGGCAACATTCTTTTCGCCTCGCACGACCACGAATTCATCCAGACCGTGGCTGACCGCATCATCGAACTGACACCGAGCGGAACCATCGACAAACTGATGGATTACGACGATTACATCTACGATGAGGCCATCAAGGAGCAGAAAGCGCGGATGTATGATGTTGGGTGATAGGTGATAGTGAATTGGCACGAAATTTGTTGAAGGCCGATTAGAACTAATTTTCAAAAACTATGGACAAAGAGAAAAATATTCCCATCGAAGACGGCAACGAGGAGTTGAACGAGGCTCAGGCCGCCGAAAATACGACCGAAGAGGGTCTGACTGAGGAAAACACAACGGAAATGGAGACGGAAACGAGCGAAAACGAGGCTGAAACTGACAGCGAAAAAGACCCGCTCGACACCGCACTCGACGAGATTCTGAAGTTGAAAGACCAACTCTTGCGCACGGTCGCAGAGTTTGAAAACTACAAAAAACGCACGCTGAAGGAAAAGGCAGAGCTGATTCTGAACGGCGGCGAGAAAACGGTGGCTGCCATTCTGCCCGTGCTCGACGATTTCGAGCGTGCATTGGCCGACAACCACACCGACGACCCACAGGCCATCAAAGACGGTATGGAACTGATTTTCAAGAAGTTCACGAAGACACTTGAAGGTTTGGGTGTTCACAAAATCGAGACCGACGGCCAGGATTTCAATGTCGATTTCCACGAGGCAGTGGCGATGGTTCCCGGTATGGGCGACGACAAGAAAGGCAAGGTCATCGACTGCGTTCAGACGGGCTACACGCTCAACGACAAGGTGATTCGGCACGCGAAAGTCGCAGTAGGACAATAAAAAACAATGGCTAAAAGAGATTATTACGAGGTTCTGGGCGTCAGCAAGACCGCCTCGGAAGACGAAATCAAGAAGGCATATCGGAAAATTGCCATCAAGTACCATCCCGACCGCAATCCCGACGACAAAAGCGCCGAAGAGAAATTCAAGGAGGCTGCCGAGGCTTACAGCGTGTTGAGCGATGCACAGAAACGCCAGCAATACGACCAGTTCGGCTTCGACGGACTGAACGGAATGGGCGGTTTCGGTGGCTTTGGCGGCGGTTTCTCGATGGACGATATTTTCTCGATGTTCGGCGATGTATTCGGCGGACGCGGTGGTTTCGGCGGCTTCGGAGGCTTCGGAGGAGGTCGTCAACGTGCGCAATATCGCGGTTCCGACCTTCGGCTGAAGGTTCGACTGTCGCTGCAGGAAGTAGCGACGGGCGTCACCAAGAAATTCAAGTTGAAAAAAGACGTCACCTGCCCCGAATGTAACGGAAGCGGTGCCGAGAAAGGCAGTGGCAGCGAGACGTGTCCGACTTGTCACGGTCAGGGCTACACGGTCAGAACGGTGCGCTCGATTCTCGGAATGATGCAGACGCAGAGCGAGTGTCCGACCTGTCACGGCGAGGGCACGGTCATCAAGAACAAGTGTTCTCACTGTCGCGGAACGGGCATCACGAAGGGCGAGGAAGTCGTCGAAATATCGATTCCCGCAGGCGTTTCCGACGGAATGGTCGTCAATGTGCCGGGGAAAGGCAACGCTGGTCGCCACAACGGCATCAACGGCAATATTCAGGTATTCATCGAGGAGGAGGAAAACGACACCTTTATCCGCGATGGCCAGAACCTGCTCTACAACCTGCTGCTCGACTTCCCGACGGCTGCGCTCGGTGGTGAAGTGGAGATTCCGACGCTCGGCGAGAAGAAAAAGCGAATCAAAATTGAGTCGGGCACGCAACCCGGAAAAACCATCCGATTGGAAGACGAAGGACTACCTGCCGTGCAAGGCTACGGTCGCGGTCGTGGCGACATCATCGTGAACATCAGCGTCTATGTGCCGCAAACGCTCACGCGACAAGAGAAGGAAACACTCGAACAACTGCGACAGAGCGAGAATTTCCAAGGCGACGCCTCGGCAAAACGCTCGATTTTCGACCGATTTAAGAATTATTTTTCGTGATTTTTCGTGAAGTGTGAAGTGAGGAGTGTGAAGTGAACTACCAAGAGACTTGCGATTTTTTGTTTAGTCAGCTTCCGATGTTTGAACGACAGGGAAGCAGCGGCTACAAGCCCGGCCTGCAAACCACCGAGGCGCTCGATGCGCATTATGGTCATCCTCACCGTCGCTACCCGACGATTCACGTGGCTGGAACCAACGGAAAAGGCTCTGTTTCGCACGCTCTTGCGCGAATTTTACAAGATGCTGGCCTGCGCGTCGGACTCTACACCTCGCCCCACCTCGTCGATTTCCGCGAGCGCATCCGCGTGAATGGCGAGTACATTCCCGAGCAATATGTGGTCGATTTTGTGGAAAATTTTGTACAATGGAATCATCAGCCAACACCTAACACCCAACACCCATCATTCTTCGAACTCACCACCGCGATGGCGTTCAAATATTTCGCCGACGAACAGGTCGATGTGGCCGTGATTGAAGTGGGACTGGGTGGACGGCTCGACTCGACGAACATCATCACGCCGATGTTGTCCGTCATCACCAACATCGCCCTCGACCACACGCAATTTCTCGGTTCAACACTCGCCGAAATCGCCGCAGAAAAGGCTGGAATCATCAAACGAGGCGTTCCCGTCGTCATCGGTGAGGCGACACCCGAAACGCGCCCCGTTTTCGAGCAGAAAGCCCGCGAAATGGAAGCCCCGATATTCTTCGCCGAAGAATTCGAGATGCCCACTCCCCTGCCCGATTTCGAGTTGAAAGGCGCTTATCAGCAGAAAAACCTCCGCACCATCTTGTGCGCTGTCGCGCAAATCAAGAATTTACAATTAAAAATTAAAAATTCTATTTCCCAACCGAACATTCTCCCCTCTCTACTTGGAGAGGGGTCGGGGGAGAGGCCCTCAATTCAGAACCTCGGTCTGATGGGTCGCTGGCAGACACTACAAACGCAACCGCTCGTCATCTGCGACACGGGCCACAACCCTGCCGCGTGGGAATACCTCGCACCGCAAATCGCCGCCCAAAAATGCCGACAACTGCGCATCGTTTTCGGGATGGTCGATGACAAAGACCTCAATGCTGTGCTTGCGATGTTGCCGAAAAATGCCGTCTATTATTTCACGCAGGCAGCGAGCCATCGCGCCATTCCTGCCGACCGCGTCGCCGAGAAAGCCGCTACCCACAACCTCTGCGGAACCACCTACCCGACCGTAGCCGAAGCCTACCGTCAAGCACTCGCCGACGCGACCCCCGACGACTTCATTTTCGTGGGTGGAAGCAGTTATGTAGTCGCCGACCTATTAAGTAGTAACGATTTAGAAACCAAATAATTACAAAATTTCAATCAACTTTTCCTCAAAGAAATTATGAACGGACTCTACACCATCATTCTGCTCATTCTCAGCAACATTTTTATGACCCTCGCGTGGTACGGCCACCTTCGTTTGCAACAGTCGGGCGTCAGCAACAACTGGCCGTTGATTGCCGTCATCGGTTTCTCGTGGGCCATCGCCTTTTTCGAGTATTGCTGCCAAGTGCCCGCCAACCGTCTCGGCTTCATCGACAACGGCGGTCCGTTCACGCTCGTGCAACTGAAAGTCATTCAAGAATGTGTTTCGCTGGCCGTTTTCGCCGTCATCGCGAACATTATGTTTCAGGGCAACCACCTGCATTGGAACCACATTCTGGCTTTCCTGCTCATCATTTGCGCCGTCTATCTCGTTTTTATGAAATAAAATCTACCTTTTCGGAGCAAAATCTGACGAAAAATTGCATTTTTTGTCATTTCTGTGTAACAAATTCGCGAAAACCCTCGTTTATGTTGATAGAAGGGCTTTCATCGATGGAACTTACCCCGAAACAGAAATCACAAATCATTAAAAATCAAAACATTATGAAAAGAACTATTTTATTGATGGCAATGGCACTCGCGGTGAGCGTTGCTTTCGGCCAAACGGCTAAGAAATTGATTGAAAAATACAAGGAATTCCCCGGCGCGGAATATACGAATACGACCGAAGAAAGCCTTAAAAGTATGAATGAAAACCCCAACCCTGCTTTGACTGCCGAAGAAAACGAAAGAATCAGGAAAAACTTCAAAATGAGTGAACAGGTGCAATTAAAGAATCTGGACGAGAAACAACTGACCCAACTCGAAAAAGACATCAAAGCCCTCAAGGGGTATGATTTATTGTTCGTGACCAACAGAAATAAGGAATCTCAAGAAGAAAAGAATGTTGTGCAGCAGGTCTTTTCGAGTATGACGGATCCCACCTTTAAGTTGCAATGCTATGGTGACGTGAAAAGGAATAACGTCTATAATATTCTTGTACGAGTTGATATGTGGAACACGGTGGCTTTAGCGCGAACCGAAACAAAACTGGAACCAGACCTTGTCGTGAAGGCTTTTATGAAAAATGAAGCCGTAAATATCACCACGGAAAGCGCAGAAATGAGCGAAGTGATGACGGATTATAAGAACGAGAATGTGCTTATCGTCATTCACGGCAAGGAGTATCCCGAACTTCATTCCGAAAAGGAAGCGGCAGAATATATGAAAGCCAACCATATCAATTGGAATGGGCAGAAATGGATTGTCGGAGGTGCAGTGAAAGAGAATTATCCTCATACCGACAAAAAAGTAGTCATTGAGTTTTACGAAAAATCGAAAGAGAAATAACCGAATGACTGCACGAGACTTCAAGCAGCGATTGTTGCCCTTCTACAAGTTGCTCTACAGGGTGGCTTACCGTCTGACGGGCAATGCGCAGGATGCCGAGGACTTGCTTCAAGACACCTATCTGAAACTATGGCAGAAGCGCGACGAACTGGCTGACGAGGCCGTGACGCAAGCTTATCTCGTGACACTGATGCGAAACCTTTTCCTCGACCAACGGCGACGGAAGCGAATCGACACCTCTGCCGACATCGACAAAACCGAACCGCCCGACGAGCAAAGCCTCGACCGACAAATCGACACTCGCGACGAGGCCGAGACGATGGAACAACTCATCCGACAACTGCCCGAACGAGACGGCAACATCGTTCAGATGCACTTGGTAGAAGGGCGGACATACGACGAAATCGAGCAAGACACAGGGCTCTCGCAAGGCAATATCCGCATCATCGTGATGCGAGCAAGACAAAAACTCAAACAACAATTCCAAAAACTGACGACGATATGGACAAACTGAATTTTGAAGCATTGGAGCAGATTCCCATCCCCGAGGGATTGGAGGAACGGCTCTCGAAGAAGATTGACGAGTGGGAACAGCAGTCGCGCCCCAAAAAACGGTCGAAAGTACGGTATTACGCCGTCGCAGCCAGCGTCGCCCTCGTTTTCGGAATTGGCATCGGTCATCATTTCCTTCGGGACAATTCCGTTAATCTCGCCGAAAAAGACACCTTCCAAGACCCCGTCGTGGCACAGCAGGAGGCCGAACGCGCCCTCAATCTGCTCGCCCACAACCTCAACAGGGGGATTAGCCACCTGGAAAAGGTCAAAGTGCTGACCGAAAAATCGGAAAAATAATTCAACGAACAACCAAAAACATTGAAACAATATGAAACAAAAAGTATTACAAACGCTGTTGGCGATGGCTGTGGCGATGCTCAGCCTGCAAGCCAGCGCCCAAGTGAAAGAATTTGAGAAATATGCCGACACAAAAGGCGTGACTTACGTCTATATTTCGAAGTATATGCTGAGTTTGGCAGGGAAAGCCGCCGACTTTTCGGTGCCGGGCGTGAACACGAAAAGCCTCAAAAACAAGCTCAACGGCATTCAAATCATCACTTCCGAGGACAAAAACGCCTCGGTCAGACTGAAAAACGACACGCAAAACATCGTCAAACAGGGCAAATACGAATTGCTGATGCAGGTGGACGAAGACGGCGAGAAAGTGCGCATCTACCACCGCACGGGCAAGAAACAGTCGGTCGTTGTGATGCAAGTGGATGAAAGCGACGAAGTTACGGTGATGGTCTTCTCGGGCACATTCACGCTTGACGATGTGATGGAAATGACGAAATAGTCACAAAAATCTCTCTTTTTTAGTACAAAACGAATATTAAAAACATTTAAAATCTGTGTGGAAGGGTGCGGTTTTCAACAAAAAACCGTACCTTTGTTTTTCAAAAACAAGTTTTTAATTAAAAAAAGTATTTCGACTCAAAAACTATATTTTCGAGAATGAAGACAAGAAAAATCATCGTTTTGCTGTTGGCAATGGCATTTTTCGCGCCAGCAACAGCGCAGAAACGGAAATCGACGAAGAAGGCGGCGGCACCGAAGCCCGTCGTAGTCGAGGAAACGCCTGCCCAACGGCTCTACAAGGCGATGTTGCCCGCAACGGCGAAAGTGATGTTCATCGACAGCGTAGTGGTCGAGAAACAGGGTTTTCTGAGCCAGATTCCATTGGGAAAAGATGCTGGCAGAATCAGCACCTACGAACATTTTTTCGACCGTCCGGCGCAGGTGCCGCTCGGCGTGTTTCAAAACGAGTTCGGCGACCGTTGCTACTATGCCGACGGCGACACGCTCTCGACGCGTCTCTATTCGATTGACCGACTCGGCAACAACTGGAGCAAACCGCGCGAATTGACGGAGTTTGGCATCGACTATCAGTCGCCGAACTTCCCCTTCCTGCTCACCGACGGAATCACGTTGTTTTTCGCGGCTAAGGGCGAGCACAGCCTCGGCGGATACGACATTTTTATGACACGCTACGACTCTGACAATGGCACTTTCTATCGTCCCGAAAACTACGGACTGCCCTTCAACTCGACCGCCAACGACTATTTCGTGGCCATCGACGAGGTGAATGAACTCGGCTACCTCGTCAGCGACCGCTATCAGCCCGACGACAAGGTTTGCATCTACATTTTCGTGCCGACGTCGCCGCGCCTCAGTTTCGAAAGCGAAGATCTGTCGAACGACCTGCTACGAAGCTATGCCAACCTCGTCAGCATCGACGACACGTGGCCTTTCGGCAACCGAACTGAGGCACTGCAACGCTATCAGGCCGTGCTCGGGCAGAAAACCATTTCTGGCAACTCGAACAGCATCGCTTTCATCATCGATGACAATACCGTTTACCGCAGCGTGAGCGACTTCCGTTCGCCCCAGTCGCGTGAACTTTACAGGCAATACGCGGCTCTCGCGGCATCCATCGACACCGACGAGCGCACACTCTCGCTGCAACGCGACAAATATGCCAACGCATCGGCCCGCGAACAGCGTCAAATGCGCGAAACAATGCTTCGACTGGAGCATCAACTCACTGAAAATCAGGCGAAAATCAAGCAAATCGCCAAGGAAATTCGATATATTGAATTAAAAATTAAAAATTAAAAATTAAGAATATGAGACATTTTCCCGAATCAGAACTAATTATCAATGCCGACGGTTCGTGCTTCCACCTGCATCTGAAGCCCGAAAACCTCGCCGACAAAGTGATTCTCGTGGGCGACCCCGCCCGTGTCAATGACATCGCAGCCCACTTCGACTCGATCGAGGTGGAGGTTTCCAACCGCGAATTCCACACCATCACTGGCACCTACAAGGGCAAGCGTATCACCGTGCAATCGCACGGCATCGGCTGCGACAACATCGACATCGTCATGAACGAACTCGACACGCTCGCCAATATCGACTACACGACGCGCACCGAATACCCCGAGCATCGCACGCTGACGTGCGTTCGTATCGGCACTTGCGGCGGCATCCAACCCTTCACGCCGATGGGTAGTTTCGTGGCCTCGGTGAAGAGCATCGGTTTCGACGGCTTGCTCAATTTCTATGCCGACCGCAACAAAGTTTGCGACCTCGAACTCGAAGAAGCCTTCAAGCGCCACATGGAATGGGATTCCGTCAAGGGTGCGCCCTACGTGGCTGTGGCTGATACCGACCTCATCGACCAGATTGCGAAAGACGACATGGTGCGTGGCTATACGATTTCGTGCGGCGGTTTCTATGGTCCGCAAGGCCGTGAACTGCGTGCTTCGGTCGCCGACCCGCAACAAAACGAGAAAGCCCATACTTTTGAGTACGACGGTCTGAAAGTTTGCAATTTCGAGATGGAGTCGTCGGCTTTGGCGGGTCTTGCCTCGCTGCTCGGCCATCGCGCCATGACCTGTTGCATGGTCATCGCCAACCGCTATGCCAAGGAAATGAATACCGATTACAAAAAATCGCTTGACACGCTCATCAAAATGGTGCTCGATAGAATTTAACCTGTTAATTGTAAATTGTTTCCATGGTTACTTTTGAAAGCGACTACAACAATGGCGCGCATCCCGAAGTGCTACGGCGATTGATGGAGACGAACACCTCGCCGAGTGCTTCCTATGGCTTTGACGAGTGGAGCGAGGCGGCTCGTAAAAAAATTCGCGAAGCCTGCCAGTGCCCTGAAGCCGACATTTTCTTCCTCGTCGGCGGTACACAGGCCAACGCCACCGTCATCGACGCGATGCTGCCCTCTTACGGAGCGGTGGTGGCGGTTGAAACTGGCCACATCAACGTGCATGAGTCGGGTGCGGTCGAGGCCAACGGTCATAAGGTCATCGCGCTGCCGTCGCACGAAGGAAAAATGCTTGCCAGCGACCTTCGCGACTATCTCGAACGCTTCCACGCCGACCCGACTTGGGAGCACATGGCTTTCCCCGGGATGGTCTATGTCACTTTCCCCACCGAACTCGGCACGATTTATCAGGCTCGCGAAATCGAGGAAATCCACGCCGTTTGCCAGAAATTCGACATTCCGCTGTTCATCGACGGCGCACGACTCGGCTACGGACTTGCCGCCACCACTTGCGACCTCGATTTGCCGTGGCTTGCCCACCATTGCGACGCGTTCTACATCGGCGGTACGAAAGTCGGTGCACTTTGTGGCGAGGCCGTCGTTTTCCCCCGTAAAAATGCCCCTCGCGGCTTTTTTACGATGGTAAAACGCCACGGCGCACTCTTGGCCAAGAGCCGACTCACCGGTGTGCAGTTCGACACCCTCTTCACCGACGGATTGTACTTGAAAATCGCCCGTCACGCTATCGATATGGCGATGAAAATGCGCCAAATTTTCGCCGACGCAAGCCTCGAAGTCAAGGATTCGCCCACCAATCAGCAGTTCGTCGTCCTCACTAACGACCAGATGCAAAAACTCACGCAAGAAATCCTTTTCGAGACATGGGAACCCCTCGATGGCAACCGCACCCTCTGCCGTTTTGTCACCAGTTGGGCGACGACCGATGCGGATTTGCAGGCGCTTTCTAACGCATTAAAAAGCACCCCATGATAAACGACACGATTTGCGCCCCAGCCACTGCGATGGGCGGTGCCATCGGAATCGTCCGCGTTTCGGGCGAACAGGCCATCGAAATCGCCTCGTCCATTTTCTCTTCGGATTTGACGAAAGCAGAGCCGAACACGATTCATTATGGGCATATTGTTTCGTCAGGGGAGACCATTGATGAGGTGCTGGTCAGCGTTTTTCGTGCACCCCACTCATATACAGGCGAGGATTCGGTCGAAATTTCGTGTCACGGTTCACGCTACATCCTCAACAAAGTGCTTGAATTGCTTGTGCAACAGGGCTGTCGGATGGCAAACCCAGGCGAATTTACCCAACGAGCCTTCCTCAACGGCAAAATGGACTTGAGTCAGGCCGAGGCGGTCGCCGACTTGATTGCTTCGACGAACAAAGCGACCCACCAGATGGCTCTCTCTCAACTGCGTGGTGGCATTTCGTCGGAATTGGCCGTTTTGCGTGAAAAATTACTGAAATTGACCTCGTTGTTGGAACTCGAACTCGATTTTTCCGACCACGAAGACCTCGAATTTGCCGACCGAAGCGAATTATTAGAACTTGCGAAAAATATTGACATAAAAGTGACGAACCTTGCCAAAAGTTTCGAAGTGGGACAAGCCTTGAAAAACGGTATTCCTGTGGCGATTGTGGGCAAGACCAACGTCGGAAAATCCACCCTACTCAACCGACTTTTACGCGACGACCGTGCCATCGTCAGCGACATTCATGGCACCACTCGCGACACCATCGAAGACACCATCGATATCAACGGAATCACCTTCCGTTTCATCGACACCGCCGGACTTCGCGAAACCACCGACACCGTCGAAAAAATTGGCATCGAACGCACCTATGCTGCCATCGAAAAAGCCCAGATTGTCCTTTGGGTGATTGACCAAGAACCAACCGAATCGGAACTTCAAGGAATCCTCGAACAAATAAAAGATAAAACATTGGTTATCATACAAAATAAGGTTGATTTAGAGCCACAAAATTCCGACAAAAATCGTTCAACTATCAACTATCAACTACCAACTATCAACTATCAACTATTAAACATTTCCGCCAAGACCGGCGAAGGAATCGAAGCACTCGAAACCGCCATCTACGAAGCCGCAAACATCCCCTCCATCACCGAGAACAACGTCATCATTTCCTCCGCCCGCCATTACGACGCCCTCACCCGTGCCCACGAACATTTGCAGCGCGTCCTTGACGGTATGACAATGGAACTCAGTGGCGACCTTCTCGCCGAAGACCTCCGCCTCACCCTCGACACCCTCTCCGACATCACCGGCGGTCAAATCACCACCCACGAAGTTTTAGGAAATATCTTTACACATTTCTGCGTGGGAAAGTA
>CACYQZ010000014.1 GCA_902776665.1 uncultured Prevotellaceae bacterium
AAGCCCATCGCGCCGGAACCCGGTCAGTGCAGGGAACTGTCCGAGATTGCGCAGCAGCGCGGACGGAAGGTGGCTGTATGCCATGTGCTGCGCTATACGCCCTTCTATCAGAAGATCAAGCAGGTCATTGACAACGGCATCATCGGCGATGTCGTGAACGTGCAGGCCATGGAGCAGGTGTGCTACTGGCACCAGGCCCATTCCTTCGTGCGCGGCAACTGGCGCAATGATGCCCTCTCCTCCTGCATGATCCTGCAGAAATGCTGCCATGACATGGACATCCTGCTCTGGCTCACCGGCAAGCACTGCAAAGCGGTTTCCTCCTACGGCTCACTGACCCATTTCCGGAAGGACCAGGCACCGGAAGGCGCCGCCAGGCGCTGCGTGGACTGCACCGTCAGCGACTGCCCCTACAACGCGGTCAAGTTCTATCTGAACCAGTTCGAGAAAGCCGGAGATGACTGGCCCCAGAACGTGGTTGCCTTTGAGCCCACCCGCGAGAAGCTGATGGACGCGCTGAAGACCGGCCCATACGGCCGCTGTGTCTATGACTGCGACAACAATGTGGTGGACCATCAGGTCGTGAACCTGCTCCTAGAAAACGGCGCCACGGTCAACTTCACCATGTGCGCCTTCACCGCCCACGGCGGAAGAACCATCCGGCTCATGGGCACGCGCGGCGAAATCTACGGCGAGCCCGACCTGACGCCGAACTTCTCGCAGGAGAAGCAGACCGGCATGCGCGGCGACCGTCGTGGCCGTGGCGACCGTAAGAGAAACAATAACCGTTAAAAGAAGAAGCTATCATGTTACAGCCAAAAAGAGTAAGATATAGAAGACCGCAGGACGGACGTGGCAACAAAGGCAACGCCCACCGCGGAACGACGCTGGCTTTCGGCAGCTTCGGCATCAAGACCCTTGACGCCAAGTGGATCGACAGCCGCCAGATTGAGGCCGCACGTGTCGCTATCAATCGTTACATGAACCGTGAAGGTCAGGTGTGGATTCGCATCTTCCCCGACAAGCCCATCACTCGCAAACCTGCAGACGTGCGTATGGGTAAGGGTAAAGGTGATCCAGCAGGATGGGTTGCCCCTGTCACGCCGGGCCGTATCCTCTTTGAAGTAGAAGGCGTTCCTTTTGATGTCGCCAAGGAGGCCCTGCGCCTCGGTGCCCAGAAGCTGCCGGTTAAGACAAAGTTTGTAGTAAGACGTGATTACGATAAAAACGCTTAAGCCATGAAGATGACAGAATTGAAAGAACTCGAACTGAAAGACTTGGTCGAGAAACTGGAGACGACAGAGTTGAAGCTTCAGCAGCTGAAGTTGAACCACTCGATTGCTCCGCTTGAGAATCCATCACAGATTAAGGCCGTTCGTCGTGACATCGCGCGTATGAAGACGGAACTTCGCCTCAGAGAACTTAACAAATAACAATGGTCCAAGATGGAAACAAGAAATTTAAGAAAAACAAGACAGGGTGTCGTAGTTAGCAACAAGATGGATAAAACCATTGTTATTGCCTCCAAGTTCAAGGAGAAGCACCCGATTTACGGTAAGTTTGTCCAAAAGACGAAAAAGTACCATGCGCATGACGAGAAGAATGAGTGCAACATCGGTGATACCGTGCTCATTATGGAAACTCGCCCCCTCTCGAAGACAAAGCGCTGGAGATTAGTACAAATCGTAGAAAAAGCTAAGTAAGTTATGATACAGACAGAATCAAGACTCACAGTATGTGACAACAGCGGCGCCCGCGAGGCATTGTGCATCCGCGTGCTCGGTGGCACCCGCCGTCGTTATGCAAGTGTAGGCGACGTCATCGTCGTTACCGTCAAGAATGCCGTCCCCACGAGCGACGTGAAGAAGGGCACCGTATCAAAAGCTTTGATTGTCCGCACGAAGAAGGAAATTCGCCGCGCAGATGGCTCGTACATCCGCTTCGACGACAACGCCTGCGTGCTGCTGAACAATGCGGGCGAGCTCCGCGGAAGCCGTATCTTCGGCCCCGTGGCTCGCGAACTGCGTGCCGTCAATATGAAGGTCGTTTCGTTGGCCCCCGAGGTTCTTTAACATTTAAAAAAGTAAAGTAAGATGAACAAGTTACACATCAGAAAGAACGATACGGTCTATGTCCTCGCCGGAGAAGACAAGGGCAAGACTGGTAAGGTGCTGAAGGTTCTGGTTTCGAAGAATCGTGCCATCGTGGAAGGTGTCAACATCGTTTCCAAGAGCGCGAAGCCGTCGGCCAAGAACCCCCAAGGAGGCATCGTGAAGCAGGAGGCTCCGATTCACATCTCGAACCTGAGCCTGATTGACCCAAAGAGTGGAAAGCCTACGCGCGTTGGCATCAAGCACGAAGGCAAGAACGTTATTCGTATCGCTAAAAAGTCAGGGGAGGAAATCAAGTAATGGAAACAGCACAGTTAAAGAAAGTCTATAAGGAGCAGATTGCTCCCGCGCTTCAGAAGCAGTTCAACTATTCTTCGGCAATGCAGGTTCCTGTCTTGAAGAAGATTGTGATTAACCAAGGTCTCGGCGACGCCACTCAGGACAAGAAGATCATCGAGGTCGCCATGAACGAGATTACCGCCATCGCCGGTCAGAAGGCCGTCACGACGTACTCGAAGAAGGACATCGCCAACTTCAAGTTGCGTAAGAAAATGCCGATTGGCGTGATGGTGACGCTGCGCCGCGAGCGCATGTACGAGTTCCTCGAGAAGCTCGTTCGCATCGCCCTGCCCCGTATCCGCGACTTCAGAGGCATCGAGAGCAAGTTCGATGGTCACGGCAACTATACCTTAGGTATTCAGGAGCAGATCATCTTCCCCGAGATCAACCTCGACCAGATCGATCGCATCCAGGGTATGAACATCACCTTCGTGACCTCTGCCCGCACCGACGAGGAGGGATTCGCCCTGCTCAAGGCCTTCGGTCTTCCTTTCAAAAACGCTAACAACGATTAAGCTTAGAAGAATATGGCAAAAGAATCAATGAAAGCCCGCGAGGTGAAGCGCGCAAAGCTCGTCGCCCGCTATGCCGAGAAACGTGCCGCGTTGAAGAAAATCATCGCCACGGCCGATGTGAAAACGGAAGAGGGAGCACTGGCCGCCTATGAGGCTGCCCGCAAGCTGCAGAGCATTCCCAAGAATGCCAACCCCATCCGCCTGCACAACCGCTGCCTGATTACGGGTCGTCCGAAAGGCTACATGCGCCAGTTCGGACTGTCGCGTATCCAGTTCCGCGAGATGGCATCGGCAGGTCTGATTCCCGGAGTGAGGAAGGCAAGCTGGTAAACAGGGAGATACACTTTATTATTAATATTGTCGGGGGAGTCCCGATTAATTAAACATCAATTTATTATGACAGATCCAATAGCAGATTATCTGACCAGGCTCAGAAACGCGATCATGGCTCATCACCGTGTCGTGGAGATTCCTGCGTCGAACTTGAAGAAGGAGATCACGAAAATCCTCTTCGAGAAGGGCTACATCCTGAACTATCAGTTCATCGAGGACGGCCCGCAGGGTACGATCAAGGTCGCCTTGAAGTACGATCCTGCCACAAGAAGCAGCGCTATCAAGCATTTGAAGCGCGTGTCGAGACCAGGCCTTCGCCGGTACACTGGTTACAAAGACATGCCGAGAGTTATTAACGGACTGGGTATCGCAATCTTATCCACGTCTCAAGGTGTCATGACGAACAAGGAGGCCGCCGAACTGAAGATTGGCGGTGAAGTCCTTTGCTACGTTTATTAATGGGAGGGCCTGAATATGTCAAGAATAGGAAAATTGCCAATTAGCGTTCCCGCAGGCGTTACCGTGGACCAGAACAAGGACGGCATGGTCGTCGTGAAAGGTCCGAAAGGAGAGCTCTCGCAGAAGGTTGACCGTTCCATCAAGATGAACATGGAAGACGGTCACATCACGTTTGAGATTGACGAGAAAAGTCCCGTCAGCCAGAAGCAGAAGCAGGCCTTCCACGGTCTGTATCGTGCGCTGATCAACAACATGGTTGTCGGCGTGAGCGAAGGCTACAAGAAGGAGATGGAGCTGGTCGGTGTCGGCTACCGCGTCTCGAACCAGGGCAACATCATCGAGTTGTCGCTTGGCTACACGCACCCGATTTTCATCCAGCTTCCGAAGGAAGTGAAAGTAGAGACCAAGACAGAACGTAACCAGAACCCGCAGATTATTCTGGAGTCGTGCGACAAGCAACTGCTTGGTCTGATTTGTGCAAAGATTCGTTCTTTCCGTATGCCTGAGCCTTACAAAGGAAAGGGTATCTTGTTCAAGGGCGAGGTGATCCGTCGCAAGTCGGGTAAGTCAGCCGCCGCTAAGTAATCTTTTAAAAGTAAAAAGTAAAAAAGTAAAGAGATTATGACAACAAAGAAAGTAGAAAGACGAATCAAAATCAAATATAGAATTCGTAAGAGTGTGAACGGAACCGCAGAGCGTCCGCGCCTGAGCGTCTTCCGTAGCAACAAGCAGATTTACGCACAGATTATTAACGATTTGACCGGTCAGACCCTGGCCGCCGCCTCTTCGCTCGGACTCGAGAAGATGCCGAAGAAGGAGCAGGCAGCAAAGGTCGGCGAGATGGTTGCTGAGAAGGCACAGGCTGCTGGAATCACCTCCGTCGTATTCGACCGCAACGGCTATCTCTATCATGGCCGCGTGAAGGAACTGGCAGATGGAGCCCGCAAGGGAGGTCTTAACTTTTAAACGATACGATTATGGCAATGAACAGAGTAAGAATAAACAGTGACGTTGAGTTGAAAGACCGTCTGGTAGCCATCAACCGTGTAACGAAAGTGACGAAGGGCGGCCGCACCTTCACATTCGCTGCCATCGTCGTTGTCGGCGACGGCAAGGGCGTGATTGGCTGGGGCCTCGGCAAGGCCGGTGAAGTGCAGGCAGCCATCGCCAAGGGCGTTGAGTCTGCCAAGAAGAACTTGGTGAAGGTTCCCGTGTTGAAGGGAACGATTCCCCACGAGATTGAATGTGCCTTCGGTGGCGCACAGGTGCTTCTGAAGCCCGCCGCAGCCGGTACCGGAGTCAAGGCCGGTGGTGCTATGCGTGCCGTGCTTGAGAGCGTCGGCATCACCGACGTGATTGCCAAGTCGAAGGGCTCGTCGAACCCTCACAACCTTGTGAAGGCTACGATCAAGGCCCTGACGGAAGTGCGCGACGCCTACATGGTCGCTGCCGACCGCGGCATCAGTGTCAGCAAAGTGTTTAACGGATAAAATAAGGAGAAATTCAAATGGCAACAATTAAAGTAAAGCAGATTCGGAGTAAAATCGGCCATCCGATTGACCAGAAGCGCACGCTTGCTGCGCTCGGACTTCACAAGATCTCACAAGTTGTTGAGGTTGAGGATAACCCCTGTGTCCGTGGCATGATTCGCAAGGTTCATCATCTGGTGACCGTCGTAGAGTAATAGTTTTTGAACAAGTACGAAATCTTAAAACAAGAACAGTTTATGAAATTACATAATTTGAAACCCGCAGCCGGTTCAACCCACTCGCGCCGTCGCATCGGCCGTGGTCCCGGTTCTGGACTCGGCGGTACTTCGACCCGTGGTCACAAGGGTGCCAAGGCTCGTTCCGGTTACTCGAAGAAGATTGGCTTCGAGGGTGGTCAGATGCCGTTGCAGCGTCGCCTCCCGAAGTTCGGCTTCAAGAACATTAACCACAAGGAATATTTCGCCGTCAATCTCTCGACCCTGCAGCGCCTGGCCGAGGAGAAGAACCTCACTAAGATTGGTCTGGCAGAGCTCCGTGCAGCCGGAATCGTCAAGGGCAAGAACACGCTCGTGAAGATTCTCGCCAAGGGCGAACTCAAGGCCGCTCTCGAGGTCGAAGCCAATGCATTCTCAAAGACTGCCGAGGAAGCAATCAAGGCAGTTGGTGGTAACACAACAATTATCTAAGGAAAAAGATGAAGAAGTTTATAGAGTATCTGAAGAACTGTTGGAAGGTGGAGGACTTGCGCCAGCGAATCCTCATCACACTTCTGTTCGTGGCCATCTACCGCTTCGGTTCGTTTGTGGTCCTTCCTGGTATCGACCGCAATAGCCTGAGCAATCTGGCCTCGCAGACCGAGGGCGGACTGATGTCGCTGCTCGACATGTTCTCCGGAGGAGCTTTTTCCCAGGCATCGATTTTTGCACTGGGAATCATGCCCTACATCTCAGCTTCCATCGTGATGCAGCTCCTTGCCGTCGCCGTGCCTTATTTCCAAAAGATGCAGCGCGAAGGAGAAAGCGGACGCAAGAAAATCAGCATGTACACCCGTTATCTGACGGTTGCCATCCTGCTGTTTCAAGCTCCGTCTTATCTGCTGAACCTGAAGATGCAGGCCAGTCAAGCTCTTTCGACGGGCGTTTCGTGGACCGCGTTCATGTTCCCCGCAACGATTATCCTCGCCGCAGGCAGTATGTTCATCCTTTGGTTGGGTGAGCGCATCACCGACAAGGGTATCGGTAACGGTGTGTCGATGATCATTATGATTGGTATCATCGCCCGCTTCCCCCAGTCGCTGGGTGAAGAACTCAGGTCGCGCTTCCAAGCACTGACCGGCGGTGGTTTGATCATGATTATCGTTGAGTTGCTCTTGCTGTTCGCCGTGATTTGCGCAGCCATTCTGCTCACGCAGGGTGTTCGCAAAGTGCCCGTACAGTATGCCAAGCGCGTTGTCGGCAATCGCCAGATTGGTGGTGCCCGCCAGTACATCCCCCTGAAGCTGTTCGCAGCCAATGTGATGCCGATTATCTTTGCCCAGGCATTGATGTTCATTCCGCTCGCATTCGTGCGCTACCAGTCGGAAGGTTCGAGTTGGGTTGTTCGCTCGCTGCTCAACACCGACAGCCTGCTGTATAACATCGTCTATGTGATTCTCATCATCGCTTTCACGTATTTCTACACAGCCATCACGATGAATCCCACGCAGATGGCTGAGGATATGAAGCGAAACAATGGTTTCATCCCCGGTGTGAAGCCCGGAAAGGACACCGCCGACTACATCGACACGATTCTGTCGCGCCTGACCCTGCCCGGTTCGCTGTTCATCGCGTTCATCGCAGTGCTGCCCGCCATCGCCCGCCTGTTCAACGTACAGCAGGGCTTCGCGCAGTTCTTCGGTGGAACCTCGCTCTTGATTCTTGTAGGTGTCGTTGTCGATACCCTTCAGCAGATTGAGAGCCACCTGATGATGCGTCACTACGACGGTCTTCTGAACTCGGGACACACACGTAGCGGAGCCGCCTCTGCCTATTGATGACGTGTTCAAGGAATGGAAATTTTCCTGAAGACTGAAGATGAGATAGAGCTGATGCGCCGTGCGAACCAACTCGTTGGCAAGACACTCGGCGAATTGGCCAAGCATATCAAGCCCGGTGTGACAACCGCAGCGCTCGACAAGATTGCGGAAGCGTTCATCCACGACCACGGAGCCACTCCGACGTTCAAGAACTTTCCGAATCCCTACGGCGCACCGTTCCCAGCCAGCATCTGCACCTCGGTCAACGATGTGGTGGTGCACGGCATACCCAGCAACAAAACCGTTTTGAGAGAGGGCGACATTATCTCCATCGATTGTGGAACCCTTCTCAACGGTTACAACGGCGACTCGAGCTACACCTTTCCCGTCGGGGAAGTCAGCGAAGAAGTCGGCCAACTGCTCAAGACGACCAAAGAAGCACTCTTCAAAGGCATTGAGCAGGCCGTTGCAGGGAAACATGTCGGCGACATCGGAGCCGCCGTGCAGGAATACTGCGAAGCGAAAGGCTACGGCGTCGTGCGCGAAGTAACAGGGCACGGCATCGGTCGGAAGATGCACGAAGACCCGCCCGTACCGAACTACGGTAGAAAGGGCAGCGGTGAACTGCTGAGAAACAGCATGTGCCTTGCCATCGAGCCGATGATTACGATGGGAACCTCGCGAATCTGGCTCGCTCCCGACCGCTGGGCCATCCGCACCCGCGACCAAAAACCAGCAGCCCATTACGAACTGTCGGTGGTGGTGCGCCGCGGAAAGGCCGAAATTCTATCCTCATTCGACGAAATAGAAAATCCATCATAAAGAGAAGAGAACAAGACAATTATGGCAAAGCAATCCGCTATCGAACAAGACGGTACGATTCTCGAATCGCTGTCGAACGCAATGTTCCGCGTCGAACTTGAGAACGGTGTGCAAATCATCGCCCACATCTCAGGCAAGATGAGAATGCACTATATCAAAATCCTGCCCGGAGACAAGGTGAAGGTCGAAATGAGCCCTTACGACCTGACGAAAGGCAGAATCGTGTTCAGATACAAATAATTTTGAGAAAATATGAAGACAAGAGCATCAATCAAGAAGCGCAACGACGATTGCAAAATCGTCCGCCGCAAGGGTCGTCTGTTTATGATCAACAAGAAGAACCCGAAGTTCAAAACCCGTCAGGGTTAATGTTAAAAATGCATAAAACGGCAGAAAATTGCGAATTTATTCGTAACTTTGCACGCTTTTAGCAAAAAATCGATTTTAACTAATTATTTTATTAACAAAATTTTAACAAATGGCAATTAGAATTGTTGGAGTAGATTTGCCCCAGAATAAGCGTGGCGAAATCGCATTGACCTACATCTACGGAATAGGTCGAAGTAGTTCAGCAAAGATATTGGACAAGGCCGGCGTCAGCCGCGACACGAAAGTGTGCGACTGGACTGACGACGATGCAGCCAAGATCCGTGAAATCATCGGCGCTGAATTCAAAGTTGAAGGTGACCTTCGTGGTGAGGTCCAGATGAATATCAAGCGACTGATGGACATTGGCTGCTATCGTGGAGTGCGTCATCGTCACGGTCTTCCCGTTCGCGGTCAGAGCACCAAGAACAACGCCCGTACCCGCAAGGGTAAGAAGAAGACGGTTGCTAACAAGAAGAAGGCCACGAAATAATTGAACATTGAACATTGAAAATTGAAGATTATTATGGCAAAGAAACAAGCAACATCGAAGAAGAGAAACGTAAAAGTTGACGCAATTGGTCAGCTGCATGTTCATAGTTCCTTCAACAACATCATTGTAACCCTGACAAATTCCGAGGGTCAGGCCATTTCGTGGTCGTCGGCCGGTAAGATGGGTTTCCGTGGTTCGAAGAAGAACACCCCCTACGCAGCCCAGATGGCTGCCGAAGACTGTGCCAAGGTGGCTTTCGACCTCGGCCTGCGCAAGGTGAAAGCCTACGTGAAGGGTCCGGGTAACGGTCGTGAGTCGGCCATTCGTGGCGTACACGGAAGTGGCATTGAAGTGATTGAAATCATCGACGTGACGCCGCTGCCTCACAACGGCTGCCGCCCGCCGAAGCGTCGTAAGGTATAATTGAAATTTTTATTCATAACAATTATGGCTAAGTATATAGGTCCGAAATCAAAAATTGCGCGCCGTTTTGGAGAACCCATTTTCGGTGCCGACAAAGTTTTGTCCCGCCGGAACTTCCCCCCGGGACAGCATGGCAACAACCGCCGCCGTAAGCAGTCGGAGTATGGTGTCATGTTGGCAGAGAAGCAGAAAGCCAAGTACACCTACGGTGTGCTCGAGCGCCAGTTCCGTAATATGTTTGAGAAGGCAGCGAAGGCCGACGGCATCACCGGTGAGGTGTTGCTGCAGAACCTCGAGTGCCGACTCGACAACGTGGTGTTCCGCCTCGGCATTGCCCCGACGCGTGCCGCTGCCCGCCAGCTCGTGGGTCACAAGCACATTACGGTTGATGGCCAAGTCGTCAATATCCCGTCGTTCTCGGTGAAGCCGGGCATGGTCGTGGGTGTTCGCGAGAAATCGAAGTCCCTCGAAGTCGTCGAGGCATCGCTGGCAGGTTTCAACCACAGCAAGTATCCTTGGATGGAGTGGGACGAGTCGTCGAAGACTGGCAAGTTCCTGCACAAGCCCGAGCGTGCCGACATTCCCGAGAATATCAAGGAGCAGTTAATCGTTGAGTTGTACTCTAAATAATCATTAAATCAATGGCGATATTAGCATTTCAAAAACCCGATAAAGTAATAATGCTGGATTCCAACGACAAGTTCGGCAAGTTCGAATTCCGTCCGTTGGAGCCGGGCTTCGGTGTAACCATCGGAAACGCCCTGCGCCGCATACTTCTTTCATCGCTTGAGGGTTATGCCATCAACACCGTCAAAATCGGCGGCGTAGAGCATGAATTCTCCTCAGTTCCCGGTGTGAAGGAGGATGTGACCAACATTATTTTGAATCTGAAGCAAGTCAGGTTCAAGAAAGTAGTAGATGAATTCGAGAACGAGAAAGTCAGTATCACGGTCGAGAATTCCACAGTGTTCAAGGCCGGAGACATCGGCAATTATCTGACTGGATTTGAGGTGCTGAATCCCGATTTGGTGATTTGTCATTTAGACGCAAAAGCCTCGATGCAGATTGAACTCACGATTAACAAAGGACGCGGCTACGTGCCCGCCGACGAGAACCGCGAGTTCTGCACCGACGTCAATGTACTCCCAATCGATTCTATTTACACCCCAATCCGTAACGTGAAATACGCTGTCGAGCCCTATCGTGTCGAGCAGAAGACCGACTACGACAAGCTCGTGCTGGAAGTCACGACGGACGGTTCCATTCACCCGAAAGACGCGCTGAAAGAGGCCGCCAAAATTCTCATCCACCACTTCATGCTGTTCTCCGACGAGAAGATCACCCTTGAGAATCCCGATCAGGACAGCAACCAGGAATTCGATGAGGAAGTGCTGCACATGCGCCAGTTGCTCAAGACGAAGCTCATCGACATGAACCTGTCGGTGCGCGCTCTGAACTGCCTCAAGGCAGCCGACGTCGAGACGCTAGGCGACTTGGTACAGTACAACAAGACCGACCTTTTGAAGTTCCGCAACTTTGGTAAGAAATCGCTCTCTGAGCTTGATGATTTGCTCGAGGGTCTGAATCTGTCGTTTGGAACCGACATATCAAAGTACAAATTAAATCAAGACTAAAAAACAATGAGACACGGTAAGAAATTCAACCATCTGAGTCGTACTGCAGACCACCGTAAAGCCATGCTCGCTAACATGGCCATCTCGCTGATCATGCACAAAAGAATCACTACGACTCTCGCCAAGGCAAAGGCTCTGAAGAAGTATGTGGAGCCGCTTGTCACACGCGCAAAAGAAGAGAACAACCAGACCAAGGAGCAATCGACCACGCAGCACCGCGTCGTCTTCAGCTACTTGCAGAATAAGGAAGCCCTGAAAGAGCTGTTCGGCGTCGTAGGACCGAAGGTCGGCGACCGTCCCGGCGGTTACACCCGCATCATCAAGCTCGGCCATCGCTATGGCGATGGTGCCGACATGGCTTTCATTGAACTGGTTGACTTCGATGAGAATATGCTCAAAGAGCCGAAGACCGCTGCCAAGAAGACGCGCCGCAGCCGCCGCGCGTCTGGTAAGGCAGAGGCCGCTCCCGCCGCTGAGGAAACGAAGAAGGTGGAAGAGGCTCCGGTCGCCGAGGAAGCCCCCGCAGTGGAGGCTGAGACGGCTGCCGAAGAAGCTAAAGCAGAATAATCTTTTTCATTATTTAGTTTTTTGTCCTCGCTCTGCCACGTGTGGAGCGAGGGCTTTTTGCTATTTAGGGAAATCCCTATGTTAAAATAGGGAAAGCCGTCGCCAGTTACCACGATTTTTTCTTACCTTTGCACGCAGAATATCGGAAAAATATCGCCAGTAAACTAAAAAAACGAAAAGGAAATGAAGAAAGTGATGTTTTATGCAGCTGTGGCGGCCTTGTTGGTCAGCAGTTGCGGTACGTATCAAGGAAGCGGTGCTTATGTCGGTGCACAGTTTGGCTCGATTCTCGGTTCAGCCATCGGCGGCATCAGCAATGGCCATCGCGGTTCGAATGTCGGCACGATTGTCGGCATGGTGGGCGGTGCAGTCGTGGGCAGTGCCATCGGAGCCGCTGCCGACCAGAGAGACAAGCAAGAAGTGCGCGACCGCTACCACAAAGTGATGGAACGCAAGGCGCAGGAGCAAAACCGCCATTACGACAACGACGGCTACGACAGCGGATTCGATGCTACGATGAGTGGCGACGACCGCCTTTACGACTTCCAGAGCAGCGACTACACGGGCGACTACACCGCACAGCCTGGCACGACCGTCAAGCCGATGTCGTCGAGTGTCGATAAACTCGCTCACGGACTCAGGTATGTGCCGACCATCGAGATTCGCAATGCTCGCGTCGTCGATCAAGACCAGAACCGCGTCATCAGCCGTGGAGAGGTTTGCAAAGTGATTTTTGAAATCTACAACCACGGTCACAAGCCCCTCCTCGACCTTCAGCCGACTGTCGTCGAGGCTACGGGCAACAAGCAGATTTACATTTCGCCGAACATGCACGTCGAGCGCCTCGACCCCGGGCAGGGTATTCGCTACACCGCCATGCTCAAGGCAGGTAGCCGCTTGAAGAACGGAATGGCTCGTATTTGCGTCTCCGTCTTGCAGGGTAACAAGGCTATCTCGGAGGTTTGCGAATTCAATGTTCCGACGCGGAAATAGAAACGGCGCTTTTGTCAATTCAAAATACCACAGGGCTTTGTCTTGTGGTATTTTTTTTATGTAAGGTTATGAATTGTTATTTAATGATTACATTTTTTATAAAAAATATCAATTTTGTTTGCAGAAATCAAAAAAATATTATAATTTTGCTCCCAAATGCATAGATTTTTTAATAATTCAATAGTATTAACCCCTTAAAAGAAAGGATTAAACATGAAAAAAATCTTTTTTGCACTGGTGTGTGTTGTGAGCCTTGCAATGGTCGTGGCTTGCGGAGGAAATGGTCAGAAGGGTGGGGAGAATGCCCCGAATACTGGCAATGAGGAAATCGACCAGAAGTTGGAGCAGGCCGAGAAGAAACTCTCGGAAATGACCGGTCCCGAGAAGTGCGAAGCCACGTGGAAGAAACGCTACGAAGGCAAATTGACACTGGCCGACGTACAACCTGACTTTGAATTTACAGAGAAATTGGAGGGTTATGATGCCTTTATGGGTAACGGCGTGAACCTCGCTAAGGCAGTCTATCAGAAGAAGGACGGCAGCAAGATTACGCCTGAGGAATTCAAGGCTTTTGCGGAGAAAATCTATGCTGTCACCCAGAAATTGGCGCAAGACGGCAAGGTGGTGAAAGGTTTCGGCAGTCATCTCGACGTGAAGACACGCGAGCAGGCGCTGGAGGAGATGTCGCTTGAGAAATTGCTGGCCGACGGTGGCAGTAATCTTGAGTGGGCATTCCTGAAAGACGACCGCTTCGAGGCTTGCTATGTGACGATGCAGAATACGTCCAAGTCCAGTTATGTGACGGTGTCATTTGGCGAAGGAACCCAGAAGAATCTGGATGAGGCACTGAAAGATGCTGAGAAGTATTTGAATTAAGAAATCGAAAAAACATTGGTATGCTGTTTCGTTTATCTCGGAACGGGATAAATGCGAGAAGAATCGGCAACGTCGTGTGACGCTGCCGATTCATAAAAAGTTTTTGGGATACACCTATTTATAATAATTATGGAGAAAGCAAACATCAATTTTGGCTGAAATTGAAGGCGGAAAACTCGAAATCGACGAGAAATGCGAGGACATTCACATGTTCGTCGAGGGCGAACTGACGCGCCGAATCGGTGAAGTTGGCAAGAAACTTCACACGGCGCGAAGCCGCAACGACCAAGTGGCGCTTGACTTGCGACTTTATCTGCGCGACGAATGCGACGAGATTCTCGAACTGCTTCGCGAGGTTGTCAAGGCGGTGGTGAGTGTGGCGGAACAGCACGTCGATACGATTCTGCCAGGCTACACCCATTTGCAGCGAGCCCAACCCATCACTTTCGCGCAGCATCTGTTGGCCTATTGCGCCATGTTCCAGCGCGACGAAGAGCGGATCGCCGACGCGATGAAGCGGATGAATGTCAGTCCGATTGGCTCGTGTGCGCTCGCCGGAACCACTTACGACACCGACCGCGCCTTCGAAGCCGAGAAATTGGGCTTCCGCGAGCCTTGTATGAACAGCATCGACGGCGTTTCCGACCGCGATTTCTGCCTCGAACTGATGAGTGCGTTCGCCATCACGATGATGCACCTCTCGCGTTTTTGCGAGGAAATCATCCTGTGGTCGAGTTGGGAGTTCGGTTTTGTCGAACTCGACGATTCGTTTACGACCGGCTCGTCGATTATGCCGCAGAAAAAGAACGCCGACATGGCCGAACTGATTCGTGGAAAAACGGGTCGCGTCTATGGTCATCTGATGGCGCTCTTCACGACGCTTAAAGGGCTTCCGCTCGCCTATAACAAGGATATGCAGGAGGACAAGGAAGGCATTTTCGACAGCATCGACACGCTGAAGATGAGCCTGCGCGTCTTTGCGCCGATGGTCGAGACGATGAAAGTTCGGAAAGAGAAAATGTTGGCGGCGGCGAAGGAGGGCTTTATCAATGCGACCGACCTCGCCGACTATCTGACGAAAAAGGGAATGCCGTTCCGCACGGCCTACAAACTGACGGGTCAAATCGTCGGTTACTGCATCGAGCATGGAAAAGATCTCGAAAGTCTGACTTTGTCGGACTACAAAACATTCTCGGAACTATTCGAGAACGATTTGTACGACGAAATATCGCTCGAAAATTGCGTCAATAAGCGCATTTCGCAGGGTGGAACAGGCCGCGAGAGCGTTCTTCGACAGCTTGAAATCGTGAAAAATAAGGGATAGTCAAGGTTTTACGTTGAAAACGGAGTCGGCTTTCAGTTCTTCTGAAGGCAGCGAGTTGCGTTCCTTCATTCGGTCGAGCCATTCGCCGTACATCGGTGCTGTGCCGATGATTTCCAATTCCGGCAACTCAGTTTCATCTTCGTCGAGGAGGAACGGAATCGTTTTCGGTTTTGTTTTCTTCTCGTTCAATCGCTCGACCTCGACCACGGCGATGCCTTGTGCGATGATGCCAAGTTTATGGGCTGCCGCTCGCGACAAATCGACGATTCTTCCACGGACAAACGGGCCTCGGTCGTTCACGCGAACGATGACTTCGCGTCCATTCGCTGGATTTTTCACGCGAAGCCGTGTGCCGAAAGGCAGTGTGCGATGGGCGCAGGTCATGCTGTCGTGGTGGAGTTTTTCACCGTTGGCCGTGCGTCGTCCACCGAATTTGGTGGCATAGAACGATGCTTTTCCGGTCAGAACGGTCTGTGCGGAGGCTGTCGAAAACGAATTTTGGAACAATGGAAATGAAAAAAGTGCTACGCACAGCGTGACTGCGCGTAACACTTTTCGGTATTTTAATTTAAAAATTCTCAATGTTTGACTTTTTAAATTCACACTCGACAATCGACCTTTGTCGATCGTCAATTCTCAATTTACACGATGCCCTGAGCCATCATAGCGTTAGCCACCTTCATGAAGCCGGCAACGTTGGCACCGCGCACGTAGTCGATGTAGCCACCGTCCATCGTGCCGTACTTGACGCACTGCTCGTGGATTGACTGCATGATGTAGTGGAGTTTCTGATCGACTTCCTCGTTCGACCAGCCGAGGCGGAGCGAGTTCTGCGACATTTCCAGACCGGAAACAGCCACACCACCAGCATTCACAGCCTTACCCGGAGCGAAGAGCGTCTTCGTAGCCACGAACTTCTCGGCAGCTTCGGCCGTGCAGCCCATGTTCGACACCTCAGCCACGCAAATCGGGTTGTGGGCCAGAATCTTGTCGGCATCCTCGCCGTTGAGCTCGTTCTGCGTTGCGCAGGGCAGGTAGATGTCGGCTTTCTGTTCCCACGGCTTGCGGCCTGCGAAGAACTTCGAACCAGCAAATTCCTCTTCATACGGCTGAGCCACGTCGTTACCGCTGGCGCGGAGTTCGAGCATATAGTCAATCTTCTTGTCGTCGAGACCGGCGGGATCGTAGATGTAGCCGTCGGGACCCGAAATCGTGATGACCTTCGCACCCAGTTCGGTAGCCTTCTTGGCAGCACCCCAAGCCACGTTTCCGAAGCCAGAGATGGCGACAGTCTTGCCTTTCAGGTTCTCACCCTTCGTAGCGAGCATGTGCTCAACGAAGTAGATGGCACCGTAGCCCGTAGCTTCGGGACGAATGCGCGAACCGCCGAATTCCAGACCCTTGCCCGTGAGCACGCCCTGGAACTGACCCGTGAGCTTCTTGTACATACCGAAGAGGTAGCCGATTTCACGACCGCCAACGCCGATGTCGCCTGCGGGAACGTCCTGATCCGGACCGATGACCTTGTAGAGTTCGGTCATGAAGGCTTGGCAGAAACGCATGATTTCAGCGTCGCTCTTTCCGCGCGGAGCGAAATCGGAGCCGCCCTTGCCACCGCCCATCGGCAGTGTCGTCAGTGCGTTTTTGAAGGTCTGCTCGAAGCCGAGGAACTTCAGAATCGAGAGGTTCACCGACGGGTGGAAGCGCAATCCGCCTTTGTACGGGCCAATGGCGCTGTTGAACTGTACGCGATATCCGATGTTCACCTGCACTTCGCCGTTGTCATCGACCCAAGGCACACGGAAAGTCGTGATGCGCTCGGGCTCGACGAGACGCTCGATGAGCTTAGCCTTCTCGAATTCGGGATGCTGGTTGTACACGTCTTTGATGGATTCAAGCACTTCTTTCACGGCCTGCAGAAATTCAGGCTCACCTGGATGCTTGCGTTCCAGGTCTTGGATGATCTTTTGAACTTCCATTTTTGAATTGATTTTAGGTTTCTAATAAAAATAGTTATTAAGATGGTGCAAAAGTAGGAAAAATATCAATACCTTCCAAAGAAAATAGCGAATATTTTCCGCATGAAGTTACTTTTGTGAAAAAAATGGGACAAAAGACCCTTTTTTCGGTAAAAATCCGTATATTTGCAGGAAAAATCTATTGAAAACAATGACGATGAAGACAAATATTCCGCAAAACTGGAGCAAATTCTTGTTGAAAGACGTGACTTTCGTGAACTTGATGATGCGTCGAATCTACAATGTGCTGATTGTGGCGAATCCCTACGACGCTTTTATGTTGGAGGACGACGGGCGTGTCGAGGAGAAGATTTACAACGAGTATATGGAACTCGGACTGCGCTATCCGCCGACGTTCACGCAGGTTTCGACCATCGAGGAGGCCCGCGAGGTGATGCAGACGACGAACATCGACCTTGTGATTACGATGCCTGGCAACGCCGACAACGACGCGTTTTCCGTGGCGCGGCAAATCAAGGAGGAGCATCCCGACGTGCGCTGCGTGGTGCTCACGCCGTTTTCGCACGGCATCACGCGACGAATGTCCGACGAAGACCTTTCGATTTTCGATTATGTGTTCTGCTGGCTGGGAAACACGAACCTGATTCTCTCGATTATCAAGTTGATTGAGGACAGCATGAACATCGAACACGACATCGAGGAGGTGGGCGTACAGATGATTTTGCTCGTCGAGGACTCGATTCGATTCTATTCGAGTATTCTGCCGAATCTCTACCAATATATATTGATGCAGAGCAAGCGATTTTCGACCGAGGCGCTCAACCACCACGCCGCGACGTTGCGCATGCGCGGACGACCGAAAGTGGTGCTGGCGCGTAGTTACGAAGAGGCGTGGAACATCTACCAGCGCTACGCCGACAACATTTTGGGCGTCATCAGCGACGTGCGCTTCCCGATGAAGAGTCCGGAGGCGTTGTCGCGGTCGGGCGAGGGGCTTTCCGGCATCGAAAAAGACGCTGAGGCAGGTCTGAAACTGCTTCGGGCGATTCGTGCCGACAACGAATTCCTGCCGCTCATCATGGAGAGTTCCGAAAGTGAAAATCGTCAGAAAGCGGAGGCCGAAGGTTTTCATTTTGTCGATAAAAACTCGAAAAAGATGAGCCTCGATCTGAAACTATTGTTGGAAGAGCACATGGGCTTCGGCGATTTTATTTTCCGCAATCCGCCGATTTATCTCGACGACCAGCATCGTCGGAAAATCGAAGGCGAGGAAATCGACCGCGTGAAGAATCTGAAAGAATTGCAAGACAGTGTTTTCCGCATTCCCCACGAGTCGATGCTCTACCACGTTTCGCGCAATCACATGAGCCGATGGCTCGCGGCGCGTGCGATTTTCCCCGTTTCGCAGTTCCTCAAGACGGTGAAATGGGAGGAGTTGCAAGACGTGGATGCGGCGCGACAGATTATTTTCGATGCCATCGTGCAATATCGCCACATGAAAAATCTGGGTGTCGTCGCCGTGTTCGACCGCGGTCGGTTCGACAAATACGCCCATTTTGCGCGTATCGGCGACGGTTCGCTGGGCGGAAAAGGTCGCGGACTGGCCTTTCTCGACAGCATTGTGAAGCGACATCCCAATCTGCACGAATTTTCGGGTGTGAGCGTGCAAATTCCGAAGACGGTGGTGCTGTGTACCGACATTTTCGACCAGTTTATGGAGAAAAACGACCTCTATCCCATCGCCCTGAGCGACGCGCCCGACGAGGAAATCCTGCAGCATTTCCTTCGCGCCGAGTTGCCCGACTCGTTCACCGACGATTTTTATGCCTTCTTTGAAGCCACCCGCTCGCCCATCGCCGTGCGGTCGAGTTCGCTACTCGAAGATGCTCATTATCAACCCTTTGCTGGTGTTTATGCCACTTATATGATTCCTTGGCTTGCCGACAAAGACCAGATGCTCAATATGCTCGAAGCCGCCATCAAGAGCGTCTATGCGTCGGTGTTCTACCGCGATTCGAAAGCCTATATGACCGCCACGTCGAACATCATCGACCAAGAGAAAATGGCCGTGATTTTGCAGGAAGTGGTCGGTTTGCAGCACGGCAGCCGCTACTATCCGACCTTCAGCGGCGTGTTGCGCTCGCTCAACTACTATCCCATCGGCAACGAGAAGGCCGAAGAGGGCATTGCCAACCTCGCGCTCGGACTCGGAAAATACATCGTCGATGGCGGTCAGACGTTGCGCGTGTCGCCCCACCATCCGCAACAGGTTTTGCAGACGAGTGAACTGAAATTCGCCCTGCAGCAGACACAGACCCATTTCTATGCGCTCGACATGACGCACACAGGCAGCGATTTCAAGGTCGATGAGGGCTTTAATATTCTGAAACTCAAGGTGAAAGAGGCCGAGAACGACGGTTCGCTGACGGGAATCGCTTCGACCTACGACGTTTCCAACGAAATTCTGCGCGACAGCGTTGATGGCGACGGTCGCAAGGTCATCACGTTCAACGGCGTGCTGAAACACGGTGTGATGCCGCTGCCTGAACTGCTTCAAATGGCGATGAAATACGGCGTGGAGGCGATGCGGCGACCCGTTGAAATCGAGTTTGCGTGCAATCTCGAAGGCGACAAGGCATCGTTCTATCTTTTGCAGATTCGTCCGATTGTCGATTCGAAGCAGATGCTCGAGGAAGACCTCTCGACGATTCCCGACGAGCAGTGCCTGATGCGTTCCGACAACTCGCTTGGTCACGGTGCGGTGGAGGATGTTTGCGATGTGATTTATGTGAAGGCAGGCGACGATTTTTCCGCTGCCAACAACCAATTGATAGCCGAGGAAATCGAGCGTTTCAACCGCCATTTCCTCGACGAAGGCAAGGGCTACGTGCTCGTCGGTCCTGGCCGATGGGGTTCGAGCGACCCGTGGTTGGGCGTTCCCGTCAGGTGGCCGCAAATCTCGGCTGCGCGTGTCATTGCCGAAATCGCGCTGAAAAACTACCGAATAGACCCGTCGCAAGGCACCCATTTCTTCCAGAACCTCACGTCGCTTGGCGTCGGTTACTTCACGATTGAGTGGAACGACGCGGCGGAACGACGTTCATTCTTCCGAAAAGACGTGCTCGACCAAATGCCGGCGGTCAGCGAAACCGAATACGTGCGCCACGTGCTCTTCCCGCAACCGCTTCGCATCTTGATGGACGGCAAAAAACAGGAAGGTGTTGTGGTGTTGGTTTGAAATAGAAACTTTGTCGCCAAAAATAAATTGAAATCGTAAGTTTTTCAGTCGAAATTATAACAGAAAATGTTAAAATCTTTTAAGTTGTGCCATATTTTTCTAAATAAAGTATAAATTTCGATTGAAAATATCGAAAATATTTGGAGCGTGTGGCAAAATTGCCTACATTTGCAACGTGTTTTTCATAGTATTAGATTTAAGGTTAACAAAGGAGGGCGCAGCGGCGCCCATTTTTTTTTACAAAAAATGATGAAAAACTTTATTTCATTTTTGTCAGAATGGACAAAAGGACGTACCACGCGACGATGATGGCGATGCCTGCGATGCCGAAAAATGCCAACAATGGGATGCACGAAAGCAGGAAAAGGTAGCGGATTTCGTTGCCGCGCCAGCCCCATTGCTTGAACTTCAAGGCGAACATCGGGATTTCGCTGACGAGCAGCCAACAACTGACGAACACCATCAGCAGGATGATGCCAGCAGAGTAGGGCAGTGTGTGGAGCCAGTTTCCGCAGCCGACGATGAGCGAACCCCAGAACAGGGCGTTGGCAGGTGTCGGCAGACCGATGAAGCCCATCGTCTGACGCTCGTCGAGGTTGAATTTTGCGAGACGCAAAGCGGAGAAAGCAGCTATAACGAAAGCCAGAAATGGCACGAGAGGAACGTGAATATGAAAAGAACTTAGAAAGCTGAAAACCATCGCCGAGGGTGCGACACCGAAAGTGACGACATCGGCAAGCGAGTCGAGTTCTTTGCCGATGGGCGACGAAACGCCTAAAAGTCGCGCCGCCATGCCATCGAAGAAGTCGAAAACGGCACCTGCGACGATGAAAATCAGCGCCATTTCGTAGTTGCCTTGAAACGCCCAAAAAGTGGCGATGCAGCCCGAAATCAGGTTCAGGCAAGTGATTGTGTTGGGAATGTGTTTCTTCATCAATTAACAATTGTCAATTAACAATTCACAGTCTTCAATTTCGCGATAATAGTCTGGTCGCCAGTGGTCTTCTGTCCCATTTTTACGAGCACTTCCGAGCCGACCGGCAGATAGACATCGACGCGCGAACCGAGTTTGATGAAGCCCAAATGCTCGTCGATGTAGCAATCCTCGCCCTCTTTCGCGTAGGTGACGATGCGACGAGCCATCGCACCAGCAATCTGCCGACAGAGCACATCGGTGCCGTCGGGCGTGGTGATGAGCACGTCGGCACGCTCGTTTTCCTCGCTCGCCTTCGGCAGCCAAGCCTTGTGGAAATTGCCGTTCTGGTGCTTCACCGACTTCACCTGTCCATCCACCGGAAACCAGTTGGCATGGACGTTGAACGGGCTCATGAAAATGGAAATCATCAGTCGTCGGTCGTGGAAATACTCAGTTTCTTCGACTTCCTCGATGACGACGACCTTTCCGTCGGCAGGTGCCACGACAATTCCCTCGGTGTCTTCCTGCGGAAAATAGCGAATCGGACAGCGGAAAAAATTGACGACGATGGCGTATGCCGTGCCGAAAACGATCAAGAACAGCCAGAACCAAACCTTCACGTCGAGTCGCCACAGCAGCAGTGCCACAGCAGCAATCACGATGAAACTCCAGATGAGCGTGTCGTTTCCTTCACGATGTATTCTAATCTTCTTTAATTTCTTGATTTTTTCACCCATGAGATTCTAAAGATATCTTTCCAACTTGCAAAGGTAATAAAAATAAATTAAAAATGAAAAATAATAACTGAAAAATGCTTTTTTCCTCGAAAAAATTCGTAATTTTGTTGCTCAAAACTGCATATTTTTACGTTTATCATGGAAGATTTCGTTCATTTACACGTACATACGTATTATTCGCTACTCGACGGACAGGCCAGCATCCAGCGTTTGGTTGATAAGGCTGTGGCCAACGGAATGCGCGGCATGGCAGTGACCGACCACGGAAACATGTTCGGCATCAAGGAATTTTCGGACTATTGTCAGAAAATCAACAAGGCGCGGAAGGCAGAGGGAAAAGAGCCTTTCAAGCCGATTATCGGATGCGAGATGTATGTCGCCAACCGCCGAAAAGAGGACAAGGACAAGAGTAAGGGCGACAATCAGCGCTACCACCTGATTGTGCTGGCGAAGAACCTCACGGGTTATAAAAATTTGATTAAGTTGGTGAGTCGCTCGTGGGTCGATGGCCTTTATACGCGACCGCGCACCGACCACGAAGATTTGGAGCGATTCCACGAAGGATTGATCATCTGTTCGGCGTGTCTGGCAGGCGAAGTGCCGCGTATGATTCAAAACGACGACATCGCCGCGGCACGAGAGCGAATTGAGTGGTATCGGCGCGTGTTTGGCGACGATTACTACCTCGAACTGATGCGCCACGAAGTGACCGACCCCAATGTTCGGGCCAACCGCGACACGTTTCCGCAGCAGCAGCGCGTGAACCGAGTGCTTGTAGAATTGGCGAAGGAATACGGCATCAAACTCGTTTGTACGAACGACGTCCACTTCGTCGATCAAGACAATGCCGAAGCCCACGACCACCTGCTCTGTCTCTCGACGCAAAGCGACCTCGACGACCCCAATCGAATGCTCTATTCGAAGCAGGAATGGTTCAAGACGCGCGAAGAAATGAACCAAGTGTTCGCCGATATTCCCGAAGCCTTGTCGAACACGTTGGAAATCCTCGACAAAGTCGAGATTTATAGTCTCGACCACGACCCAATTATGCCCAATTTCCCGATTCCCGAAGACTTCGGAACCGAGGAGCAGTGGCGAGAGAAATTTACCGAGGAAGAACTGTTTCGCGAGTTCACATCAGACGAAAATGGCCAAAATTCATTACCACACGAGGAAGGCGAGAAAAAAATCAAGCACCTCGGCGGTTTCGACAGGCTCTATCGCATCAAATTCGAGGCCGACTATCTTGCAAAACTCGCCTATGAAGGGGCGGCAAAACTCTATGAAATGCCGCTCTCGGCTGAAGTCGAAGAACGAATCAATTTCGAACTCCACATCATGAAAACGATGGGTTTCCCGGGCTATTTCTTGATTGTGCAAGACTTCATCAACACCGCCCGAAACGAACTCGACGTGATGGTGGGTCCGGGTCGTGGCTCGGCGGCAGGAAGCGTCGTGGCCTACTGCCTCGGCATCACGCGAATCGACCCGCTGAAATACGACCTGCTGTTTGAGCGTTTCCTCAATCCCGACCGTATTTCGTTGCCCGATATCGACACCGACTTCGACGTGGAAGGTCGGGCACGCGTGTTGAGATTCGTCGAAGACAAATACGGCCACGAAAACTGCGCCCACATCATCACCTACCAGTCGATGGCGACGAAAAACTCCATCAAGGACGTGGCGCGGGTCGAAAAAGTGCCGCTGGCCGTCAGCGACAAACTCTGCAAGGCCATTCCAGCCCGTTTGCCCGAAGAAGAAAACGGCAAACCAGCGAAAATGAACCTGCCGAATGCCATCAAATATGTGCCAGACTTGCAAGAAGCCGAGCATTCTGACGACCCGAAATTGCGCAACACCATCAAATACGCGAAAATGCTCGAGGGAACGGTGCGCGGAACGGGCATCCACGCCTGCGGATTCATCATCTGCAAAGACCCGATTTCCGACTGGGTGCCGCTCTCGACCGCCGACGACCCCGATTTCAAAGACCAAAAAACGAACTGCACGCAGTACGACGGTCACGTCATTGAATCGACGGGCCTCATCAAAATGGACTTCCTCGGTCTGCAAACTTTGTCGGAGTTGAAAGAAGCCTGCGCCATCATCAAGCAGCGGTGCGGCATCGACATCGACCCCGAAAAAATCCCCATCGACGACGCAAAAACCTACGAACTCTATCAGCAGGGACGCACCGTCGGCACATTCCAGTTTGAGTCCGACGGAATGCGGAAATACCTGCGCGAACTGAAACCGACCGTTTTCGAGGATTTGATAGCCATGGTGGCGCTCTACCGACCGGGTCCGATGGACAAAATTCCGAACTTCATCGCCCGAAAACATGGTCAAGAGGAGATTACCTACGACATTCCCGTCATGGAGGGCTACCTGAAAGACACCTACGGCATCACCGTCTATCAAGAGCAAGTCATGCTTCTGTCGCGTGAGTTGGGCGGCTTCACACGCGGTCAGAGCGACTCGTTGCGCAAGGCGATGGGTAAGAAAATCGCCTCGATGCTGGCCGAATTGAAGCCGAAATTCATCGAGGGCGGCAAGAAAAAAGGCCACGACCAGAAGATTCTGGAGAAAATCTGGGGCGAATGGGAGGCCTTTGCCTCTTATGCCTTCAACAAGTCGCACGCGGCGTGCTATGCGTGGGTGGCTTATCAGACGGCCTACATGAAAGCCAACTATCCAGCCGAGTTCATGGCTGCCATTATGACGCTCAGGCGCGACAAAATTTCGGAAATCACGAAGTTGATGGACGAGTGCAAACAGATGGGAATCGACACGCTCGGGCCCGATGTAAACGAGAGTTTCCGCGATTTCGGTGTGAACCAAAAAGACGAAATTCGCTTCGGCTTGGCAGGCATCAAGGGCATGGGTGACAATGTGGCACAATCCATCATTGACGAGCGCGAGAAAAACGGCCCGTTCAAGACAATTTTCGACTTCGCCCAGCGCGTGAACTACAGCACAGTGAATAAAAAAGCCTTCGAAAGTTTGGCGCTGAGTGGTGGTTTCGACAGTTTCGGACTGCCACGCGAGGCATTTTTCGCCTCCGACGGCAAAGTCACCTTCATCGAAAGCATCATGCGCTACGGACAACTCTATCAGCAAGGGCAGAAACAGGCGCAAAACTCGCTGTTCGGCGATGCCGACGAGGTGCTGATTGCCACGCCGCCCGTGCCGTCGGCTGAGCCGTGGAGCAACATCGAGAAACTCAATCGCGAGCGCGACCTCGTGGGCATCTATCTCTCGGCCCATCCGCTCGACGATTATAAGTTGATTTTGAATAAAATGTGCAATACGCGCTGTAAGGAATTGGCGAATAAAGAGGAATTGCAAGAGCGCAAAACCATCACCGTCGGCGGCATTGTCACGCAGGTGAAAGACATTCTGACGAAGAAGGGGAAACCCATGGGAATCGTCACCATTGAAGACTTCGAAGGTTCGGGCGAACTGGCCTTTTTCGGCGAGGAATGGGGCAAGGTGAAGGGCCTTTTCGTGATTGGCACGGCGGTTTATGCCACGTGCGGTTGGCGTCCGCGTCGTTTCGGCGACGGAGTCGATTTCAACGTCAATGATGTGCAATATTTGCAGACCGTCAAGGAAAACAACATCAAGAAATTCACGATTACTTTCGCCCACAACGTCCTTGAAGAAACGGTGGCAGGCGACCTGATTGTCATGTTCGAGGAGCATCCAGGCGATACGGAACTCTGTTTCAAAATCTTAGATTTTGAACATGGTGCCAATTTGACGTTGAACTCGAAAAAGAAAATCACGGTGACCAACGAAATCGTGAACTACATCGAGGCCAACGAGGGTTTGGACTACGAAGTGAACTGAACGCTGAAAAGTTGGCACGCGATTTGCCCATTCATCATCAACAGAGAATTATTAACATTTATCACATTTTAAAAAAAGAATTATGGAAGTTAAAATCACCAATGAGAATTTCGAGGGCTATCGCAATGGCGAACTGCCTCTCGTAGTGGACATGTGGGCACCGTGGTGCGGTCCCTGCCGTATGCTCGGTCCTGTCATCAGCGAACTGGCTGAGGACTACGACGGAAAAATCGTCGTGGGCAAGTGCGATGTCGATGAAAACGAAGATGTGGCGATGGAATTTGGCATTCGCAACATCCCGACTGTCCTTTTCTTCAAGGGCGGACAGTTGGTCGATAAGTTCGTCGGCGCAGCATCGAAATCGACGCTCGACGAGAAGTTCCGCGCTCTCCTCTAAGCCGGCGATACGTGGTGTTGCAGCTGTTCGACGACTTTCATCGCCCATTTGCGCTCGTAGCCCACGTGAAGCTGAATTTGCGGAATATTCGGATTTTTCGAGATGAGAATCACCTGATAATCGTCAGGAAGGTAAGCAATGGCGGCATTTTTGAAGGTTACTTCAGAAATGTCGCTTTTGTTGATTTTCTCGCCGTTGACGATGAGGAAATCGCCCTTGTCATAAACAAGTACGACGCCCTCGGCTTCGTTTCCACGCGAGGCGTCCAATAGAACCAAATCGTCGGGGTCGCCGTATTGGGCAATGAGTTCATCGACGGTTTTGTTTTTGCGAGATTCAGAGGAATCATCCCCCTTTTTCTTCCAAAACGTAAGAAGCAGGGTAAAGGGCGTTGCCAACACTGCCAAAAGAGATGTTGCAATCACTTTTAGGAAATTTTCTTTCTTCATCATTTACTATCGTTTAAAAATTTTAATTTTCGTGTGCCGTCGGGCTGATCGCTGATTTCTACGCGCAGGGCATCGTCGGGCAGCAGTTCCTCAACCAATTCGGGCCACTCGATGAGGCAGAGCGCATTTTTCTGGTAGAAATAGTCCTCGTAGCCCATGTCATAGACCTCTTCGAGCCGTTTAATTCGGTAGAAATCGAAGTGGAATACCTTAGAAAATTGTTCCTCGATTCTCGTTTCTCCTTCCTCGATAGAATACTCATTCACCAGCGCGAACGTCGGCGACGTCACCGTGTCGGTCACGCCCAATTCCTCGCAAAGTGCTTTGATAAAAGTGGTTTTTCCAGCCCCCATCGCGCCGTAGAAAGCGATGACGCTATGCTCTGGCAGCACTTTTTCGATGAATTCGCGGGCTGCCGAGCGGATTTGGTCGATATTTTCAATTCTGATTTCCATTTTTTATACGCGTAAGAAAATTTTATTTCGATATAAGATAAGTAGAATCACAAACACGATGGATGCGTTCGACAGCATCAGCAGCGCGGGATAATATGCGCCGACGTAGGTTTCAAGGCCGTGCAACAGCGAGTGGCTCACGCTTGAGAAGTTGATGACGAGCGACACGACATAGGCCGTGATGCTGTTCATTCCATAGATTTTCAGCAGTGTCAGACCGCGACGATGACCGCGACAGTCAATCCAGTAGTAAAACAGCCACGTGAGCAGGAAGCAGTAGCCGCTGCTGACGAGCACCATCGAACTCGTCCAAATGCGCTTGATGACGGGATGGATGCCGTTCAAAAGCCAGCCGCAGAGAGCCATTGCGATGCCAATGGCGAAGAGCAACACCAGTTTGCGCCGCTGTGCGAGTGAACTTTTCAGAATTTCACCTGCGAAAACACCCGTCATCACCGTCACGATGAAGTTGAGGCTACTCAAAATCCACGTGTAATTGTAGCCGTTGGCGAAAACCACTGCGCCATCGACCACTTGCGCACCGTCGCGGAAGCGTCCGAGCACCCATCGGTCGATGATTTCAGCGAGATTTCCTTCGGGTGTGTAGTTGCCGCCGCCGTAGCCGCCGATGGTGACGAACTCCATCGTTCCCCAGTAGGCAAGCAGAAGAATGACGGCAATCGCCACCTGCGTCCAAATGCGGGTGTTCAGAAAAATGATGGCAGCGAAGATGTAGCCCACGGCGATGGCTTGCAGCGTGTTGGAAAAAAGGTAGATGCGCTGTGGGTCGAGGCCGAGCAGATTGCCCTGACAAACCATTCCGAGCAGCCAAAGCAGCAGGAAACGACGCGCCAGACGGCGATAAAGCCCTTCGCGCCCTGTTCCGTTGCGATATTTCGCCAATGAATAGGGAATCGTCGCTCCCGACATAAACATAAAAAGCGGCATCACCAAGTCCCAAAACGAAAACCCTTGCCAGTCTTTGTGGGTGAAGTGCTGCATCAGCGAGTCGAACCAACTGGCATCGACAGCTGGCCGCAGTTTCCAAAGAAATTCCTCGAAAACTACGAGAAGAATCAGGTCGAATCCTCTCAACGCGTCCAGTGAGTCGAGTCGTTTGTTCATTTTTTCAATTTGGTGAGGCTTTATCGTTTTCGCGGAGTGAGCGTCACGAGCGGAATCAGCATTTCCTCCATCGAGATGCCGCCGTGCTGGAATGTGTCGCGGTAGTATGAAACGTAGTAGTTGTAGTTGTTCGGATAGGCGAAAAAAGCGTCGCCTGTCGCGAAAACGTAACTTGTCGAGAGGTTCGGCGCAGGCAGTTGGGCGCGATGCGGCTCCTTAATCGTAAAGACCTCTTTCGGGTTATAGCTCAGGTTTTTGCCCAGTTTGTAGCGCAGATTCGTGTTCGTGTTGCGGTCGCCGATGATTTTGATGGGCTTCGAGGCACGAATGGAACCGTGGTCGGTGGTGATGACGACCTTGTAGTCGCCCTGCGAGAGCAGTTTCAGCACCTCGGCCATCACCGAATGGCGGAACCACGAGAGCGTAATCGAGCGGTAGGCCGACTCGTTGTTGGCCAGTTCGCGCACCATTTTCGACTCCGTGCGGGCGTGTGAGAGCATATCGATGAAGTTGAAAACCACGACGTTCAGGTCGTTTTGCTTGAGTTGCGGCAGTTGGGCGAGTAGTTTCTCGGCCTCTTGCGAATTGTTGATTTTGTGGTACGAAAAACTGTCGTGACGGCGGAATCGCTCGATTTGCGTGCCGATGAGCGGACTTTCGTTGAGGTTTTTGCCCTCTTCCTCGTCCTCATCGACCCAAAGTTTCGGGAACATTTCGGCGATTTTGTTCGGCATCAGACCCGAGAAAATCGCGTTTCGGGCGTATTGCGTCGCCGTCGGCAGGATGCTCATATAGAGTTCTTCGCTGATGTCGAACATTTCCGAGAGGTCGCTCGCGATGGTGCGCCACTGGTCGTAGCGGAAGTTGTCGATGACAATCAAAAACACCTTCTCGCCCTCGTTCAACATCGGGAAAATGCGCCGTTTAAAAACGTCGGGCGACATCAGATGGCGGTCGTCGGACGGTTTTCCGCCCTTGTCTTCCACCCAATCCAAGTAGTTTTGCTTCACGAATTTCGCGAATCCGATGTTCGCCTCTTCCTTTTGTGTGCGCAGGATTTCGGTCATCGAACTGTCGGCGGAACTCAGTTCCAGTTCCCAATGCACGAGGCGCCTGTAAATGTTCACCCAGTCGTCGAACGTGCGGCAGTCTTGAATCTGCATCGAAATGTCCATAAAATTCTGCTGATAGCCCGTCTGCGTCACCTCGGTGACAATCTGTCGCTGGTGGATGTTCTTTTTCAGCGTCAGCAGAATCTGCATCGGATTCACGGGCTTGATGAGGTAGTCGGCGATTTTCGAGCCGATGGCCTGGTCCATAATGTTCTCCTCCTCGCTCTTCGTACACATCACCACGGGTGTGTCGGGCGAGATTTCCTTCAGCCGTTGCAGCGTCTGCAGTCCCGTCAGACCTGGCATCATCTCGTCGAGGATAATCAAGTCGAACGTCTGCCGCTGACATTCCTCGATGGCATCGCTGCCGTTGGTCACGGTCATCACTTCGTAACCCTTCTTCTCGAGAAAAAGGATGTGCGCTTTCAACAACTCGATTTCGTCATCTACCCAAAGAATTTTTCCTGACATAGTGAATCAATTTTTTGCAAAGATACGGATTTTTTTTGAAAAATCGATATTTTTTCAAAAATTATGCTCCCAGACGACCAACTCGCGGGGCAATGTGATGACTTTCAGGCGGCGAAACCAGATGCGTTCGGAGTTGGGGAAGTTCTTTTGCGCGTGGCTGCTGATGATGTAGTAACTCGCGGAGTATTCGTCCATGAGCGACAGAAAAACGTTTTTGATGCGCGAACATTTCTCGTTGATGGCGTTGTCGAGTGGGTTGATTAAGTGTTCGACACTCTCTTCGATTTTCTGTTTGTCCATGCTCAACGCCGTTTTCATGTAGTAGCCCAACAGTTCGTCGCGATACTCCGACAGCCGCTTGAACTCGATGCCTTCGGGATGCGCCAGAAACAGCAGATAGACGGCCTTGTGGACGGGTTGGAGTTCGATTTCCTTGTTGCCATGGTCCATCAAGATGAAGCGGAAATTCTTGGTGATGAGCAGTCGGCTGAGTTGTCCGCGAGCCGCTTCGATGCGCAGTTGCTCGAGCAGGGGCACGCCCAAGGCACGCAGAATCAGGTCGGTTCTGTTCTGCTGCTTCAATGCGCCGACGAGTCCTTTCAACTCCTCGGCCATTTCCTCAACCGTTTTTCTTTGTTCTGCGTCCATGTCAATCGTCAATCACCACTTCCGTAATTCTCCGTTCCAGCCAGCGTTTCCAGCGTTCAACAATCGGCATCGACTTGGTTTCCTCCTCGTTTTCAGGCATTTTTTTGTCCTCAGACGGAGTCGGCTCCTCATTTTCCGTCACAACCACCGTCAAAGTCGGTTTTTCGACGGGTTCTTCTTCCGTTTTTTCGTCGTTTTCGGTATTTTCGGCCTTGTTCGTCCTCATCGGCTTGTAGAGTTTCGAAATCAATTCCTCGTAATAAGCTTTGTCATCCTGCTTGTGCATTTCGCGCTCCTTCTGCTCGTTTCCGTCGTCCATGTCGGCAGCCAAAATAATCACCTTCGCGTCGTCGTCGAGCGAGTTGTCGGTGGCCGTGCCCCAAATCACGTCGATTTCGGGGTCTAACTGGTCGAAAAAATCGGAAATTTCCGACAATTCAGGCACGAAAAGCGGCGATTTTTCGCTGGCATAGATATTGAAAAGAATTCGCTTCGCCTTGCCGATGTCGTTGCCGAAGAGTAGGGGCGACTCGATGGCGTCGAGGATGGCCCGCTGTACGCGACCCTCACCGCTGGCACGCCCGATGGCCATGATGGCACCGCCACCGTTGCGCATCGTCGTTTCCACGTCGCGGAAGTCGAGGTTGATGTCGCCCTCGGTGCTGATAGTAATGAGCTCCGAGATACCTTTCACGGCGTTTTTCAGGATGTCGTCGGCACGTTTAAGGGCTTCCTGTAGTGTTACCTTCGTATTTGAATAAATGTCGCAAATCCGCTCGTTGTTGATGATGAGCATCGCATCGACGTGCTTCCGCAGTTCGTCCACACCGCGCAGTGCCTTGATGATTTTCCGTTTCTGCTCGAAGTAGAACGGAATCGTCACCACACCAATCGTCAGCAGCCCTTTGTCCTTCGCCACTTTCGCCACGACCGGAGCCGCGCCCGTTCCCGTGCCACCGCCCATTCCAGCGGCGATGAACACCATTTTCGTGCCGTCGTCGAGCAATCGTTCGATGTCTTGGATGTTGCTCTGCGCTTCTTTCTTGCCTACTTCGGGGTTCGCGCCGGCACCCAGACCCACCGAGCCCAACTGCAATTTCACGGGCACGGGCGACTTCGTGAGCGCTGCGCTATCGGTGTTGCACACGGCGAAAGTCACGCCCTCGATGCCCTCGTTATACATGTTTCGCACGGCATTCTGTCCGCCGCCACCTACGCCGATGACCTTGATGATGTTCTGCGACTGGTCTTCGATGATGCCGAAGTCAATCGTCCTTTTTTCCTCTTCGTTCATATCTGTTTTTCCGTTTTTTCGCCTTGTTTCAAAAAATCAGTTGCAAAGATACGACATTTTTTCGACATTTCCAACCCGTCACAAGGCTTGCGAGGAAAAATCAGTACCATTTGTCGTAGGTCGAGTCGTTCCCCAGCACCTCGTGGGCATTGTCGATGATTTTCAAGATTTCTTCGTAGATAGGATGAAATTCTTCCTCGTCGGTCAAGGCACGTTTCACTTCTATGTGTGTTTTCATGAATTGATATTTCGGCAGCATTTTCATATAGAAACTGTCGGTGCTTTCGGGGTAGATTTGGTTGTACATCTTGGCAAAAACGGTAACCAGTCCGATTTCATTGTCGATGCTATTGCCCGGATGACGATAGATGTTGAGTCGCTCCGTTTCCAGCAATTCTAACATTTTTTCGTAATCGCCCAGTTTCACCAGTTCGATGCAATCGTGGAACATCGAGTCGATATGCTTCCGACTCTTGTGGTAGTCCTTGCCTGCCCCTTTCCTCATACTCTCGGCATACTTCATCGACGAATTGGCAAAATCCATATCGTAGTCGAGATACGTCTCGAACACTTCGATGAACATAGCACTATCTTCCGGCGAAATCCAAGGTTGCGTTTCCTCCTCCGCCATTTCTTCCTCCTCCGTTTCTTTTCCCTTCGTTTCTTTCCCGTCTGCCAAACAAATCCATGCCGACAAGCCCACGACAGCGAAAATTGCCAAAAAAGTAATTTTTCTCATTTTGATTTATAGTTTTTTACGTTTTTTCCACCACAAAACGATGAGCAGCACGGCGACAGCTACACTTTTGGCATACCTTACCTTTAGAATACTTTCCTGCATAAATATTGTTCAATAATAATCGGTTGATAAGAAAATGTCTCCCAAACCTACCTTACCAGTCTTACTGGCAGATGATATCCTGAGAATATTTGGGTTCGAATCTTTTGGAAAATTCTCCCCCTTCTTGCTTTCATCGCGTTATACATATGTATGGCATTATAGGTATTCTCTTCATCCGAGAATTCCTCCAACCAGAAGAAAGTTTCCCATTCGCAGGACTTAGTATCAGCATCATATTTTCCTGTACGTTCAAATTTCAATACATTACCGTTTGGACCTATGCACTTAGCCCAACAGAAATCATAGGAGAGGTTGATCTCGTATTCCCAACGACAGTATTCAAGAAGTTCTTTCCATTGTTCTCCTGTCGGGATTTTCAAGTAATCTGCTCTCTCATACGGAAGATAAAGAATATTATCACCATTCTTCTCATAGTCTTCAGACCAAAGTGTCCTACTTGGCAAACCAAGATCAATGTACTTTGTCTTGTTATCTCTGAAATCTGCAGGTATTTCAGCTTCTCTGTCATTATAGCCATCCCGATAGCCATCGAGATAGGCCTGGGCAATAGCTTTTGTTATTGCCTCGTTTGCCTTGCCATCAGCGTACTTGTCGGCCTTTTCAATTATATTCATATCATTAATCAATTAAAAACTGTTCTTTACTATTAAACGGCAACATCAGTTTGTTATTATATGGGAGATAGAAAGAGAATTCCTCATCCAGTCTCTCCAGATACTCTTTCACCTGATTATCCATTGTTGAATAGCCCAGTATTTCCTTGTCAGCAATGATAATAGTCTGAAATCTTGCTCTACTGGTAGCCACATTAAACAGGCGTGGGTCGAGCGAACGGAGATAATGGGTATTCGGAACCACATAAACGCAAATGTCAGTCGTTAGTCCCTGGACTCTGGCGACAGTATCAACAATCATGTTGGACTTCTTCAGGTTGGAATTGAGCTTCTTTTGCAGTCCACGTACAGTTTCTTTCATACAGGCTAAGACAGCCACTTCCTTGCTTTTGCAATTCTTATGGATTGTTGCTACCACGGCGAGAGCAAGATCCATAGCCGATGGTGCAGCCAATTCTCCCAATTCCATATCTGTCTTCAAGAGAGTTGGGCCACCCTGACTATTCAGGAAGAAAGTACCATAGCTGTCAGCGCCTTTATGCTCAGACATTGAAACCAGCGAATGACCATAGAACATTCCCGTGTACTGGGTGCCTCTTTCCGTCAATCGTCTTGATTCTGTCAGCTGATATGTAGGATATAGAGACATCTCAGTAATAGAGTTCAGGCCTTCAACCAAATGCACATAGCCATTCTCTCTGACCTTTGAACCCTTCATCTGTATTACGGGAGGCAACTGCTTCACGTCACCGACAAACAAAGACTTCTTTCCTAACCTCTTCGCTGCCGCTATCATCTGGAGAAGTGCCTGACTGGCCTCGTCAACAATAACATAGTCGAATGGTGCATCAGATGCCAGTTCTGCAGCAACTCCACTGGTAATAAAGAAGGTGGATAGGACTAAACAGCCTTTCTTCGGAGAAACGACCTTCTCCTGTTGAAGTCTGGGAACTTCCCTTTCCTCATCAGTTGTTATTTTGGTCTTGAACACCTTCTTTTCATTCAGGAATGGCTCCAAGAAAGGCTTCTTGGCGATTTCCATCAAAGCCCTATTGGTAAGAGCTGTTACCAAGACCGAATGACCTCTATCCAACAGGTTCGCACACAGCTTGGCAATCTGGTAGGTCTTACCTGTTCCTGGAGGGCCTTGCAGTATTAGAGAGTCATTCAGACTCAGTTGAGCATGAAGAAACTCAGGAATATCCTTCTTGTTATTCAATAAAGTCGGCTTCCATGAACTGGTGACGTAATCAGCATCCAAAACGGATGATACAGCAGGAGAATCCAAACACCTTGTAAGGGACTGAAGATGTGCCACATAGTCAAATGGAGGCTTATTCGGTCCCATCACCAGAACTGTCATGGATGCATCTCTTATCCATTCTGCAAACTCCACGTCGATTCCGATGAAACCAGCGATGATAAAGCCGGGGTTGTCAGAAGGCATCAGCCAATTACAGATTGCCTCAGTAAAGTTGGTCTTGTCTTTCACCAAGTCACCGTATGTCCTATCAACCCAGTTCTTGTGGTCACGTAGTTCCTTATGGAGTGTCATACAATACAGGTACTCACCTCTTCTTGGAACGGGACGCTTACATGAGAATCTCACACGCATCTCACCACTGTCACTGAAGGAGAGGAATTGGGCAGTAAATACCTCTCCTTTTTCCATCAGGTAGGTTGCAGAAGTCTTCAGCTTATCGTCAAACTCCTTCACCTCAGCCTTGAGTTCTTCCTCAAGGAACTGCCACTGCATATCTCTACTGAAAATCATTCGAATGGGTCTGCTGAAGGTTTCTCATCCATTGGTCTGTCATCGAACGCATACTGCTTGTAAGTAGATGCGATTGTCGTAGGACGGACACTATTAAACTCGAAGTTCACCTGCTTGAAGTACTGTAGTATCTGAGCGAACTTAGATACCTTATTCACATCATCAAGGTTCCTTGTATCCATAGAGAGAACCAGTTTCTCCTGATTCCTGATCAGTGCTCTCAGCTGGAGAGGCTGTGTTTCATGACCGTCAAAGACCCACAGCATGGAGTTGGGCATCAACAAAGTTCCCCATTCCATTGGGCTTATATAGATCTTACCCCATATACAGCTCTTTACTACCAAAGGAGCAAGATTTCCTTCAGGGTCGATTACACCTGGGACGATAGAGAAATCGCCATGACCTTGTGTGAACTTATAGCCTTCACCCACCAGCCTCTTCATCACCTTCTTCCTTGCGACCTCGTTATACTCTGGGCGCTCATCAACATCAACATCGTTGGGATTGTCACCTTTCATCGTTACATCTTCACCTGAGGTTGCCGGTGCATTATTTCTGAGCACGGCATTCTCGTTCCTCAGTTTCTCAATCTCCTTACGAAGGTCAGAGATGTTCCTGTCGAACAGCTTATACACATCCTCTGTTGTCAGGTTGATCTTATTATCAGCGGCCAGCTGATGCATGGCCTTTTGCAGATCCACATTACTATTCACATAGATGATAGACGAGTTATCATCTATGATATTACCCTCATGGTAGCTGTAGATGACCTCATCGATGTATTCGTCGATTGTGATGGTATGAGGAAGCTCGCCGTCGTAGAGATAGATACTATGTCCAGACTCGTCTTTCCAATCCTCATATCCATTCTCCGCATACTGGATGCTCTCATCGGAGAGTTCCTCCAGATTGACCTTGTCTGTCACGACGATGCCACTGTTATTGCCACGCAGCTTATTGATCTGCTCAATGGCAATCATGATAGCCTTGTACTTCTCTTCGGAAAGAGGGAATACACACTTCTCGGCAATCCACTTCAAAGAGTTCTCCAGATAACTCTTGTTAGTAACAGAGTAGATTGAATGAGCATCAAACTCATCAAGCTTATCGACCATGTATTTGCGGAATCTCACAGGAACATCATTTTCTGTCTGAACACCCATGTCTGACAGCAAGGCCAGATTATCCGGGTTAGCAGAAGCCCATTTCTCGATATAATCGGGTAATGCCTCTGAGAGGATGGCGTAATCCTCTGGATATATGGATTCATCAGGATTAAAGCTGAGATTATTCTTGTAGACACTCCAATCTACCGACTGGAACTTAATCAGATCCTTCTTCTTCAGATACATGAGGAATGACAGGAATGCCAGTACCTTCTGCTGGTCAAACGCATTCTGGTCATCCTTAGTGTCAAGACCAGGAATGATGAAAGTATTCTCGTCATCAATGTATGGCTCCTGAATGATTTTGTTTTTTCCATAGGGAAGAGCCATATACTGTCCCAACTCATCGTACTGAGTACCCAAGGTATAGGATCTCCTGATAAAGGAGAAATCCTTAACAACGAAGGGATTAACCTCTTCTGTGCCATTTGCACATATGGCCTTATATTCAATGAGCTTATTATTATTGGCATCCATCTGCATCATAAATGCCAACTGCTGGGCGTTCTGGATCACCGGATATTTAGACTTGATGGTCTCATATATCTCGTCCAGATTGGCTTCAGAGGATATGCCAAAGAGCGCATTCAGATTCTGTCTGCTGATGCCAAGAACAGAATACTTATCTACCAGTTCATTCAGCAAAGCTCCGTTACCATTTTCATTAGGAAGAAGTATGGCCAGGTCGAAGTTCTTCTTCGCACCTACCACAGACACACTTTCAGCAAGTGTGGACGGAATCTGGTCATGAGCGAAAGAAACGCCATTCTTCTTAACGATAGCCTTAGAACGGAATGTCTCATAGTCCTTCTCCTCAAGGCAGCTGCATGCCATCTCCATGATCTTGTAGTCATAGTCCTCCTTGGTCACTACCTTATCCAGGTCAAAGACAGTCTTTGACAGTCTCAGGATGAAGTCCCGTCTTGAATCGTATTTAAGGACATCCACCAAGTCTGTCTGCAAAGCATCCACATCATCAACATCCTTCAGGATACCATCGTACAGGTCTTCTCCTTTAAGAATGCCCTGCTCATCGGAGAACTGGGACAACTCTGCTGGTAAGAGAACCATATTGCTGGAGTTGTTCTTCTCTATGAAAGCCTTTACCGTGTTGTATGAACTGTAGACCTGATAGTGGGTGGCGGACTTCTTCGAGATAAAGAACTCTTCGCCCTCCTTCTCCACAACATAGAAGTTGAAGAAGGCCTCGTTGCTCAACTGGCAAGCCCTGATATAGTTGGCAATATCCTCACTTGTCACACTCTCTCTTTCAGGCATCAAGTCACAAAGGCGTGACTCTGCAGACAAGCAGAAGGGATCCTCTTGTAAGATACCTGCCACACTCTTCTGAGGTATGGCACATCCAAACACCGTCGACATGACGTTCTTGATTGAAGCATATTGAACCGAAGCGTCCAACATGGCCTTATTGAATACGACATTATCCACAGTCTCGAAGCTTCCGTCCTCCGTGTAGACAAAGGCCTTTCCTTTCATGGTCTTGTTTGAGTCTTCATTCAGCAGATAGAGTCTCCTGATGTCACCATACACCGTTTCGACATCCTCTGATATCTCCATATCATCCCAGAAAGGAAGGATAACCTTAGCATAGACCTCCTTTTCCTGTATGAGATACTTGTCCAGTTCAGGGAAGTAGTCGTTACCGTCAATTCTGTAGGTTGACAGCCACTGAGGCGTCATATAGGCACTTCCAATCATGTCAGAAAGAGGCTTCTGTTCACCTGACTCAGTCTTGCATATCAACAGTTTCTTGATGCTCTCATCCCCAATATTATCAAATTTTTTGTTTTGGTCTGAAGTAGTTAAGTGAAGAATCAGATCCTTTTTCTGAGACGGTGTAAGATGAGCTGACTTGACCTTTTCAGAAATCAGGTAGAAGATATGCTGATCCTTCGGCAGGGTGAAGCACTGCTTAATATACGGGTACTCATCCAAATTGACATCTGAGACCACAAAGCCAAGAGATTCCAGGATGCTGGTCAGTTCGACGGTCTTTTCTGTCGTGAATACATAGGGCTTTTCCTCATCATACAGGTAATCCGTGCGGTTCGAAGATCTGGACACTTCAACGTTCTTAGCTGAAACCACATCAGCATATGAACGGAAACTGTTATCCTTGAAGCGGAACAGTTTCAGGCTTCTCAGTTTCTCTTTCGCCTTGGTGTTATTAATAAGCAGAGGTGAGGACAACTCGTTGATGAAAGCTTTGTAAGAGTCTTCATCAGCATTGCTAATCCACTCATTGAGGGAATTAACATCGGCATCAACCAGCAAATCAACTATATCATAGTCCTTAATGTCTAGTTTTTTCCTCGCTGCAGACACCAGCGTTTCCAAGTTCTTTTCAGGATTCCATAGGAACCACTGATAAGTAGAGTTAACGACACTCAGAGGAACGTTACACTTGATCTTGCGGATGAACACGCTGTCCTTTCCTGCAAAAGAACCATCACATGTAGGCACACAAGTCTTTACATACTCTCTTATGATGTCATAGAAAGCACCCTTCAGCCAGTTACTGTTATCGTGAGGAGTCTCACTCAACAGCAGATTGGCATAGAGCTGCTTAAAGCTCTCCATATCACCAGCATTCTTCATCTCCTCCAGTCTGGAGATAACAAACCTTACAATCAGAGGTATCAACTCCCTGTTTGTAGGGTCATCATGCAGTTTGCGACGGTTAGCCGCATTGCTCAGGCTGTCACAATGAATAAACAGAGCGGAGTGATGTATCTCGTCGCCAAGTGGAAAATATTTATAGAAAGTCGGGGACTCTTTCAATGCATCCACGCGAAGGAACGGCTTCTCAGCATCGAAGTCAATCACATTATATCCAATCGAGTAATGAATGTCACTGTCTACATACTCAGGAGAAACGCGCTTGAAATCCTCAGAGTCCTTAGCAATAATGCCACTCTCCAGTCTGAGAGTCACCTCGTCAATCGGAACGTCATTGATCTTGATGTTCTTCAGATTCTTCAACGTGTTCAGCGAGTACTCAACACCTGTCTTCAGATTCTCTCTGTAGTCCTTGTCCAGCAGTTCTCTCTTACCCTCACCCAGCTTGATGAAGAAAAGGGTTCCTTGATTAAAAGTGGAATCCTCGAGGTATTTCTCCAGCCACTGTCTGGTCTCTCTGGCCAGTTCCGTGTATTCATCATCGGTAAAGAGAACCGTATCACTGTAGTTCAGGTCCTTCACTGTCTCGTTAGGATCGGCAGGGAAATTGGTCAGAATCAGCTTCAGGAAATAAGGAAGGCTGCTGCTGTCCTCTATATCATTGACAGCAGTGATCTCCTCTTTGTTCAAGAGAGCCATCAAATCCTCTTTCTTACTCCAGCTGAAGAGGATGGGGCCTTTATTGTCATGAAGCAACTCGTATTTACCGTCGCTCTTGCCCACGAGTCTGTGAACGAGTTTGAAACCGATACCGAAGCGTCCAATCTGAGAGGAGCTTTTCTTGTCCGACTGGCCGACGTTCAATAATGAACGTAACCCTTCCAGACTGAAGGCCTTGCCATTATTGATAGCCAAGAAGTAGTTGTCATTGTAGAACATATAGAACGATGTGGAACCACAGTCCGCAGCATTCTGCATGAACTCATAGATAGACTGGCCATCCTCGGCAATTTTTAGATTGCCAGAGAGGAAGCCACCTATATCCTGTTTGTCACCGTGATACATATCAAAGAAACCTTTGACGTACTCACCACTCGGAAGCTCATGGACGCATCCGATGAAGTCAGGGTTATATCCGCTGTTAGGCTGGATATGTCTGACGTCCGTCATGTACTTCTCGCGGAAGAACCTAGCACTCTTAATTTTCATAGTTATTTGTATTCAGTTTGTAAATTCTTGCTGCAAAGATACGAACAATATCCGCATCATACAGCAATATGGCAACATTGCCATGCAAAGATGTCAAAATAGTGCGGTTGGTGTAGCAACGTTGCCGGTGTAACTCTCCTTCTGTAGGTGGGACCTTCATATTAAGTATATGCTCTATTGATGGAATAAGTATTGCCATATGCTATTCAACAAAGATAAATTGATTATTTGTCAGATGCCTCACAAAAACATAAAATTACGAATCTATGCAGCAAGTTCTGAGAGGGGCAATGTCCCTATATGGTATGTTTTACCAATATAAAAAAGTATTTTCTCCATTGTCATTGCAACCTGCCCATCCCATTTGCAATCTATCTCAGGATAGTAGTACAGCATCTGGTATTCATTGCAGTGCCATGAAAGTTGTTCACCATTAGGCAAGTAAACATAGACAATATAAGAAGCATTCTTGCCGGTATTTGAACTAATACCATGCTTACAGTTTACTTCATCGAGCAAGTAAGATAATTGCTCAAGAAGAAGGGTTTTTCTTTCATAGATTATATCTTTCAAATCATGAAGTTTCTTGGCCGACAGATTGGCGAATTCTGTTTCTAACAACATAAGGACTATTTTGGCATTTATATCAGAGCAGTGCTTTACAAGTTGTCTCATCTCTGATAAAACTTTCCGCAAGCCGATACCAAGGGCACTGGTTTTGAACTTTTCCAACTTTTCCAGATTCAGTTTGTTATGGTCAGAACTTTTGTCTCGCTTTACATCATGAGCATCAATTGCCTGGCTGAGAATTTTTCTAATAATTGGATTGTGTGTTTCCTTTTCATATCTAATCATCTCAAAGACTGTCCATCCAAAACAAGAGAAAGCATTTGCCTCTTTCAAGTTCTTTTTATAGCACTCCATTACTTTACTTGCAGTAATACTTTTGGCGAGATAGCCATTCCGAATCTTCTTGCCAACACCTTCAAGGATTTCATTACTAATAGTTTCCATAATCTTTGCATTTAGTTTGTAAATTCTTGCTGCAAAGATATGAACAATATCCGCATCATACATCAATATGGCAACATTGCCATGCATAGATGTCAAAATAGTGCGGTTGGTGCTGCAACGTTGCCGAGGGAAAATGTCTTTTTTAAAACAAAAATACTCATTGCAAAAATCAATCAGTCCTTTGTTTTTCTTTTAACAACAATAGAAGCCTCTCGTTGTTTTGGTTTGCAATAGTTTGTATAGAGTTCTTCATTTTCTGATCGGAATGCACGAGAGTCAAATTGCATAATGGTTTTAGCAGGGGTATAACTAACTGAGAATTGTTCAGAATGGATTTTATCCAAACCATGAGATTCCATTTTTTCTAGTATCTTAGCACGAACTTCATCTATCTGTTCATCTATTTCGTTCTTTTTATTAAGAAGCCTTGATAGCTCTCGTTCATATTCGTCAAACCAATTCGAATCTGATTGTTGGGAAGATTCTCTTTCTACCTCAAATCCCAATTTGCTTAATCTGCAATAGATAGCCCCTTTGTTTCTTCCGAATATTTGAGTCAATTCTTGAACAGAAGTTCCATTAATATAAAGTTTTTTCAAATGTTCATCGTCTTTTGGAGTCCATTTGGCGTATGCATTGGTATGAAGACGTTTTTGTTGTTCCATATAAGAAATATCTTCGACTTCTTTTTTCTGTAATGAAGCCATTGGAATTATCACTCCTGCAACTAATTTGTGATGCCAACCTTCAAAGTCTAATCCTAAAGAAAGCGTAAGGTAAACATCTGGAATATTTGCATAGTGTTCTGGTTTTTTTTTGAATTCATCCAAGAATATGGGGTCAGTAATGGGGAAATCATAATCTTCCCCGTAATAAGTGAAAGACATTCGATTTTTTGATTTCTCTCTGTTTTCATCAATATATGCACAGGCATTCTTCGCATTTATCAGCATCAAAGAGTAATTAATACCCATTGACATCTCTGCAGAGACTGCGCGTCCTCTGTTATGGAATAATGCTTGATGAGTGCTATCAAAAAGATGATTTATTAAGCCAACATCATAGGACAAATCATATTTGCACTGTTCTAATTTTGAATAATATACATTTTCTGTATGCGGCTTATTCGGGCAAGGATCTACATTGTAGAGTTTCACGATAGAAAGCAACTTTATATCTTCAGCCACATAATTTGGAATTTCGCCATATGTAGTTTTTGCTATCGGACGAATCCATCGTGGTCTTCCGTCTTCATCACAAACTGGTTTCAATTCTCTATTCTCGTCGAAGACAATTTCTATGCCAGCGATGCAGCGTCCTCCTCGTTTGTATGAATTTGCAAGGCAAATAAAGTACTTATCCATATGGTGGAAATGTTATATTAAATGAACTATCTTCACTTCTTCAGCAGAGAACTTCTTCATATATTCAGCAAGAAGGCGTCGATGACACATTTCTGGTGTTTCTTCACTACAGAGGAAACAAGAGCCGTCAAATTGCTTTACGCCATACTTTTTGATAATATCCCGCTGTTTTAGCATTGCAGTATATTCTTCAATATATTTAGGCCAAGTCACAGTTTCCTTGTGCCATCTATCCAATAATTCTTTTGTCGGAGCAAAATCAGTAATATGCTTATAGTCCATCCCACATATTTGTTTTACGAAATATGCGAGGTCTTTACCTTTCGCAAAACCAGCAAGTTGGCTACCATTACTGATTCTAACGTCAACAAGTTGCTTAACTTTGTTTTTTTTCAGAAGTTCAAAGAACTGCTCTGCACTTTTCTTAGTAAATCCAATTGTAAATAATGTAATCATAAATGTGTCGTTATTTAATATTCATCAGTACTTTCATTATTGCCATAATCAGGAACCCATCCAATTTCATGATTTTTCAAACGGTATGCATCTATCCGTTGTTGTTCTACAGTATATCCATCTCCAAAATCTGAGAAAAGAAAATCACACATCTGTCCACCTACTGATTTCAATTTATTTCGCTTTACATAGTCAAAAATCATCTCTTTCTCCAATTCTTGATGTGAGCGGACAATAGGTTCGCCTGTATCATCATCGCGCATGATGTGCTGAATATCCCATCCTAATTCATAAAAATATCTTGAGATGAATGAGAAGCGATGGCATCCCAAAGGGTCTGCTTCTGAGCACATGAGAGATACACGTCTGTTTTGATTCAATGCCTTATTTAGTCTATCAACTCCAGTTTTAAAATCTGGAGTTGTTACCCCAAATTCAAAATTTACCTGAGGCTTAGCCTCCTTTATTCCTTTTTTCACAAACTCTGTTTCTATTAAACAATCAGAACGTCTTGCTCCAAAATGTTTACCAAAAGGAACGTATAATACCCCATGATTATTAAGCCAGCTTTTAAGCGGTTCTTCGTTAAAATGTGGAGTGTATTTACTATAAGGCATACTTCTGACATCAAGAATGCAATCAATCCTTTGCGACATCAGGAGTTGAAAGAATTCTTCAATGTTTTGGTTTGAATGCCCTACTGAAAATAGCTGTCTTGCTTCCATATTTATTATGATGCAAAATCAATAACTCCTGCGACCAGCTTATAATGCCAATCACAATGATTAACGCCTAACGATAATGTAAGATACAAATCGCCAGTATTTCTTTCTCCGCAGGTCTTTGTTCTTGAACGGAGTTCATTAATATACCTTGTATCTGTCAACGGGAAATCATATTGAGTACCCTTGTAGATGAATTGAATACGATACTTTTCATGACCATAATCATCATATTGCATGGTGATTATAGGACTTTCTGGTTTTATAAACATTAGAGAATAATTTCCTTCTTCAAATATTTCATTTGGGACAGCCTTCCCTCTGTTTCCAAAAATCAGAGTGTGCCAAGTGTCGCACAAATGATTGAGGTTTTGGATGTTTTGTCCCAGTCTCCCCACTTTCCTTATGGATGAGAAGTGGACATTCTCACAATGTGAACCGGTTGGTGCTGTATCAGTAACATCAACTGTGAGTATATCAAGCATGGTAAATGAACCAACCATATGCTCTGGCAGCCCGTTATCACCATTTGCCATAACAGGTCTAATCCATTTGGGAAGACCATAGTTGTTCCTTACTATCGAAACACCAGAAGCAGTGTTTTGAATTTCAATACCAGCGAGACATCTGCCGCCATTTTTGTAGGAGTTGCCCATACAGATAATTTGCTTTTCCATAATCTTTGCTTTTAGTTTGTAAATTCTTGCTGCAAAGATATGGATAATATCAGTACCATACATCAAAATGGCAACATTGCCATGTAATGATAGCAAAATAGTGCAGTTGGAGCTGCAACGTTGCAAAGTGGTATGAAATTTACTGCTTGTCATATTTCACAATGGGGATATCCTCATATTCACAACCACAATGATAAGTCCTTACTCTTACAAACACCTTCGATTTGTCCAAACGAAGAATATACACGTTGCCATCTCTTTCCGGCTTGTACTGGTCGGAATAAGTCAAATCGGGAATCTCATCGCTGATTTTACCCTTTATATGTGCAATGGTTGGCTTTATGTGTTTATCGCACGATACGGACAACCCTCTGGTACGCCCTTTATATGATCTTAGGGCTACATGGAAAAAGACTTCGTATTCTCTTGGTGTTAGACGTATTTTTTTCTCATTGCCTTCATCAAATTTGAAAGCCACTTGGTACCTTCCAGTTTTCATGTCCTGGCCTAAAAAGATGAGATTGGGGGCAATGGGAGGTGGGGCAACAAGGAAATCGAACAATGCTTTATAGAATCCAAAATATTTGAATTGCCCCTTGCTGTCGCTAATGGTAATAGACTGGCGGATACTTACCTTGCTTTGATAGAATTCTAGGATATCATCCACCAAAGTGAGAATGCTTGAAGAAATGGGGATACACAAAAATTCTGTATAATACTGAACAGAACCACCCGCACTACAATAGGGAACAACAGATGTGCCTATATTAATAAGTAGCGAAGGTGGTGTGTTGTGAAGTGCCTTTACCTGCAATCGCTCATACAGCACATTGCGGAAGAAATCAACTGTAGTTAAGTCGCACAATCTTTTATATACCTGCTGGATAAACGACTCTTCAAGATTGGGAGCCATGTAGCTGATGACATCCTTCACATATTGTTCGTTCATTCCACGGAACTCTTCAACCATCTTGGGGATATAAATGAAGTTGAAACCACACAGACGAGTGATGGTAACCAAAAGTCTGAAGTGCTTCATCAGTTCCATATTACGTTCCTCATCGTAAGCACTCTCCAGATATACCATATACTGGTCATTGAAACTTGCTTCTCCAGTTGGGCAAGAGATAAGATACGGTTTAGGTAAATGGTAGCCATTTCCAGTTTTCCTCTCGTCAATTAAACAATACTGAAGAGCAATCAGTAAAAGAGCCTCTCGAGGCACGCAAACATTATCACTTAGGGCAATGGTATAGATTTGATTGAAAAAGGATTTTCTATCTTTCATTGGAAGTTCCTTCAGCGTATTGACAGCGTCAGTAAAACGAATTTTACGAGCATCATTCATCTCTTGATGGGTGATGGCATATCCAGACATGAGTCTCTTCATGTCTTTTATCTCGCTCTCTTCGATGATATTATCTGCTTTTATCATATCGCTGATAATACGAGCAATGGCTATTCTTAATTCACGTGTCATTATTTATTTTTAGAGATTTAATCAAATTCAGCCCACAAATATACAAAAAAAATCTGATTCACAAACACTTTGGCGCGAAAAATTTTTCCACAAGCCTTGCGGTTATTGCCGATTTACCACCTCATCGAATCGTTCGCTGACTTCGACCATCCACACTGGAAGTCTTTTCATGGCTTGGAAGACGAGGGCATCGGGCATTTTTTTATAATAGGCGTAGGCCATCGGGCCAGCAATGGCGGCGAGGGTGTCGGCATCGCCACCGAGGGAAATGGCGAGTTTGATGCAATCGACGTAGTCTTCTGACTCGATGAAGCAGATGATGGCCGGGCCGACGGTACCTGCGCAGGTCGAATTGAAGGCGAAAGAGTCGTGGATCTCGGCGTATTTCTTATTCGACCAGTCGGGATAATATTTGTCGAGGATGTGTTCGCGGATGAATTGCTTGTTTCGGCCATTTTTCAGGTGGAAAATGGCGAGGGCAGTGGCTTCTGCGCCCTTGAAACCTTCGGGGTGGTTGTGGGTGGGGGCTGCGGTTTCGTGTGCGAGGCGGATACATTCTTCTTTCGATTTTGCAAGCCATCCCGCGGGCGAACAGCGCATGGCGGAGCCGTTGCCCAGACTCCGATAGGGTTGGGGTTTGTGGCTGGCCATCCAGAGTTTGAATCTGCTGCCAAAACCTGCGTGGCGATGCTCGTTGGCGCATTTCCAGAGGTTCATCGTCATGTCGAGTTGGTCGATGAATGCCTCGGCGCAGGCGAAGGTCAGCACGGTGTCGTCGGTGAAGTGGGCGCGGCTGCTAAACATTTTCACTTGGTTGTAGTCCTTGGTGCGGTGCGCTCTGCCTTCATAGGCGCTACCGGCTATGTCGCCAATGGCGACGCTCATTAAATAATTTTCCATACAATTGTCGTTTTTGGTATTGCATAGGTCAGATGGAGTTGCTTTTCACGAAAAAACGATATTTCCCGAAAAATCAGAAGCCGTCGAGTTCAAAATATTCGTCTTCGAGTTCGTAGCCGTCTTCTTTTTCCTTTTCATGTTTTTTGTCGTCTTTTTTCTGGTCTTTATCGTCCTTTTTGTTGGATTTGTCGTCTTTCTTGGCGTTTTTCGTGTCCTTTTTCGTGGTTTTATCGTCTTTTTTGACGAGTTCGTCTTCGTCGAGGATAATCAGCACGTCGTCATCGTCGTTCTTGGATTTTTGGGTCGTTTTTTCGTCGTCGAGGATGATGATTTCATCGTCGTTGGTGGTTTCGTCGTCGTCCAAAACGAAGATGTTGTCGTCGTTTTCAGTGTTTTTCGTTTCCTGTTGAACGGTGGTTTTTGTTTCTTGTTGAACGGCAGTTTTGGTTCCTTGCTCAGTGTTGGTTTTCGTTTCCACGACTGTGGTTTTTTCCTCTTTTTTCGGCTGACTGAGTTCATCGTCGTCGGCGACAAGAATTTCGTCGGGGTCCATCGTGGTTTTTGTCGAATTTTCTTCGGAAACAACGGTCGTCGAATTGTCCTCGGAAACGGTCGTGTTGTTTTCTTCAGAAACAACTGTCGTAGAATTGTTTTCTTCTTGAATAACAGTTGAATTGTCCTCTGAAACGACCGTCGTTGAATTGTCTTCGGAAACGGTTGTCGTGGTTTCCTCGGGTACAATGATTTCCTCGCCCGAATCTTCGACGGGAATGTCGCCGTCATCGACTTCCAAGGTTTCGTCGGTATCCATATTCTCCACGTCGGAATCGCCTTCGTCATCGTCGCCATTGCGCTTGAAAACGGGCTCTTTCTCGTAACCGATTTCGGCTGGTTCGCTCAGCAACGGACGCTTGTCGATTTCGAGCGGAACGAAGTTTTCCTCGTAGAATTTCGCGTAGTCGTCGTAGCTGAACTGCCGCCCGAGCAACTCCAGATTCGGTTCACTGATAATTAGAATTCGCGAACCCTGCACGGAATCGTTTTCCGCCGTGTTTTTCACACCCATCGCCGCCAGAATATGCTCCTGCTGATGCAACTGACGGGCGTATTGCAGTGCCTCGTCGTAGCTGAGGAAGCCGCTGACGCGCATGTGGCGCGGACCGTCCGTGTCCTCGATGCGGATGTCGAAGTCGCGCACCATAAAATTAGTGAAATTATAGCGTGCGAGTTCGAAAAGCAACTTGTTTTGGTCGATGGAATCGGGGTGGTAGGCGATGATGTAGAGGAATTTCTCGTTGCGCTCGGGCGAAAATTCGCGTACGGCCACCGAATCGCTGTCGCTGAGCACGACCGACCGCCGACTCCACACGTCGCCGAGGTCGAACTTTCCGCCGTGCAGCCGACGACCCTGTTTCACGCCGTTCACAATCATTCCAGCCATCTCGGCGAGTTTGCTCTGCGGGAATTTCTCGACCAACATCTGCATATCGGCCACACAGCCGCTACCGTCGCCGTTGTTGAGTTTGGAAAGTCCGTTGATGAAGATGAATTTGTCGCGATTCTGACCCATCGGGAAGCGTTCTTCCGAAATGCGCGAATTGCCACGAACCTCACCGTAGCGGTCGGCCTTGAAAGCGTTGTAGGTGGCACCGTAGAGCGAGTCCTCGACCTGTTCGCCAAACTTCATCGTCTCTGCGAAATAGGGGTCGGTGAGCAGTGCCGTCCATTGACTTTCGGGATATTCGTTTTCGAGCCGACGGACGTAACTTTGGGCTAAATCGTGCTCGCCACGCCGCGAATAAAGCAGGAACAAATGGTAATAGACATCGGCCATCTGCTCGAATTCGGGGAAGTCAGTCATCAGACGATTGAATTGCTTTTCGCTGAACGCCAGATGGTCGAGTTTATCCTTGAAAATGATGCCAGAATGATAGAGTCCGTCTTGAATGATGAGGTTGCTGGCCGCGACTTGTTCTTCGGTGAAGGGAATCTGCGCCAAATAGTATTCGCGCTTGTGTGGGTCGTTCTGCGCACTGTCTTTCACCTGTTCCAACGAGTCTTGAATAGCCTCTTGTCGGGCAATTGAGTCGAGCATTTCCTGCGACATTTCCCGTTGGTCGATTCCACCCACCACCGTCTGGTTGGCGCGCTGCCAGTTATCGACATTCTCGCGCTTGCCCCACAGCCGTTCAAAACTCTGCTTGCCCTGCTGCACAGCCAATGGATTGTAAAAATACCATTTTCCGCTTTGTTGCTGGGTGTTGGGCGTGGGTTGTTGGTTGTTCGTCTGGTTGCGATTGCCCACCGCACCGTTTCGCTGCATCTGCTGGGCGGCGTTGGCCTCGTCTTGCTTGCGTTTCTCCTCTTTTTCCTTCTTTTTCAGGGCTTCGATGACGCGGTCGATGGCGGCATTGCGGTCTTTCTCGCTCATTTTCGCCAGAAGTTGCAACGAATCTTGCAAATGAATCGCGTCGGTGTAGGGGCCGAGTTCGTCGAGCACCTTCGACCGCTGCGCCAGTTGTTCGTAGTCCTTGCGCTCCTTGTCGAGCAGTCCGATGGCCTCGCCGTAGCATCGCTGTGCGTCGCTGAACTTCTCCTTCAACCAATAAAGGTCGCCGAGTTTCAAGAGCAGAACGCCCTTTTCGATACCGCTCCGCGTGGCTTTCTCGTTGCCTTTTTCGTAGGCGGAAATGGCCTGCATCGTGTCGCGTTGCGACAAATAAATGTTGCCGATGGCATAATAGACTTGGTCGAGATAATCCTTGTTCTTGTCCGATGCCGCCATTCGCTTCAGACGACTGATCATCGCCTTCGACTGACTCCCAGCCATTACCTCGGTCATCGCGATTCGGGCATTGAACTCGATTTCGTAGGGCGGATTCTGCGCAATCACCTTTTTATAAGCCTTGTAAGCCTCCTCGCGATGGCCCAATTCCGATTCCAACTGTCCCAAAAGATAGTATTCGCGGGCCTTCTGGCGCTTTCGACCCTCGTGTTTGATGACTTTTTTCAAATACGGCACCGCCTCGGCATAGTCGCCCGTGTGGATGTAGTAGTCGGCCATCGTGTAGTCCCATTCCTTCTGCGCCCGCCAGTGAATCGAGTCGCGACGCATATTGCGAATCACGTCCTCGGCGTCGTAAATCCAGTCTTGTTCGATGTAGCACTTCGCCAGCCACGCCCTCGCACGGCCATAAATCGCTGGCTGCGACTGGTAGAGCCGACTCATATAGTTAAACGTCGAAGCGGCCTCGTCGAAAGCACCTTTGTAGAACTGCGACCGCCCCATCAGCAGCCACGCCTTCCAGAGAAACGGGTTGTATTCCTTGCGCGAGAGCCATTCGAGATCGCGCTCCGTCTTGCGCCGTTTCTTCGTCCATTCGGGTCGTTTTTTGATGCTGTGCAGTTTGATGGCTTTTTGGCATTTTTCGATGGCCTTTTCGTAGTTTCCCTTGCCCGTCTCGCGGCTGTTTTTGTTGCCGACGGTGTAGAGCGGAATCATCTCCGTGAAATTGTCTTTGTTGCCGTTTTCCTTCTCGGTCGAAGCATCGATGTAGGCCAGCGAAGCATTGTAATACGTGTTGTAGCGAGCATTAAACGAGTGCCACCAACGGCTCTTCGCAGTGTTTTTCTGCGTAGAACAACCTGCCACCAATCCTGTCAGAATCAGCAGCAAGAATGAAGCGATTTTTCCCGTTTGATGCCGTCGCATACACCTTAATAACGCGATTTTTGCGATTTTATTGCTTTTGCATGAGCAAAATCACCTCATCGCGAAGTTCGTTGGGCAGTTCGATGCCGCGTAGGGTGAGGCTGCGGCTCCACGCGGCCACTTCGTCGGGCTGCATCGTGTGGAGAACGTAGGCGAACTGTTCGATTTCGTCGTCAGAATAGCTGTTGGCGGCGCGATTCTTGAAGCGGTCGAGTTCCTCGTCGTCGAAATATTCGACGGGTTTCACGGCGGCCTCCATCGCGCAAAGTTGTTCGCACTTCGGCGTTTCGGGCGTGCACGTGGCGCAGTCGCCCTCGCCCACGACAATGGGTTCTTCGGTGCCGTCGGCGCGACGATTTTTGCCGAAAACAAAGGCGAGAATGCCCAGCGCCAACAGCGCAATCAGGGATATCAATGTATAGTTTATCATATTTTGAAGGAATATTATGCTCCTCACCCTTCTGGGGGAGGTTGGGAGGGGGCTTGGAATCCTATTTTTTGTAAATCTTGCCAAAAAGTCGGATACGACTTCGTGACGACCAGCGGATTTTTAATGGAAATCGACGGAAATTTCAGTGCCAACGGCGCAAATGAAAGTGCCATTCGATGGTCGTCGTAGGTGTCGATGGGGTCGAACGTTGGTTCGATGCGTTTGCCGTCCCAAACGAGTTCCGAATCGTTTTCCAAGCGAATCGCGATGCCCACTTTTTTCAGTTCACTGACGAGGGCTTCGAGTCGGTTCGTTTCCTTGATTTTCAGACTTTTCAGACCCCGAAAATGGAACGGAATGCCTTTTGCGGCGCAAGTACAAACGACGGTTTGCACAAGGTCGGGCGAGTTCGTAAAATCGTAGTCGAAACGAGGGGCCACGCGGTTACTTTTCCGCAAAACCACCTCACTCCTCACTCCACACTCCTCACTCCTCACTTCACACTCCTCACTCCTCGAATTAAACTCCGTTTTCACTCCGAGCATCGAGAAAATATAGCGCACGGCAGCATCGCCCTGTTTGGTATAGTCGTTTAGTCCAAAAAGTCGGATTTCTGCATCCTCGTCGTCGGTCAGCGCCACCATTTCGTACCAATACGAGGCCGCGCTCCAATCGTTTTCAATTCGATACGACCGTTGTTGATAGCCACTCGGTTTCACCCGAATCGTGTCACCACTCGTCCAGTCGGCATCGGCACCAAATTCGCGCATCATCCACAGCGTCAGGTCGATGTAGGGACGCGAAACGATGTCGCCCATCATCTTGATTTCCAATCCGTTACGCAATGTCGGCGCAATCATCAGCAAGGCCGAAACGAATTGCGAACTCAGTTCGCCTGAAATTTCCACTTGACCGCCGTCGAGCGACTGTCCGACGATTCGCAGCGGTGGAAATCCCTCTTCGCCTTTGTAGCGGATGTCGGCTCCCAAGTGGCGCAACGCCTCGACGAGCGGTCCGATGGGTCGCCGTTTCATTCGTTCCGAGCCCGTCAGCACGAATTCGCCCTCGCTCACCGCCAAAAATGCCGTCAGAAAGCGCATCGCCGTGCCTGCCGCCCCGATGTCGATGACCAATTCCTCGCATCTCGTTCCTCGCTCCTCCAAACTTGCAAGTGCCCGAAGCAGCACCGCCGTGTCGTCGCAGTCGGAAAGGTTTTCCAACCGCCTCATCGCCTCGTTCCAATCGCCGTTCCGACGCGCCAGTGCCGTCATCAGAATAGCCCGATTCGAGATACTTTTCGAGGCCGGAAGTTTGATGGTTACCCGCAGCGTCGCAGGTGCTTTTATTTCGTAGATAGTTGTCGTCATTTTGATGTTATTTGCCCACAAAGATAGTCATTTTTTCCTCAATCGGCAGGTTTTCGCTCACAAAAATACAAAATTTTCCCATTTTTCTTGCACGAATCATAAAAACTTCTTATCTTTGCACCCGCAATCGGGATTTAGCGCAGTTGGTAGCGCACACGTCTGGGGGGCGCGAGGTCGCTGGTTCGAGTCCAGTAATCCCGACAGAAAGAAAATCCAAACCGCTGATTATCAGTAGTTTGGATTTCTTTTATGCTCTAAATTGGCGTGTTTTTGGCGTGCTAGTTATTG
>CACYQZ010000015.1 GCA_902776665.1 uncultured Prevotellaceae bacterium
CGATTTCAGCCTGCAATACATTCGAAACAAAAATCTCAGCCATTCCACCCAGACCACAAGCGACTCGGCTTCGGTGCTCAACGAAATGCTGACGCGAGGCTCTTACGAAAATCAAAGAATCTTTGCCGACGGTTCCATCAGCGGCGGTGCGAAAATCATCGCCGACATGCTTCGATGGGGTTTTAGTGCCGACTACGACCGATTCTCCGCCGACCGCTTCTCGCTCAGCGACATTCAATATACCGACGGCCAGACACCGCGCGACTTCCGCAACACCTACCACGACAGCGGCCATCAGACGTGGAACATCAAGGCGAACACCAAGTACGAAATCTGCTGGCCCGACAAGAAAATCACGCCCGAATACGAATACAACTACAAGTACAACAAAACCTCGAATATGCTCTATCGGCTGGACAGGCTCGCCGACTGCGATTCCACGATTTGGGATATGCTGCCGTCGGCCCGCGAAGCCTTGATTGACGTGCTCGACCGCCCCAACAGCTACGATTTCCACGAGTACCAGAATCACCATCGCTTCAAGCTTGCCGTGACTTCGGGAAAAGAATATTCCAATGACGAAAAGAAAGGCTTTGTGACATACTGGCGACTGCGACTTCCGTTACACATCGCACACAATAACCTTTATTACAACCGCCTCGGACGGCACGACGTCAGGAGGCACGCCGTGTTCTTCGAGCCGGAACTAAAAGTCGAGGGAAACATCGCAGACATCAAATGGGCGTTCAACGGTAGCATTTCATCGTCGATTCCCGATATGACGACGCTTGTCAATTACCGCGACGACACCAATCCGCTCAACATCCGACTTGGCAACCCCGACCTGCGCAATCAGCACAACTACAGCGCATCGCTCGACCTTCGGCGTTGGATAAGCAGCCATCAGCAGTCATACTGGATGAACATCGGCTACAACCAGCGCGACAACTCCGTCGCCTACGCCACCGAATTCGACAAGACGACCGGCATCTCCACCGTGCGACCCGTCAGCGTGAACGGCAACTGGAGCACCAACGCCAGTTTCGGCCTCGGACGTGCGCTCGGAAAGTCCGACAAGTTCACCATCAACAACCAACTGCGCTACAACTACCACCACAGCGTCGATATGGCGACCGTCTCGGGCTTCGCCTCGACCGTGCGCAGCATCGTCAACAACCACCAGTTCAGCGACAACCTCAGGCTGACCTTCCGCCCCAACGACAACTACGAATTCACGCTGCACGGCGGCGGTACCTATTATCTTGTAAACAGCCGTCGCGAGGGTTTTGAGGACATCAACGCCGGCGACTACCAAGTCGGCTTCAACACGACGCTGAACCTGCCGGCGAAGTTCCAGTTCACCACCGACCTGACGATGTACGCCCGTCGCGGCTATCAGCAAAGCGAGATGAACACCACCGACTGGGTCTGGAACGCCGAACTGACGCGCAGTTTCCTCAACGGAAAACTCCTCGCCATACTCAAGGGCTACGACATCCTGCAACAACTCTCCAACACGCGCTACGTGATGAACGAGCAGGGTCGCACCGAGTCGTGGCACAACGGCATTCCGCGCTACGTGATGCTCTCGCTTTCGTATCGATTCAATGTTGTGCCGAAGCAGAAAAATCAGTGAAAAGAATAAGTTTTTTGGAAAATGACGGAACGATGAAAGATTCTGACACGAAAATTTTGGCAAACCAAAATTGTTCGCTAAATTTGCAGCGTATGATTAAGTTTAGCAACGGCGGAAAGCACATCTACACCTATGATGCTTCGGGCAGGAAACCAGAAACCTCACGGACTTCGCTTTGAAGTTCGTGATTTTTTTTCTTTTTTGCGTTAATCTTTCCAAATCTGATGAATTATTCGGTTTTATTTGTTATCTTTGCAGAATGATTTTCGTATCTTTGCAACCGAAATCACATTTATCAATTAAAAGAATATTTACAATGAAAAAAATCGTATTATTGGCCGCATTTGTATGTTGCGCAACCATTACAACTGCGCAAAACCTGCAAGGACAGTTCTCTTTGAAGCCGATGGCTGGTATCAATCTCACGGGGGTGAATGGTGGAGTCATCAGCGATTTCTATCACAATAAGGTGCGCTTCACTGCCGGATTGGAAACAGAATATGGCATAACTCCGTGGTTGGGCGTATCGCTGGGTGCCATCTATTCTCAGCAAGGGGCGAAAATTGATGGTGGAATAGAATCTTTTTATGAGGATGAAAGAGGACTCCATCACTATTCGTTTATAGAAACTATTGGAAAAGTGCACAGTGAATACATCATTTTTCCATTGATGGCGAATTTCTATATTCCTCAAGTGAAAGGACTTGCCGTGAAAACGGGCTTACAATTAGGCTTGCTAACAAGCAGTAAAATGGAGGCCGACGTTGTAATGATAGAAATGGTCACAGTTCCTTATAGCGGTATCGTTGACGATGTTCCACATCCGATTTATAGAAGTTCTAGAGTGGTTCAGTCAGACGTCTGCAAGTCTGTCGACTTCGGCATTCCCGTCGGTCTTTCGTATGAATATAAGAATGTGGTACTCGACGCCCGCTACTATTTCGGTTTGACAAAAATTGATAACACGCCCGAACCTGAAGATGTTCGCAACCGTCATTTCAGTTTTACGTTGGGCTATAGATTTCGATTATAATGAACAAACAAAAAACATAAAAACAATATGGAAACAAACAAAGAATTGATTGCCCAATGTGAGGCAAGGGCCAAGCAATGGCTCACCCCCTCGTTCGACGAGGAGACACGCAAGGAAGTTCAGGCAATGCTTGACAGTGAGGACAAAACGGCGCTCATCGACGCTTTCTACCGCGACCTGGAATTTGGCACGGGCGGACTGCGCGGCATTATGGGTGCGGGTACGAACCGAATGAACATCTACATCGTGGGAATGGCGACGCAGGGCTTCGCCAACTATATCCTGAAGGCTTTTCCGGGTAAGCAATGCTCGGTGGTGGTGGGTCACGACTGCCGCAACAACGGACGGCTGTTTGCCGAAACTGTCGCCAACATTTTCTCGGCCAACGGCATCAAGGCTTATCTCTTCGAGAGTTTGCGCCCGACGCCCGAAATTTCCTACGCGATTCGCCACCTCGGCTGTCAGGCCGGTGTGAACGTGACGGCGTCGCACAACCCGAAGGAATACAACGGCTACAAGGCCTATTGGGATGACGGCGCACAGGTGTTGGCCCCGCACGACAAGGGCATTATCGACGAGGTGAACAAGGTGACGATTGACGACGTGAAATTCGAGGGAAACAAGGAACTCATCGTGCCGATTGGCGGTGAAATGGACTGGGACTATCTGCAGGCCGTGAAGGAGGCGATGGTTGACCAAGACGTGATTCTGCGCAACAAAGACTTGAACATCGTCTATTCGCCGCTGCACGGATGCGGTCGCGTCATCGTTCCTGAAGCCCTGCGCTCGTGGGGTTTCCAGAACATCCACGTGGTGCCCGAGCAGATGACTATCGACGGCAATTTCCCGACCGTGGTCAGTCCGAATCCCGAGAATGCCGAGGCGATGACGATGGGAATGAACCTCGGAACGCGCCTGAATGCCGACTTGGTGATTGCCAGCGACCCCGACGCCGACCGTCTGGCCATCGTCTGCCGCAATGCGAAGGGCGAATGGGAGATTCTGAATGGCAACCAGACCTGTATGATGTTCTCGTGGTATATCATCGCCAACAAGAAGAAACTCGGCCAGTTGAAGGGTAACGAATTTATCGTGAAAACCATTGTGACGACCGAACTCATCGCCGAAATCGCGAAGAAAAACGGTGTGGAATATCGCGACTGCTACACGGGATTCAAGTGGATTGCCAATGAAATTCGCGTGAGCGAGGGCGTGAAGAAATACATCGGTGGCGGCGAAGAGTCGTTTGGCTTCCTGCCGTTCGACAAGGTTCGCGACAAGGATTCCCCTGCGTCGATTTGCCTGATTTGCGAGATTGCAGCGTGGGCGAAAGACAATGGAAAAACGCTCTACGACCTGCTGATGGACATTTACGCCGAGTATGGTTTCTCGTTCGAGCATACGATCAACGTGGTGCGCCCGGGCAAGACGGGTGCCGACGAAATCCGCCAGATGATGGAGAATTTCCGTCAGGAGCCGCCGAAGGACCTCGGTGGTTCGGAAGTGTGCCTGTGGAAAGACTTCCAGAAACTCGAAATGCGCAAGGCCGACGGCACGGTCGAGAAACTCGATATGCCCGACACGTCGAACGTGCTGCAATGGTTCTGCACCGACGGCACGAAAGTCAGCGTGCGTCCGAGTGGCACCGAGCCGAAAATCAAGTTCTATCTTGAGGTGAAAGACGCTTCAATGCGCAGTGCCGCCGACTACGAGCGTTGTCTGGCCGATGCGAAAAAGAAGGTCGAAGCCATCAAAAAGAGCCTGAAACTCGACTAATTATCCGAAAAATCAAAAAAACAAGTTCCAAAATATGAAGAAACGAATCTTTCTTACCACCACGCTGGTGATTTTGACCCTCTGTGGGTTCCTCAAGTTCCCAATCCTCGCCAACCCTGCGCCCAACTGGAAACCTGCGACGCTGATGCCCATCCAGACGAGGCTCGACGGCTTTGAATACGGCAGCGCCGAGGCCCCCGACGGCACGGAATGGCAGTCGCCCGAACGATTGGGCTACAACAAAATGCAACCGAGGGCGTGGTTTGTGTCGTTTGCCTCGGCGGAAGAGGCGCGGAAGGTGCTTCCCGAGTACAGTTCACGGCGCATCAGCCTCGACGGAACGTGGAAGTTCCATTTCGCCAAAACGCCCGACGAGCGTCCGCTCGATTTCTACAAAAAGGACTTCGACTGCTCGGCGTGGGACGACATTCCCGTGCCGTCGAACTGGAACATCGTGGGGTTGAAGAAAGGTTCGTGGAACGAGGAGAAAGGCCGTTGGGAAGGCAAATACGGCGTTCCCATCTATGTGAACCAGCCCGTGATTTTCTACCACGAGCGCAAGGTCGATGACTGGCGCGAGGGTGTGATGCGCACGCCACCGACGAACTGGACGACCTACGAATATCGCAACGAAGTGGGTTCGTATCGCCGCACGTTCACCGTGCCGAAAGAGTGGAAGAAACAGGAGATTTTCGTCGAGTTCGACGGTGTCGATTCGTTTTTCTACCTTTGGGTGAATGGAAAATACGTCGGTTTCTCGAAAAATTCGCGCGACGCTGCCCGTTTCGACATCACGAAGTATGCGAAAGTGGGTGAAAACTCGATTTCGGTCGAGGTCTATCGCAATTCTGACGGCTCGTTCCTCGAAGCGCAGGATATGTTCCGCCTGCCGGGCATTTTCCGCAGCGTCAGCGTCTATGCCACGCCGAAAGTCCGCTTCCAAGACCTGCGCGTCAGGGCCGACTGGGCTGGTCGTCGGGCTTGGCTGATAGTCGATGCGTTGGTGAAGAACCACAACAAGTTCCCGAAGGACTACAAAGTCGTCTATAGCCTCTACGAAAACGACCTTTATTCCGACGAAAACCGCCAAATCATCGCGCCGTCGCCGCGCATCGACCTGAGTGCGACGACCATCAAGCCGTGGAGTGCCGAAGAGCCGAATCTCTACGTGCTCGTGGCCGAGTTGAAAGACCACAAAGGTCGCACCACAGAGGCCATTTCGACGCAAATCGGCTTCCGAACGGTGGAAATTCGTGACACGAAAGCCGAAAACGACGAGTTTGGACTGGCTGGACGCTATTTCTATGTCAATGGAAAAACCGTGAAACTCAAGGGTGTGAACCGCCACGAGACGAATCCCGAAACGGGCCACGCCATCACGCGAGAGCAGATGCTTGAAGAGGTGATGATGATGAAGCGGGCGAACATCAACCACGTGCGCACGTCGCACTATTCCTGCGACCCGTATTTCTACTATCTCTGCAACAAATACGGCATCTATCTCGAAGCCGAGGCCAACCTCGAAAGCCATCAATATTATTATGGCAAGGAGTCGCTGTCGCATCCCGTCGAATGGCGTGCGGCCCACGTGGCTCGAATGATGGAATTGGCGCACGCTCGCGTCAACGACCCGTCGATTGTCATCTGGAGTTTGGGCAACGAGGCAGGTCCTGGCGACAATTTCAAGGCGTCGTACAGGGCTTTGAAAGATTTCGACCCGACGCGCCCCGTACAGTACGAGCGCAACAACGACATCGTCGATATGGGTTCAAACCAGTATCCGTCGGTGAAGTGGGTGCAGGAGGCCGTGAAGGGTACGGCGAACATCAAATATCCGTTCCACATCTCGGAATATGCCCATTCGATGGGCAATGCCGTCGGCAATCTGAAAGATTATTGGGACGCCATCGAATCGTCGAATTTCATTATGGGCGGTGCGATTTGGGACTGGATTGACCAGAGCCTCTATAATTATTCATCACCCAACACCCAACACCCATCACCCAACACCCATCACCAGAAATATTTAGCCTACGGTGGCGACTTCGGCGACACGCCCAACGATGGCCAGTTTGTGATGAACGGCATCATTTTCGGCGATTTGCAGCCCAAACCGCAGTATTTCGACGTGAAAAAAGTCTATCAGAACATCAAAATCGATTGGGATTGCGCTTGTCGCGACGGTGTCAATATCGTCAATAAAAACTATTTCACCGACCTCTCGAACCTCGATTGCCATTTCAAGGTGCTGGCCGACGGCGAGGTGGTGAAGGAAGGCACGATTGACATCGACAGCATTGCGCCGCGAACGGTCGAATTCGTGGAAATTCCCGAACTGAAGAATTTCGACCCGAAAGACGGACGCGAGTATTTCGTCAATTTCGAGTTCCGACTGAAGCGCGATATGCCGTGGGCAAAGGCGGGATATGTGCAGGCCGACGAACAACTGGGTCTGAGGATTCCGAAAGACGCTTCGGTGATGATGGTCAATGGAAAAATCGATGTGACGGAAGCCAACGGACTGCTTCGCCTGAGCGGAAATGGTTTTGATGTGGCATTCGACCGTGCCGACGGAAGCATCCGCAGCCTCAGTTATGGCGGTCGGAAAGTGTTTGAAGACGGTTGCGGACCGCGCCTCGATGCGTTCCGTGCGTGGGTGAACAACGACAACTGGGCCTATCAGAATTGGTATGCCAACGGACTGCACAACCTCAAGCACAAAAACGTGACGCCGACGGGCTATTACCTCGAAAACAACTCAAACGGTAGCATTTCCGTGGCCTTTGAAATCGAGTCTCAAGCACCCAACGGAGCGAAACTCGAAGGTAGCGACCGCAATTGGAAGCGCCTCACCGAATTCACCGATAAACCCTTTGGCAAGGACGATTTCAAGTTCCACCAAAACCTAATTTACACCATCTATCCCGACGGCAGCGTCGAAGCGAATGTCGCCATCACGTCGAACAATCCGCAACTGGTGCTTCCGCGCCTTGGCTATGTGATGAAAACGCCCTCGACGATGGAGAATTTCCGTTACTACGGACGCGGTCCCATCGACAATTATCCCGACCGAAAATCGTCGCAATTCATCGGAATCTACAGCAACAAAGTGGCCGACGAATTCGAAAATTTCCCGAAGCCGCAGGATATGGCCAACCATCAAGACACGCGCTGGTGCTCGCTCACCGACGACAATGGCGCAGGAGCCCTGTTTATCGGTCGTGAGCCGATGTCGGTCAGTGTGTTGCCGTGGTCGGCGCAGGAACTCGCAATGGCGAACCATCCGCACGAACTGCCTGCTTCGTCGGGCAACTGGCTGCATCTCGATATGGCGATTACAGGACTCGGCGGTAACTCTTGCGGACAAGGCGGTCCGCTCGAGCCCGACCGCGTGAAAGCCTCGGCCCATCGGTTCAGTTTTATGATTCGTCCGCTCGACAGCCAACATTCGACCAATAACATTCGAAATTCACGATTCACCGGTCTGTTGCCGCTGCAAATCACACGCGACCAGAGCGGCCTCGTCACCATCATGCCGAGGTACAGCGAATTGTACTACAAAATCGTGCCCGAAAACGCCACGGAAAAGCAAATCAAGGAGACAAGAGCATTGCGCTACATCGGTCCGTTCAACCTGCGCGAAGGCGGCAAGGTCGTGGCCTGCCACAAAATCGATGCCAACGGCCACTTCCCGACCTCTTCACCGCTTTTCACGGAGTCGTTCAGCAAAATCGACCACATTCCCGTCACGGTGACTTTCGCCAGCAGCGTTGAGAGTGGCGAGGGCGATGCCGAGCATCTCGTCGATGGCAATCCCAATACCTATTGGCACACGATGTGGAGCGTCACCGTGGCGAATTATCCCCACTGGATTGACTTCGACTGCGGCACGCAGAAACGGCTCAAGGGATTCGTCTATCTGCCCCGTCAGGACTCGTCAAACGGCCATATCAAGCAGTATCGCGTACAGGTTTCCAACGACGGAAAAACGTGGAGCGAACCCGTTTGCGAAGGCCAGTTCGACGCGGGTGGCAAAGAAAAGCGCGTCCTTTTCGCCAAGCCGCAGCAAGCCCGCTACCTTCGTTTCACCGCCCTTTCCTCGCAAGACGGTCGCGACTTTGCGACGGGGGCAGAGTTCTCGGTGCTGGAAGAGTAAATCGTAACTGAAAAACAATGAAATCGGGCGGAAACTTTCCAAAAATTGGAGTTTTCGCCCGATTCTTTTGATGCTTTTTGCCGCCAAAAAACCTTAAAACAGCGTCGCAACACTATACGCAAGCAGCACGTAGCGAAGGAATTTTCCGACGGTGATGCTGAGGAAGGAAAGGGGAATGTTGGCCCGCATCAGGCCGAGGGCGATGGTGATGGCACTGCCGAGCACGGGCAGAAAGGCGAAAAAGCCCATCAGCGCACCGCGACCCGCCATAAACCGCTCGGCACGGCGCAGGCTCTGTTCGCTGACGTGGAGGTATTTCTCAATCCAGTCGAGCCGTCCCATCCGTCCGACGCAATAGTTAAAAGCACCGCCCAAGACGTTTCCGACTGTGGCATAGACGACGAGCGGCCACGGGTCGAGTCCGGCGGCGAGAAGTGCCAACATCACGGCCTCGCTGCTGAACGGGAAAAAGCTGCCGGCGAAAAATGCCGCGACAAACATACCCCAATAGCCGTAACCAGCCAGAAAATCAATGAGAAAATCCATCAAACTTTGAGCTAAAAATGAAATGAAATGCCGTGATCGCAAGCGTCAAAATGAAGATGACGATGAAGGCGATATTGGTAATTTTCGTGCGAGTCAGTGCGATGAAATGCCCGATGAAAATGGAGGCGTGGATGATGAGGATGCGCAGGAGGAAATCGTTGTGCTGCGGTTGCAATACAAAGAAGACAATGGTGAACAGCGTGACGATGAGAAAGAGTTCGTAGATGATTTGCGTGCGCAGTTTGTCTTTGCTTCGCTGCCGCAGGAAATGGATGATGCCCGTGAACGTGAGAACGACGATGAACGCGAAGGTGACGAGCGGATGCAGGTGTTGTGAAATGTCAATCGTCGCAGGCAGGGCGAATTGCGTGAGTTCGGTGAAATGGTTGAGGGGAGTTGTGTAGTCGGCTTGGTACAGGAAATAGCCGGCCACCAACCAGTAGGGCGTAATCAGTCCGAGCAGCGAGGCACAGAACGTGCGAAGGCTGAATGCCTGCAATCGGACGGCCATCAGCAGCCAAAAAAGGGGCACGAAAAAGAGTATTTGCACGAAAAACAGGCTGGCGATGCCGATGGTGAGGAAAGCCGTGAAAATGGGGCTGACAGCCGTTTTGTCTTGGTAGGCTTGCAGGAAGAAGATGTAGAACGCGATGAAGGCCGCGCCCACGACACCGCCCTCGATGGAGGGGAAGAGATAGGTGGCCATCAGGGTGAGCACGAGAAACGAGCACGACACCATTCGGCTGTAGATGCGGATGAGGGCGTTGGCATTGTTGAGTTCGACCATCAGCAGCGTGGAAAGGGCGAGTAGGGCGGTTTGTGCCCACATCTGCTGCTCGACGGCACCGAGCAACACGACGATGGCTGCGCCGTAGATGGCGGTCAGTGGCAACGCCCAACGGCTCTCGGCGATTTGGTTCTGAAGTCTTCTGATCATCTATAAATCTTTTCCAATATCTCGTCTAAAATATTTGTCAGTAAAGTCGATTTTCTGCGCCACTTCAAACGATTTCGCGAGTGCTTCGGCCTTGTCTTTTCCGTAGGAAGAAACGGCAATGACGCGACCTCCGTTGGTGACCACTTCGCCGTCTTTTAGGGCTGTGCCAGCGTGGAAGATAATGGTGTTGGGTGTTGGGTGTTGGGTGATGGGTGATGGAAAACTGATGGGATAGTCTTTTTTGTAGGCTTCGGGATAGCCACCGCTGACGAGCATCACGCACACGGCGGCGCGTTCGTCGAATTCGATGTGTTTTTGGTCGAGATTCCCTGCTGCAACACCCAAAAACAGGTCGATGATGTCGCTTTTCAGGCGCAGCATCACGGTTTCGGTTTCAGGGTCGCCCATTCGACAATTATATTCGATGACCATCGGTTCGCCCTCGACATTGATGAGGCCGAAGAAAATAAAACCTTTGTAGTCGATTCCCTCGGCGCGAAGTCCCTCGATGGTCGGTCGGATGATGCGATTTTCGACCTTTCTCATCCATTCCTTCGTGGCAAACGGCACGGGCGAAACGCTGCCCATTCCGCCGGTGTTCAATCCTGTGTCGCCCTCGCCGATGCGCTTGTAGTCCTTCGCTTCGGGCAGAATTTGGTAGTGTTCGCCGTCGGTGAGTACGAAAACGGAACATTCGATGCCGCTGAGAAATTCCTCGATGACGACGCGAGCCGATGCGTTGCCGAACATTCCACCGAGCATTTCGTGAAGTTCTTTTTTCGCCTCTTCGAGCGTCGGAACGATGAGCACGCCCTTGCCTGCGCAAAGTCCGTCGGCTTTCAGCACGTAGGGTGCTTTCAGCGTTTCGAGAAAGGCGATTCCGTCGTCCAAATGTGCCGCGTCGAAAGTCTGGTAGCGAGCCGTCGGGATGTTGTGACGCTGCATAAATGCCTTGGCGAAGTCTTTCGACCCTTCGAGCACAGCCCCTGCTTTCGACGGTCCGATGACGGGAATGTGGCAGGTGCGCTGGTCGGTTCGGAAATCGTCGTAGATGCCGTTCACAAGCGGGTCTTCGGGACCGACAACCACCATATCAACACCATTGTCGGCGGCGAAATTCTTCAAACTTTCAAAATCGTTCACTCCGATTTCGACATTCTCGCCGACGCTCCGCGTTCCAGCATTTCCCGGCGCAATGAAGAGTTTTTCGCACTTCGGACTGTGCGCGATTTTCCACGCCAGCGCGTGTTCGCGTCCTCCACTGCCGAGCAGCAGGATTCTCAAACTCTTTTTCAGTTCTACCGTCGGATAGAACGCGGTCTTTTCCCGTTCATTTTCAGGAAAAAATGGCATCAAAACGTGACGAACTCCCATAATTTACTATTTGACTATTTTACGATTTGACAATTTTCACTCCACACTCCACACTCCTCACTTCAAGAAGTCCTCAAAATACTGCGTAATGCGTTCGTGCAGGTGCACCGACTGATGGCCGCGCATATTGTGGCCTTCGAGCGGATAGACGTAGAAATCGGGCTGCGTTCCCACCTTGTTACACTCGTAGATGAACGACAGGCAATGCTGCGGCACCACCGTGTCGTCGTTGTAGCCCGTGATGATTTGCAGTTTTCCCTTGAGGTTCTTGGCCTGCTCAATCAGCGACGCCTCCTTGTAGCCCTCGGGATTCTGCTGCGGCGTGTCCATATAGCGCTCGCCGTACATCACCTCGTACCATTTCCAGTCGATGACAGGGCCGCCAGCCACGCCCACCTTGAAGATTTCGGGGTGGCGCGTCATCATCGTGATGGTCATAAAACCGCCATACGACCAACCGTGAACGCCAATGCGGTCGGCATCGACGTAGGGCAGCGACTGCAAGAATTTCACGCCCTGCATCTGGTCTTCGGTTTCGACCTGACCCAACCGACGGAACGTGGCCTGCTCGAAGTCGCGACCGCGATTTTCCGAACCGCGATTGTCGAGAATGAAGAGCAGATAGCCCTTTTGCGCCATATAGGTTTCCCAACTGCGCGAACCGTAGTGCCAGCGGGCATCGACGTTGTGGGCATGCGGACCACCATAGACATAAATGACGGTCGGATATTTCTTCGTCGGGTCGAAATCGACGGGTTTCACCATTCGATAATAAAGGTCGGTCTGGCCGTCAGCCGTTTTCAGTTTTCCACACGAATATTCGGGCACATTGTAGTCTTTCCACGGATTTTCGGCGGTGAAAAGCGTCTTGGGCGACGGTTTTTGGGTGTTGGTGACAGCGATGACACGCGGCACGTCGGGCTCGGAATAACTGTCACGCAGCCATTGTCCGCTTGCGGAAAGTTCGCCAGAATGGTAGCCACGACCGTTGTCGAGCAGCGTGCGCCGTCCCGACTTCACATCGACGGCGAAGAGGTTGCGCTGAATCGGGCTGATTTCGTTCGACGCGATGATGACCGACTTCGCCTTTTCGTTGAAGCCCATCAACTCCATCACGACCCATTTTCCGCTCGTCAGTTGCGTCGAACGACCTTTTTTCAGGTCGTAGAGATAGAGGTGGCGATAGCCGTCGCGCTGGCTTTGGAACAGGAATTTCGACGAATACCAAGGCAAAAACGTGATGGGATGCATCGGTTCGACATATTTCGTCGAGGTTTCGCGGTCGAGTTCCTGCAAACGATGGCCTTTTTCGGCGTCGTAACTAACCAGTCGGCAGTCGTTTTGGTCGCGGTTGAGTTCGAAAACGTAAATCGTTTTGCTGTCGGGCGACCACGCCACGTTGGTGAAATACACGGCTTTCCCGTCCATTTCGCCCGACGCGGGCAACTGCTTGGTATCGTTGCTTTTAGGTGTTTCGAGATAAATCGTTTTGCCAGTCTGCAAATCGTAGATTCCAATCGTCACGTCGTGGCTTTGTTCGCCTGCCATCGGGTATTTGTCGGGCTCGTAGGCCGCCGACCGCGCCTTGATGTTCACCTGCGGATAGTCGGCCACTTTCGACTGGTCCATCCGATAGAAGGCCAGTCGCTGCCCGTCGGGGCTCCAGAACATACCTTTGCTGATGCCAAACTCGCTGCGATGCACGCTCTGGCCATAGACGATTTCGCGTGAGCCGTCGGTTGTCAGTTGAATTGTATCTCCTTGATTGCCAACGACATAAAAGTTGTTGTCTTTTACGAAAGAACGCTCGTTTTTCTTCTGAAATTGCTTGATTCCGTTCACCTGCGCCGTGTCGAGCAGAAGCGTCTCCTTGCCCGTTTTCTTATCGACCAGATAGCACTTTTCCACGTCGAGACGCACCAGTTCGTCGCCCCACCACGCGTGGTACTGCGTTTTCGGAATCATATTCCGATAGTTCGTGCCGCCGAAATTCAGGTCTTCGAGCGTAAACGATTTTTTCTCTTGAGCAATGCTGCTCAGGCTGCACAGTCCGAGAAGAACCGCCACAGCCAAAAATCTTGCCTTCATTTGTTAAAATATTTTACATCACACCATCTTCGCGCAGTTTTTTCTGCCATTTCCAAGCCGTGGCAAGCACCTCATCGACGGGCGTGTCGGCCTTCCAACCCAGCACGCGATTCGCCTTATCGACATTGCCCCAAACCTTCTCAATATCGCCTTCGCGACGCGGTGCATACGTCCAGTTTACCTTCACGCCAGTCGCCTTTTCAAACGTCTCGACCACTTCGAGCGTCGAAAGTCCGCGACCCGTTCCGATGTTGAAATATTCGAGCGCCTCGCCGTCTTGGTCGAGCACGCGCGTCATCGCCTTCACGTGCGCCTTCGCCAAATCGACCACGTAGATGTAGTCGCGGATGCAAGTGCCGTCGGGTGTGTTGTAGTCGTTGCCGAAGATTCGCAGTTGCTCGCGCACGCCGATGGCCGTCTGTGTCACGAAAGGAATCAGGTTGTTGGGCACACCGACGGGCAGTTCGCCGATTTCCGCGCTCGGATGGGCTCCGATGGGGTTGAAATAGCGCAAAACCACCGATTTAATCGGGGCTCCCGAGTGGATGTAGTCGGCGATAATCTCCTCGTTGATTTGCTTCGTATTGCCGTAGGGTGACAGCGCCTTCTGAATCGGGGCCTCCTCGGTGACGGGCAGGTTTTCCTTCGTCGGCTGACCATAGACCGTGCACGACGACGAGAAAATAATGCCTTTCACGTCGTATTTCGGCATCAGTTCGAGCAGGTTGATGAGCGAAACGAGGTTGTTGCGGTAGTAGAGCAGTGGTTTTTCGACGCTCTCGCCCACAGCCTTTGACGCGGCGAAATGGATGATGCCCTTGATGTTCGGATACTTCTGGAAAACGGCCTCCGTCGCGTCAAAGTCGCGCAAATCGACCTTTTCAAACGCCGGACGAATGCCCGTGATTTTCTCGATGCCGTCGAGCACTTCAATCTTCGAGTTCGACAGATTGTCAACGATAACTACTTCGTAGCCTGCCTCTTGCAGTTCTACGGTCGTGTGCGAACCGATGAAGCCGGTTCCGCCAGTCACAAGGATGGTCTGTTTCATATTTTCTGAATTTTTATGATGATTGTTAGCATTTTATCCTGCAAAATTACAAAAAAAAATGATTCGATGGGAACGGATTCCGCAAAAAAATCAAAAAAATCAAAAATTCAGACAGACGATTTTTCCATTCTTGAAAAAATGCTTATCTTTGCGGATGATAATCCGAGCCGTTTGAGGCGGTTTTTGGATGAAAATTTTACGAAAATCACGATTTTTTGAACGATGAAACGATTTTTTTCGATTTGCTGCCTGTTGGCGACGGCTTTTTTGACCGCCAATGCCGACGGTTTCGACCAATTGAAGGAGGCACTGGAAAACAATGCGCAAGTGCAGGAAAAGGTGTATGTCCACACGGATAATACGTGCTATTTCGTGGGCGACACGCTGTGGTACAAGGCTTACGTGCTCCGCGCCGACGACCTCCGACCGACCGATATGAGCCGTGTACTCTACGTGGAACTGCTTTCGCCCGACGGACTCGTGGTCGAGCGGCAGCGAATCATCGTGGCGAATCAGGGGCACACCTGCGGCCAGTTTGTGCTGAAAGACTCGCTCTATTCGGGCTACTACGAACTGCGTGCTTACACGCGCTGGATGCTGAATTTCAACGTGTCGCACCGCCATTATAGCCGCGAAGACCGCCACCTTTTCTACAATAACCAGATGGCTGCCGACTTTTTCCGCGAGTGGGACGGGCTGTTTTCGCGCGTACTGCCGATTTACAGCAAACCCGAACAGCAGGGCGATTTCGCAGGGAAATATATGTACGCACGACCGAAACAGGACGTGCGCCGCGAGCCGAAGGAGGAACTCATCTGTCGATTCTATCCCGAAGGCGGTCAATTGGTGGAAAAACAGCCGTCGCGCGTGGCTTTTGAACTGACCGACCAATACGGAAAAGCCGTCGATTTAGAGGGAAAACTCAGCGACGGAACCACCTTGAAAACCGACTATATGGGTCGTGGAATTTTCCAACTCGAAAGCGGAAAAGCAGATTTGAAAGCCCGATTTTCGTGGCGTGGAAAGGAATATTTGTTCAATCTGCCGAAGGTCGAGAAACAGGGCGTTTCGTTGGCGTTGAAAAACGAATCGAATGGCAAAAACATCGCTGTTTCGCTCTTCGCCAGCCCCGAATTTCAAGGGAAAACGGTCGGTGTGGCTGTGCTGTGTCGCGGTCGCCTCGTCCATTTTGAAAAACAATCGCTCGCAACATCCACCACCCATCACCTAACACCGAACACCCTCCCCACCGGCATCAACGAACTGCTGATTTTCGATGAAAACCGAAATGTGCTGGCTTCGCGCCTGTTTTTCGTGAACAACGGCGACGTGGCGGTTCCGATGCAGGTTTCGACGGGCGGAAAAACCGATTTCGAGCCTTACGAGGCCATTCCGCTCGAAGTGCAGGCTTCTTTGGCGAACCCGACATCGTTTTCGGTCGCCGTGCGCGATGCCCACACCGACGACCCTTCCTACGACGACGGAAATATGCTCACCGAACTGCTGCTCGCGTCCGATTTGAAAGGTTTTGTGCCCTATCCTGCCTACTATTTCGAGCGCGACGACGCAGAACGCCGTTCGCGCCTCGACCTGCTGATGATGGTGCAGGGTTGGCGACGCTACCGACCCGTGAAAACGCTGCGCTACAAGCCTGAACAAACGCTCACAGTCGAGGGCGCGGTCTATCCGATGCTCGACGTGCAGGGGATGGAGCGCGACCAAGTCGAGGGACTGAACAGCCACACGTCTGTTATCGCCGAACAACAGCAGACCAACAACGCCAATTCGGGCCTGGGCACAGGCGGAACTTTCACTGAGACCAACGACGACAACGCTCAGGCCGACGATGCCGAAGCAAAGGCCACTTCAGTGGTCGAGGAGCCCGATTTCGCGAGTTTTTCGACAACTACGGTGTCTGGCGCGAACCACGGCGGACTGAAACACGAAGTGCTCGTCGAGGCCGAACTGACGGGCGGCGGACAGACTGCCGGAGCCGTGCAACTGACGAAAAACGGTGGCGCGTTCGTCTTTGAACTGCCGCCTTACTACGGCCATGCCATTCTTTTTATGAAGGCTTACGAGCAGAAAGATTCCGTGAAAAAATCGATGGAGCGAGGCTTCGACAAACAGCGTCTCAACGAAGACCAATATGCCGATTTTTACGTGAAGCGCGACCTGTTCTATCCCGTTTTTGCCCGCGAATACAGTTGGTATGAAAAGCACCAGCCCGACTACGTTGCGACGAATGTCAGCGTCGAGGAAGAGGTCGATTTGAACGGTTCGCGACTCGACGGCGACCACACGCTTTCGCAGGTCAATGTCAGTGCACGTCGGCGCGGTCGCAGGGCGGTAGATTACACGAAACCTGCCCACGTTGTCGATGCCTACGACCTCTACAACGATGCCACCGACCGCGGTCTTTCGTGGGGACTTGTCAATATGGGCAGTTTTCCCCGAACCGCCTGTTTCACGCTCTACGGCAATATGGGTCGCTATGTGAAATACAATGTTCGCGCACGTATCGCCGACGGCCATCAACTCGATCGTGCCTACACCTTCTATCAGGACTATCAGAGCACGAACGAAACGGTGAAAAATCGCTCGGAAGCCGCTATTTTCAAGGATTTGCACCTCAATCGACTGCAAAATTTCCGATTCTACACCGATTTCGAGCCACGAAACCCCGACACGCTCTACACCGAAAGCGTCAATCGCGAGGACATCACCGTCGTCTATGAAACCATTCCCAACGATGGCAAGCAATACACCTACCGCGACCGCCGCTATCTGTTGCCGGGTTTCGCCGAGCCCGAGGAGTTCTATTCGCCCGACTACGGCCATACCGTTCCGCCCGAGCCCACCGACTATCGCCGCACGCTCTATTGGAACCCCAATGCCCGACCCGACGATGACGGAAAATTCCGTAAAACCATCTACAACAATAGCCGTGAAACCCGCATACGAGTGAGTGTTGCAGGCATCACAAACGATGGAAAAATCGTCGTAAAAGACCAATAAAATCAGACTCTTCCGGGGTAAGATTCGAGTGCTTTGCGCAAAACGAGAAGGGCGCGTTCCAAATCGGCTTTTTTCAACACGTAGGCGATGCGAACTTGGTTGGTTCCGAGCCCTGGCGTCGCATAGAATCCGGAAGCGGGAGCCATCATCACGGTTTCACCCTCGAAGTCGAATTCTTCCAAACACCAACGGCAGAATTTTTCGGCATTGTCCACCGGCAGTTTCGCCACCGTGTAGAACGCTCCCATTGGCATGGGCGAATAAACGCCTGGAATGTTGTTCAATCCCTCGATGAGGCAATTTCTGCGTTCCACATACTCGTCGAACACGTTGCGGAAATAACTTTCGGGCGTATCGCACGAGGCTTCTGCCACAATTTGTCCAATCAGTGGGGGCGACAATCGAGCCTGACAAAGTTTCAAGATGGCAGTTCTCACTTCCTCGTTTTTCGTCACCACGGCACCGATGCGGATTCCACACTCGGAATATCGTTTCGACACCGAATCGACAAGAATGACATTCTGTTCAATCTCTTTCAAATGGCAGGCCGAAACGTATGGAAAGTCCGTGTAGATGTATTCGCGATAAACTTCGTCGGAGAAAAGATACAAATCGTGTTTTTTCACGATGGCTTGTAGCTGCTCCATTTCTTCACGAGAATAGACATAGCCTGTCGGATTGTTGGGATTGCAAATCAAAATGGCTCGGGTGCGCTCGTTGATGAGTTCTTCGAATTTCTCCATTTTTGGAAGCGCAAAACCGTCGTCGATGGTCGATGTGATGGTGCGAATGACGGCGCCCGTCGAAATGGCAAACGAGATATAATTGGCATAGGCCGGTTCGGAAATGATGATTTCGTCGCCTGGATTCAGACAAGCGAGAAACGCGAACATAACGGCCTCGGAACCGCCCGAAGTGACGATGATGTCGTCGGCCGTCACGTCGATGTTGTGTTTGGCATAATATTTAGCCAATTTCTCGCGGTAACTGAGAAAACCCTGTGAGGGCGAGTATTCCAGCACGTTGCGGTCGATGTTTTTCAGCGCATCGAGGCCGACTTGTGGCGAAGGCAGGTCGGGCTGGCCGATGTTGAGATGATAGACGGTTTTTCCTTGTCTTTTCGCTTCAAAAGCCAAAGGAGCCAACTTTCTGATGGGCGATTCGGGCATTTGTTGCCCTCGGTTAGAGATTTTAGGCATAGTAATACTTTTTGATAAACAATTCCACTGCAAAGATAAAAATTTCTGATAAAAAACGAAAGGAAATCTGCCTTTTTTTTCATTTTTCCATTCTTTATCGATGTTTTTCCAAAATTTTCGTGCCAGATTGTCAGTCTTGTCAGTTTGGCACGGTTTTCGTATCGTCGAAAGAAGAAATTTCTTATTTATCAATCAAAAATACCAAAAAACTATGAACATCAAACCATTGGCAGACCGCGTGCTGGTGCTACCCACAGCGGCTGAAGAGAAGGTCGGCGGCATCATCATCCCCGACACGGCAAAAGAAAAACCCCTTCGCGGCAAAATCGTTGCTGCAGGCAAGGGTACGAAAGACGAAGAAATGATTCTCAAAGAGGGCGACGAAGTGCTTTACGGCAAATATGCTGGCACGGAACTGGAACTCGACGGCGAGAAGTATCTGATTATGCGGCAGTCGGATGTGCTGGCGGTTATCAACTAACAATTGACGATTAAAAAAATTACAACTATGGCAAAGGAAATTGTATATACAACAGAAGCACGCGACCTCTTGAAAAAGGGTGTCGACCAGTTGGCAAACGCAGTGAAGGTGACGCTCGGCCCGAAGGGTCGCAACGTAGTGATTGAAAAGAAGTTCGGTGCGCCGCAGATTACGAAAGACGGTGTGACCGTGGCGAAGGAAGTGGAACTCGAAGACCATTTCGAGAACACGGGCGCACAACTCGTGAAGAGTGTGGCCTCGAAGACGGGCGACGACGCTGGCGACGGAACGACAACGGCCACGATTCTGGCACAGGCCATCGTCACCGAAGGTCTGAAAAACGTCACCGCAGGCGCGAATCCGATGGATTTGAAGCGCGGTATCGACAAGGCTGTGAACGCAGTCGTGGAGCACATCGCTTCGTCGGCTGAGAAAGTGGACGACAACTACGATAAAATTGAGCAGGTGGCAACGGTTTCGGCCAACAACGACCCTGAAATCGGCAAACTGCTGGCCGACGCGATGCGCAAGGTGTCGAAAGACGGCGTCATCACCATCGAGGAGTCGAAGAGCCGCGACACGCACATCGGCGTGGTCGAGGGTATGCAGTTCGACCGTGGCTATCTCTCGGCTTACTTCATCACCGACAGCGAGAAAATGGAGTGCGTGATGGAGCATCCCTACATCCTGCTCTACGACAAGAAAATCTCGAACATCAAGGACTTCCTGCCCATTTTGCAGCCTGCCGCCGAGAGTGGCCGTCCGATGCTTGTAATTGCCGAGGATGTCGATTCCGAGGCTCTGACGACGCTTGTGGTGAACCGTCTGCGTGGCGGTTTGAAGATTTGCGCCGTGAAAGCCCCTGGCTTTGGCGATCGTCGCAAGGCTATGCTCGAAGACATCGCCGTGCTGACTGGCGGAACCGTCATTAGCGAGGAGAAGGGTCTGACGCTGGAGCAGGCTACGCTCGAAATGCTCGGAACGTGCGAGAAAGTGACCGTCGATAAGGACAACACGACCATCGTGAACGGTGCCGGTCAGAAGCAGTCGATTACCGACCGCGTGAACCAAATCAAGAACGAAATCGCCAACACGAAGAGCACCTACGACAAAGAGAAATTGCAGGAGCGCCTGGCGAAACTCGCTGGTGGTGTGGCTGTGCTCTATGTCGGTGCGAACAGCGAAGTTGAGATGAAGGAGAAGAAAGACCGCGTCGATGATGCACTCTGTGCAACTCGCGCCGCCATCGAAGAAGGTGTTGTGGCCGGCGGTGGAACGACCTACATCCGCGCTCAGGAGGCTCTGAAGGGCTTGAAGGGCGAGAATGCCGACGAACAAACGGGTATCAAGATTGTGGAGCGTGCCATCGAGGAACCGCTGCGCCAGATTGTCATCAATGCTGGTGGCGAAGGTGCCGTTGTCGTGCAGAAAGTGCGCGAGGGCAAGGGCGACTTCGGCTACAATGCCCGTAAGGACGAGTACGAAGACCTGCGCGAGTCGGGTGTCATCGACCCCGCAAAGGTGGCTCGTGTCGCTCTCGAAAATGCTGCATCCATCGCTGGAATGTTCCTCACGACGGAATGCGTCATTGTCGATAAACCCGAAAAAGAACCTGCAATGCCGATGGGCGGAGCACCGGGAATGGGCGGAATGATGTAATTCTTCCTCTCGGATACGAAAAAAAGGGCAGTTTCGACTGCCCTTTTTTTATATAATAAGAATTTAAATCAAATACTGCGAACTGATACTTTCGTTATCGACCACGCGGCGAATCGTTTCGGCAAACATATCGGCTACGGAAAGTTGCTTCACCTTGTGGCAGCGGTTCGTGTAGGGAATCGAATCGGTGAAAACGATTTCTTCGAGAGCCGATTCCTGCACGCGGTCGCTTGCCGGACCACTCATCACGCAGTGCGACGCACACGCCCGCACGCTCTTCGCACCGGCTTCCATCATCAGGTCGGCAGCCTTCGTAATCGTTCCAGCCGTATCGACCATATCGTCGATAATCACCACATTTTTCCCTTCGACATCGCCGATGATTTGCATCGTTTCAATCACGTTGGCGCGTGCGCGCGTCTTGTTGCACAACACAAGCGGACAGCCGAGGTATTTCGCGTAGGCGTTGGCACGCTTCGAACCACCCACGTCGGGCGACGCAATGCAGAGATTGTCGAGTCGGAGGCTCTGCAAATAGGGCAGCAGCACCATCGACGCAAAAAGGTGATCGACGGGAACATCGAAAAAGCCCTGAATCTGGTCGGCGTGCAGGTCCATCGTGATGAGGCGGTCGATGCCGGCGGCGCTCAGCAGGTCGGCCACGAGTTTCGCGCCGATGCTCACGCGAGGCTTGTCCTTGCGGTCTTGCCGAGCCCATCCGAAATACGGAATCACGGCGTTGATCGTCCGAGCCGACGCACGTTTGGCGGCGTCGATCATCAGCAGCAGTTCCATCAGGTTGTCTGACGAGGGGAACGTGCTCTGGACGAGGAAAACGTCGCGTCCGCGAATCGATTCTTCATACGAAACGGCAAATTCGCCGTCGGAAAATCGGGTGATGACTAAGTTACCGAGAGGGCAACCGAGACTGGCGCAGATTTTTTCTGCGAGATAGCGTGTTTTCGTGCCTGAAAACACCAAAAAAGAGTTGTTTGCGCTCATGTGAATTGAAATCTTTCTCTGGATTCTGTTGCAAAGGTAGCATTTTTCCTCATTCAAATACATTTTTTTTCAGTTTTTAACATACAAAAAACCAAAAAATCTGGTAAATTCGTTATTTTTGCACCATGAAAGTGAATCCGATGACTTACGAGGGTGTTCCTACACCTATTTATATTATAGAGGAGAAGCGGATGCGCGAAAATCTGGAGTTGATTCGTGGCGTGGCGCGTGAGGCCGATGTGGAAATCATTTTGGCGTTCAAGGCATTTGCCCTGTGGAGGACGTTCCCGATTTTCCGCGAGTATATTTCTTCGACAACCGCCAGTTCGTTGGCCGAGGCCCGACTCGCTGCCGAGGAGTTCGGCAGTTTGGCGCACACGTATTCGCCCTGCTACACCGACGAGGAAATCGACGAAATCATCCGTTGTTCGAGCCACTTGACCTTCAATTCGCTGACGCAGTACGAGCGGTTCCACGAAAGGGTGGGGCAGGCCGACCACCGCGTGTCGATGGGCATCAGAATCAATCCCGAATACAGCGAAATCGCCACTGATTTGTACAATCCTTGTGCGCCCGGAACGCGATTCGGCATCACCGCCGACAAACTGCCCGAACAACTTCCTGCCGACATCGACGGCTTCCACTGCCATTGCCATTGCGAGAGTAGTGCCGAGGAATTTGAGCGCACGTTGTCGCACATCGAGGAGAAATTTTCGCGATGGTTTCCGCAGTTGAAATGGATTAACTTCGGTGGTGGCCACCTGATGACGAGGAAAGACTACAACGTCGCGTTGCTCGTCAGACTGTTGAAGGATTTCAAGCGTCGCCATCCGAATCTTCGCGTCATTTTGGAGCCCGGCAGCGCGTTTGCGTGGCAGACGGGGCCGCTCGTCGCGAAAGTCGAGGACATCGTCGAAGACAAAGGCATTCGCACCGCCATTCTCAACGTCAGTTTCACCTGCCACATGCCCGATTGCCTCGAAATGCCGTATATGCCCGAAGTCCGCGGCAGTCAGCATCAATCCACCACCCACCACCCACCACCCACCACCCACCACCTATCACCCATCACCCATCACCTTTATCGATTAGGCGGCAACAGCTGTCTCAGCGGCGACTTCATGGGCAACTGGACGTTCGACCACGAACTCGAAATTGGCGAAACCATCATTTTCGAGGACATGATTCATTATACCACCGTCAAAACCACGATGTTCAATGGCATTTCGCACCCGTCCATCGGCATCCTTCGGCTCGACAACACCCTCGAAATCCTGCGAAAATTCGGCTACGAAGACTATCGCGACCGCATGGATTGAAAATTTTTTAGAAAAAAACGCGAAAAAATTTTGCAGTATCGGAAAAATGCCGTACCTTTGCAGTCGCATTTAGAGAAATGCGCTTCCGAATTGGCGGAATTCATGTGCAAACCGAGTTGCAGAAAAACTTGTTTTTATGCCGAGGTGCCGTCATGAATCTCGACTTTTCCGAAGGAAAAGGCGGAAATAGCTCAGTTGGTAGAGCACAACCTTGCCAAGGTTGGGGTCGCGGGTCCGAGTCCCGTTTTCCGCTCAAAACATTCTGAATTATCCGTAAGGAGAAAATTTCCTATCGTTGTGCTTTGCAACCCTGCCCAGGTGGCGGAATTGGTAGACGCGCACGTTTCAGGTGCGTGTGCCGCAAGGCGTGCAGGTTCGATTCCTGTTCTGGGCACTCATAATTCGGAATGTTTTTACATGTTGGAGAGGTGGCGGAATTGGTAGACGCGCTACTTTGAGGGGGTAGTGTCAATCGCGACGTGGGAGTTCGAGTCTCCTCCTCTTCACATGGTAAACGTAAAGAATTGGCGGAATTCATGTGCAAGTCGAGCGCAGAAACTTGTTTTATGCCGAGGCGCAGCCATGAATCTCGACTCTTCGAAGAAGAGGCGGAAATAGCTCAGTTGGTAGAGCACAACCTTGCCAAGGTTGGGGTCGCGGGTCCGAGTCCCGTTTTCCGCTCTTTTGAGTTTTAAGTGATTATTTTTTTATCCAGATGAATTTATATCTAAGATATTTTGACAACGAGGCATTCGTTTCCAATGCCGATGATGCCATTGACTTCCTTGCCTCCATTCCGGAAATCGGAATGAACGCTGATTTGGAAGCCGATATACGCAATTATTGCGCCAGCGACCTAATGTATCCGAAACGCTACAAGGTGCGTCCGCGCATCTATTTCATCATCATTAAAACCGCTGCCGAGTCGATGACCGACTTCAAGCAGAAAAAAGCGTTGAAACCGCAGATGGAAACCACCGGACAGCCTGGCGAGGAGAAAGAACCGCAAGCCACCGCGATGACGCGCATGACGGAAGAGCGCAATGGTTGGTACGAGGGTGAACTGAAGTTCAAGCGCGTCGTGCTCGTGCCCGGAACGGGAAAATACGAATACCGCGACACGACTTTCGTCGCCCAGTGCAAGGCCGAGTCGGGCATCGACTGCTACAACCGCATCGTCGAGCACCTGCGCCAGCGCGTCGATCACCGCTCGCAGTTCCCATCGGCAAAGGGCAAGAACTTCCGTTACAAGTATTTGGGAATGTGGAAATAACTTTTTTTAGGAGGAAAAGATATGAATAAAGTAATGCTGATTGGCAATGTCGGCAAAGAGCCGGAAGTAAGGTACTATGAGGCCGACCAAGCCGTTGCACAGCTCCGTCTGGCAACAACCGAGCGCGGCTACACGCTGCAAAACGGAACGCAGGTGCCCGAGCGCACCGAGTGGCACAATCTCGTGTTTTACAGAAGGCTTGCCAAACTGGTGGAACAATACGTCCACAAAGGCGACAAACTCTATGTAGAGGGCAAGATTCGTAACCGTTCCTACGACGACCAGCAGGGACAGAAGAGATTTGTCTCGGAAATCATCGTCGATAACATGGAACTGCTCTCGCCGAAACCGCAGAACGCCGGCGAACCTCAGTCCGAACCCGAAAAAACAATCCAGCAACCAGCGCAGGAAGACGGGCAGGACAAGGATTTACCGTTTTAATCTGACGAACTTTGGACTCCATTGACATACAGCAGATTAGCGATCTTGTCACGTTTCAGCCAATGACATTCGGCATTGCCTTGGCAGCCGTGTTGTCTTTGGTGCTGCTGTTCGTTTCGGGCTTCACCAGCGGCTCGGAAATAGCCTTTTTTAGCCTTTCGCCAAGCGATTTGGCGGAAATCAACGAAGAAAAGACGAAAACCGACGTCCACATCAAGCAGTTGCGCGATGACAGCGAGCGCACGCTGGCCACAATTCTGATTACGAACAACTTCGTGAACGTGACGATTATCATGCTGCTGAACTATGTGTTCGCCTCGCTCGTCAAATTTCGCGAAACATGGGTCGAATTTCTCTGTATCACGGTGATTTTGACCTTTGTTTTGCTGCTTTTCGGCGAAATCATGCCGAAGGTTTATAGCCGTCAGAATCCTTTGAAATATTGTCGGAAATGCGTCGATTTCATCCTGCTGATGCGCCGCCTGTTCTGGCCGTTGGAAAACGTGCTGATTCGCAGTGGAATGTTGGCCGAGAAGGTAATCCAGCCCGAGAACATTGTGCTGAGCGTCGATGATTTGGAGCAGGCGCTCGAACTGACTGACAAGGACGAAATTCGCGACGAACAGCAGATTCTGAAAGGTATCATCCGCTTCGGCGACGAAACGGCAAAGGCTGTGATGACGAGTCGGCAGGACATTGTCGATATTGACATCAAATCGAACTTCGCCGACGTGCTCAACTGCATCGTTGAGAACAATTATAGTCGTATTCCCGTCTATCAGGACAACACCGACAACATTCGCGGAATCCTTTATATAAAGGACCTTCTGCCGCATTTGTCGAAGCCATCGAACTTTCGTTGGCAGAGCCTCATCCGACCGCCGTATTTCGTGCCCGAAACCAAGAAAATTGACGACCTTTTGCGCGAATTTCAGGAAAACAAAGTACACATCGCCATCGTGGTCGATGAATTTGGCGGCACGAGCGGTTTGATTACGCTCGAAGACATCTTGGAGGAAATCGTCGGCGAAATCAACGACGAATTCGACGAAGACGAACGTTTTTACTCGAAACTGAACTACAACACTTATCTTTTTGAAGGAAAAACGCTGCTGAGCGATTTCTGCAAAATTACGGGCGTCGATACCGACGAATTTGCCGAAGTTGAGGGCGATGCCGACACGCTCGCAGGCCTGTTGCTCGAACTGAAAGGCGACTTCCCGAGCCTGCACGAGCAAATCGAGTACGCCAACTACACGTTTGAGGTGATGGCGGTCGAAGAACGCCGCATCAGCCGCATCAAAGTGGTGGTTCACGACCCGAAAAAAGACTGAAATCCGCTTTTAAATCCTAAGAATTTCTTGCAAGCACGAACGAATTTGCCTGATGGGTGGCCAAGATCAGCACCTCGGCGATTTGCACGTGGGCAGGGGCGTTGGCGGCATAGACAGCCACATCGGCAATGTCGTCGGCTGTGAGCGGTTTGACACCCTCATAAACCTTGGCAGCCCGTTCGGTGTCGCCGTGGAAGCGCGTGTTGCTGAAATTTGTTTCGACAAGTCCAGGCTTGAGATTCGTCACACGGACGGCTGTGTTCGCCACATCGATGCGCAGACCGTCGCTGAGGGCTTTCACCGCTGCTTTTGTGGCACAATAGACGTTGCCGCCGGCGTAGGCTGCGTCGCCTGCCAGCGAGCCGACGTTGATGATATGGCCTCGGTTGCGCTCGACCATGCCAGGCACGACGAATCGCGTCATCGTCAGCAACCCTTTGATGTTGGTGTCGATCATCGTCTCCCAATCGTCGAAACTACCCTGATATTCGGCTTCCAGGCCGAGTGCCAGCCCCGCATTGTTCACCAAAACATCGATTTCGCGCCAATCGTCGGGCAGTCCGCTCATGAATTTCTTGGCTTTTTCGCGGTCTCTCACGTCGAAAGCCAGCGTGAACACTTCACATCCCTTTTCCGTCAGATTTTTTCTGATTTCGGCGAGTCGATGCTCGTTTCTTCCCGTCAGAATCAATTTGTCGCCGTTGGCAGCGAATTTCTCTGCGCAAGCGAGTCCGATGCCGCTTGTCGCACCTGTAATCAATACAATTTTCTTCATATTTTTTCGATTCTTGTTTATACTTTTTGCAAAATTAGTGATTTTTTTCGAAATATGCCCTCGCTTCATCGAATTTTTCGTACCTTTGCAGGCAAATTTTAACGAAAAACCATGGCTTTTGGAAAGAAAAAACGGTGGCGTTGCCGTTCGGGAGAGCAACCGACGGAGTTCGACCGCAAAATCATGTACCTTGAAAACAAGGGAAAACTCGTGCCGACGCGCGAACTGATTAAGACACCCGAGCAAATCGAGGGTATTCGTCGTGCAGGTGTTGTAAACACAGGCGTTCTCGACGAAGTGGCGAAGCATATCCGTGCTGGAATGAGCACGCTTGAAATCGACGAAATTTGTATGGATTATTGCAAGCGGCACAATGCCACACCCGCCTGTTTGGGCTACGAGGGCTTCCCGAAGAGCGTCTGTACGAGCATCAACGAGGTGGTTTGTCACGGCATTCCGAAGGAGACCGATATTCTCGAGGAAGGCGACATCATCAACGTCGATTTCACGACGATTGTCGATGGTTATTTCGCCGATGCTGCGCGAATGTTTATCATTGGAAAAACGACGCCCGAAAAGGAACAACTAGTGCGCGTGGCGCGTGAATGTTTGGAATTGGGCATCGAGGCGGCGCGGCCTTGGGGCTACGTCGGCGACATCGGAAATGCCATCGAAAACCATTGCAAACGCTATCGCTATGGCGTGGTGCGCGACTTATGCGGCCATGGCGTGGGAAATGCGTTCCACGAGGAGCCCGACGTGGCTCATTACGGCAAGAAAGGCACGGGAATGTTGCTCGTTCCGGGGATGGTTTTCACGATTGAACCGATGATCAATATGGGTACGTGGAAAGTTTTTATCGACGGCGACGACCCTTACGGTTGGGAGGTGATTTCGGAGGACGAACTGCCCTCGGCACAGTGGGAACACACGCTGTTGATGACCGAAGACGGGCCGGAGATTATTTCGTATTGAACATTGAGCATTGAGCATTGAACATTGAACATTCGTAAATTGTAAATGGATAACATTTATATATTAGGTATAGAGTCGAGTTGCGACGACACGTCGGCGGCTGTCTTGCGAAACGACGAACTGCTGTCGAACGTCACGGCATCGCAGGCGGTGCACGAGGCATACGGTGGGGTGGTGCCGGAACTGGCTTCACGCGCCCATCAGCAGAACATCGTGCCGGTCGTCAGCGAGGCCATTCGGCAGGCAGGAATCACGAAGGAACAACTCTCGGCCATCGCCTTCACACGCGGTCCCGGACTGATGGGGTCGTTGCTCGTCGGTGTGAGTTTCGCGAAAGGTTTTGCGCGGTCGTTGGGCATTCCACTCATCGATGTGAACCACTTGCAGGGGCACGTTTTAGCGCATTTTATCAAAAGCCCCCTTTCCCCTGAGGAGGCGGCGATTCCGCCTTTTCCGTTCCTCTGTCTGCTCGTGAGCGGTGGCAATTCGCAGATTGTCAAGGTGAACGCCTACAACGATATGGAAATTCTCGGTCAAACCATCGACGACGCTGCCGGCGAGGCCATCGACAAATGCTCGAAGGTAATGGGACTCGGCTATCCGGGCGGTCCGATTATCGACCGACTCGCCCGACAAGGCAATCCGCACGCTTTCAAGTTTGCTGAGCCGCACATCGCCGGCTTCGACTATAGTTTTTCGGGTCTGAAAACCTCATTTCTCTACAATTTGCGCGACTGGATCAAGGACGAGCCCGACTTCATCGAGAATCACAAGGAAGATTTGGCGGCCTCGCTCGAATTCACCATCGTCGATATTCTGATGAAAAAACTGCTGAAAGCCGCGAAGCACACGGGTATCAAACACATCGCCGTGGCAGGTGGCGTTTCGGCCAACACCGGCCTGCGCAATGCCTTCCACGACTACGCCCGTCGCTACGGTTGGACGGTGTATATTCCGCCGTTCAGTTACACGACCGACAATGCTGCGATGATTGCCATTACAGGCTATTTCAAATATCAAGACGGCGATTTTTGTCCGATTGATGCGCCCGCATTCTCAAAAACCAAATTGTAAATTGTCAAATTGTAAATTAAAATAATGAGCTTAGAAAACAAAATCATCAGCAAAGAGATACAGCAGTACCTCTACGACAACGGAAAAACGCTCGCAACGGCAGAAAGTTGCACGGGTGGACGCATTGCCGAAGCCATCATTGCCGTGCCGGGTGCGTCGAACTATTTCAAGGGTGGAATCATCTGCTACACCAATGAAATCAAGGAAAAACTGCTGCACGTGAGCCACGAAACGCTCGAAGCAAAGACCGCCGTCAGCGAGGAAGTCGCCATTCAGATGGTGCAAGGCGCGTGCGAGGCGTTGAACGTCGATTACGCCATTGCCGCCACTGGCATTGCAGGTCCGGGCGGTGGTACACCCGAGATTCCCGTCGGCACAATTTGGCTTGCCTACGGCGGCGGCAACGACATTCGCACCTGCAAACTCACCGAGGACGAAGGTCGCGACATCAACCTCGCCATCGCCACGCGCAAAGCCCTGAAACTCTTCCTCGAGTACCTTATCGACCACGATTTGACCGAAATCGAGGTAGAAAAATAAGAAAAATATTTTTGTCGGGATGATGCGAAACTTTGCAGCAATCGATTTTGAAACAGCCAACCACGAGCGCAGTAGCGTTTGCAGCGTGGGAGTTGTCATTGTTCGCGATGGTGAAATTGTCGATTCGTTCTATTCGTTGATTCAGCCCGAGCCGAATTATTATAATTACTGGTGCAGTCAGGTACACGGTCTCTGCTGTGCCGACACCGACGATGCCCCGATTTTTCCCGATGTTTGGTCGCAAATCGAGCCGTTGATTGAGGGATTGCCACTCGTGGCGCACAACCGTCCTTTCGATGAAAGTTGTTTGAAAGCCGTTTTTCGCGTCTATCAGATGGACTATCCCGACTACGAATTTCATGACACACTCTGCGTTTCACGCCGTGTGCTGCCCGATTTGGAGAACCACCAACTCCACACTGTTGCCGCCGCCTGTGGCTACCATTTAGAGAATCACCACCATGCTCTTGCCGACGCAGAAGCTTGCGCGTGGATTGCGAGGGAAATCTTGTAATTTCGACAGAATACCAAAAAAGAAAATTTGGTGAATTGAAAAATATTTTTTATCTTTGCAAAATCAAAGCGCATTTACCGATGCTGAAACTTATTGCATAGATTGCGAGGAGAAATCGAAAATATAACATTTATAATTAGAATTTTGAAATGAACTATTACGTTATTAGTCCCAATATTTACAACAATGGGGAAAACTATGCCTCAAAAATGTTTGAAAAAAGAATTGCAGCTGTTGGATGGAATTTAGATAAAATCAAAGGACAACAATTTGCTTCAATTTCAAAAGGTGACTGTATTATTGTTGCTCAACGTATCAAATGGGAATGGAATTACTATTATATGGGAATTGTTATTGGAAACGATGAAACCCCATCTATAGGAACTCTTTCAAAAAAATTATCACCAATAATATCTTTAAAAGGAAAAGATCTAAATTTTGGAGATTGGACAGCAAATGGTTCAAAACAAATTTCATCCCCACAGCAAATAGACAAGAACACTAATATTGGTATTATAGAAAACATAAACAATTTTTTTAATATGCAGAAATATATAAATATTCTCAAATCCAACCACAACCTCATTCTAACTGGGGCACCCGGAACAGGTAAAACCTATCTTGCGAAAGAAATTGCAAAAGAAGTTATTTTACAAGAAGTAAAGGGGACTCCGATAAAGATATTGGAATCACTTCTTGAGAACTATAAAGTAGATGAGAGTCAAGAACTGCAATATAAAAAAATATTGGAGGATTTTTACAATCAGTTCCCTATAAAAAAACTACAATTTATGTCGCTTGAAGATTATTGTATTGGAAATAGCGACGAGAACGAAAACAATTTCTGCTATTGGATGGAACGAAAATTAAAACCATTAGGTTATTATTTTCCAGGTTCTTCTCGTTCTTATTTATTGTATTGGAGCAAATCAGACGGCGAATATAAAGTTCATGGGTATTTGAAACAAGAAAAGGACAAAAGTGAGGATGAGTTGATGACTGTTCTTGCATCTGATATTTATGAAATGGTCAAGGACAACAATCCGTCGTCTATGGCAAAAAAATTTGGAGATTCGTTTATTTTGAAAATTCTCTCTACATATTATCCAGAAGAATATGCTCCAATCTATAGCAAAACACATATTGAAAACATTTTGTCTATGTTCAATATTGAGAGTAAAAATAAAAGTATTTTTGAACAAAATAAAGCCATTTACAACTTTTACAAGTCTTTGACGAAAAACAAAAATATTTCCCCTTGGAGTTTTATGCATATTCTCTATAGCAATTTTAACATAAAGGAAGGTGAGGTGTTGCAAGAAGGTGGAAAAATCGACAATAATGGTGAATTCTGGTTTGTACAGTTCCATCCGAGTTACGACTATACAGATTTCGTTGAAGGCTTAAGGCCAAAACAAGATGAAAACGGTATTGTTGGATTTGAACGGAGAAATGGAGTTTTTAAAGATTTTTGCAAAACTGCTGTAAGAAATCCTAACAAAAAGTATGTGATGATTATTGACGAAATCAACCGTGGGGAATTTTCCAAGATTTTCGGTGAGTTGTTTTTCTCAATTGACCCTGGGTATCGTGGAACTGATGGAAAAGTTAAAACCCAATATCAGAATCTTGTTGATGAGGATGATGAATTTTATGAAGGTTTTTTCGTTCCCAAAAACGTCTATATTATTGGCACCATGAACGACATCGACCGAAGCGTGGAGAGTATGGATTTTGCTTTCCGCCGGAGATTTGCGTTCAAGGAAATCAAAGCTATAGACAGAGTTGAAATGCTTTATGACAGCGAGAATGGAATTGGAAACTACGCAGACGAGGCAAAAGAACGAATGAACCGACTCAACAAGGAAATTGAAAAAATCGAAGGTCTTTCTACCGCTTATCACATTGGTCCCGCATATTTTCTAAAACTGAAAAACTACAACGGTGATTTCCAGCAATTGTGGGACAATCATCTTGAAGGACTTCTACGTGAATATCTTAGAGGTATGCAAAATCTGGAAGAAAAAATGAAAACTCTAAAAGCGGCTTACGACAATGAGTCTGATTCAGATAACGGACAACAGCAGGAGTAAGGTTCCTGATTCGGACAAGGCAAGTTTGCTGAAAATTTCCGACATTAAAATTGGCGAACTTTCTTTGGACGACAACCCCAATCTTTTGGTGTTCCCAAGAGATTTGCACCGTTATGGCGATGAAATCAGTGAGAACTGTATAATCTCTATGCGTGATGATGAAATCTCTACGGGAAACATTATGGGTTTTGTGGGAGTGAACGACACACAATTGGACATCAAATCTCGTTTTGCCAAAGATGACGGGGAAGACTATTTCCTTCATTATATGCTCCAGAAAGTGTTTTCTATCAACCTGTTTGATATAAAACACACAACCCGACAAGAGGACATTTTCGATTTTCTTCTATATCTGTTTCCTCACTTCTTGAAGAAGGCACTTTCGCAGGGATTGTTCAAAAAATACAGAAGATTTGAATACAACGACGCTAACATTCGGGGACCGATTGACGTAAATCGGCATATCCGCGAAAACATTCCTTTTCGAGGGGCTGTTGCCTATTCAACACGCGAACACAGTTATGACAACGAAGTTACGCAGCTGGTCCGCCACACCATAGAATATATCCGCACCAAAGAGCACGGGGGCACTATTTTGAACAATGACCCAGAAACCAAAAGTTGCATCACGCAAATCACTCTTGCAACGCAATCGTACAATGTGCGGGAACGTATGAAAGTCATCAACCAAAACCTGCGCCCCATACGCCATCCCTACTTTTCGGCATACACCGACCTCCAAAACCTTTGCCTGCGAATCCTCCGCCACGAATCTCTCAAATACGGACAGGAGAAAGACAAAGTTTATGGCGTTTTGTTTGATGGTGCTTGGCTATGGGAGGAGTATTTGAATACGATTTTGAAAAAAAGTGGTTTCCGGCATCCTGAAAATAAAAGGCACAAAGGTGGTTTGCGTATGTTTAAAAATGAAGCTGAAGATGAGACTATCAGCAAAAATAGTCGCCGACTTTATCCCGACTTTTGGAAAAAGGACTTCATTCTCGATGCCAAATACAAGCGCCTACACAATGGTGTTGCACGCGAAGATTTGTATCAGGTGGTTTCGTATATGTATAGTACGAAGTCTAATAATGGAGGTTTTGTATATCCGTCTGAAACAAAGCAAGATACAATCAATTATCATTTAGCAGGCTACGGCGGCATTATGCACATCATTGGTTTGCGTGTTAGCCATGGTGTCTCTGATTTTAAAGATTATGTCAAGGAAATGAATGAGTCCGAAAAAATAATCCAACTTTTGTAGAAAAAACTATGGCAAAAAACAAAAACTTGAAACAAAAGAAACCCGAAAAATTGGATTTTAGATGATGAAAAAGAAGCCTTTTAACCTGTTTTGAGGGTGAAAAACAAAAAAAAACTTAATTTTGCACGATTCTTTTAAGAATAATTTTGTCGGTTCGGAAAAATATAGTAATTTTGCACGCTGTTTGGAATAAGCACGATAGAAACATAACAAAAACAGAAAGATAACAATGTCGAAAGTTTGTCAAATCACAGGAAAGAAGGCACAGGTTGGTAACAACGTGTCTCACTCGAAGCACCGCACGAAAAGGCGCTTCGACGTCAATCTTTTCAGCAAGAAATTCTACTATGTGGAAGAGGAATGCTGGGTTAGTCTTAAGATCAGTGCCGCTGGTCTTCGTCTCATCAATAAAGTCGGACTCGACGCCGCTCTGAAGCAGGCTGTTGCCAAGGGCCATGTCGATTGGAAAGACATTAAAGTTATAGGAGATTAAGAAATATGGCTAAGAAAGTTAAAGGCAACAGAGTGCAGGTGATTCTCGAATGCACCGAAATGAAAGAAAGCGGACTGCCCGGCACGAGCCGTTATGTCACCACGAAAAACCGCAAGAACACGCCCGAGCGCATGGAGATTAAGAAATATAATCCCATCTTGAAGCGTATGACGGTTCACAAGGAAATCAAGTAAGAATTATTTAAGCATTAAAATTCAAGAACTATGGCAAAGAAAACCGTGGCAACCCTCCAGGAAGGTAACAAGGACGGTCGCGCATACACAAAGGTTATCAAGATGGTGAAGAGCCCGAAGACGGGTGCTTACATCTTCGACGAGCAGATGGTTCCCAACGAAGCCGTGAAGGACTTCTTCAAGAACTAAATTGACGATTTCTTAATCATCATAAAGTAGTCATTTGGTCAGGCTGCAACAAGCGAAAAATTGTTGTAGTCTGACACTTTTGTATCCTTTCGATTCGTTTCAAAGGGTTGTGAAACGTTATCAATCGTTTTCTATTTTAAAAAAAACATAATCGATTTTGTTGTCTGCGAAGAATTGCTTAATTTTGTGCATCAATTCATTAAAAATGACAAAATCGTGAAACACAGAATTATTATATCAATGATGGCGCTGATGCCTGTATTCGGCATGGCGCAGAAGATTTCCCTCGGTTCGTGCTCGGTGACGGAAGACGACCTTCGGGGCGAATACAAGGGTGAAATGCTCAACGGAAAACCGCATGGAAAGGGTGCGACGGTCTATCAGAACGGCAATCGATACGAAGGCTATTACGTGCGCGGCAAACGCGAGGGCGAAGGCATCTACATCTTTGCCGATGGCGAGAAGTACGACGGACAGTGGATTCGCGGCCATCAGCATGGGCGTGGGACGTATTATTTCTTGAACGATAACAAATACGTCGGCCTATGGGACCGCGACTACCAGCAGGGTCACGGCGTGATGTATTATTACAATGGCGACGTTTACGACGGAAACTGGTTCCACGACAAGCGTCAGGGCAAGGGAAAATACACGTTTTCCGACGGTTCGTACTACGAAGGCGACTGGCGCAACGACGAGAAGAACGGCAAAGGCTATTTCTACTGGGGCGACGGCAGCTCCTACGATGGTATGTGGGAGAGCAATATGCGCTCGGGCAAGGGCTTTTATCGGTATGCTCACGGCGATACCTATCAGGGCGACTGGAAGGAAGACAGCCAGCATGGTCGCGGTATCTACAAATTCCAGAACGGCGATGTCTATGAGGGTGGCTATGTCGATGGAAACCGCACGGGCGATGGCGTTTTTCGCTTTGCCAACGGCGACAAATACACGGGTCATTTCCTCAATGGCGACAAAAACGGTCAGGGAACGCTCGTCTGGAGCAATGGCGACTCGTATGTAGGCCAGTGGAAAAACGACTTGCAGCACGGCCAGGGTAAACTACGGAAGAAAAACGGCGACCTCTACGAAGGCTCGTTCAAAAATGGAAAACTCGACGGCGATGTGCGCATCTCGTTTGCCGATGGCAGCAAATTTCGCGGTATCTATCAGAACGGAATGCGCAATGGCAACGCCGTGGAAATCAATAAAGACCGCACACGATTCGAAGGCTCTTATGCCAACGACCGCCGCGACGGAACTTTTGTCGAAAAGGATTCCAACGGCAAGGTCACGGCGAAAGGTCGCTATGTGAATGGTCGCAGGATTACGGATTGAACATTGAACATTGAACATGGAACATTGAACATTGAACATTGTCAAATTGTAAATAGATATTATGGTTATCGACAAATTAGAAAATCTTGAAAAGTACTACGCTTTGAATCCGCTTTTCAAAGAAGTGGCAGCTTTCCTCGCCGAAAACGACATGAACGCGCTGCCGACAGGGATCCACAAAATCAAGGGTGACGACCTTTTCGTGAATATCCAGGAAGCGAAGGGAAAAACTCGCGACGAAGCCGTTATCGAATACCATCGGAAACTGATTGACATTCAGATTCCTTTCAGTGGCACCGAGACCTACGGCTACATTCCCGTTTCCGAACTGCCCGAAGCTGAATTCCACGAGGATGGCGACTATGCACTTGTGCCAGAGGCTGTTCCGCAGAGTTATGTCACCTGCAAGCCTGGCATGTTTGCCATTTTCTTTCCACAAGACGGCCATGCGCCCTGCATCACCCAAGAGCCGATGTTGCGAAAGGCAATTTTTAAGGTAAAAAATTAGAATAATGAAGAAAAAACATATTGGAATCGTCCAAAACGACCCTTATTTGGAGCCGTTTGAGCAAGCCATCGTAGGTCGCCACGATCACGCACAGTGGAAAATTGACCAACTGACGCGCAACGGCAAGACCACGCTCAGCGAATTTGCGTCGGGACATCTGTATTTCGGCCTTCACAAAACGGCGAAAGGCTGGGTCTTTCGCGAGTGGGCACCGAATGCGACGGAGATTTTCCTCATCGGCGACTTCAACGAATGGCAGGAACGACCCGAATACAAGGCGAAACGCATTGCCGGAACAGGAAACTGGGAACTGAAACTGCCCGAAAATGCCCTGAAACACGGTCAGCACTACAAGATGAAAGTGCGGTGGAATGGGGGGGAGGGCGAGCGCATTCCGGCATGGGTGCGTCGCGTCGTGCAAGACGATTACACAAAGATTTTCTCGGCACAGGTTTGGAATCCCGAACAGCCTTATCGTTGGAAAAAGCGTGTGTTCCGACCCACGAAATCGCCCCTGCTCATCTATGAATGTCACATCGGAATGGGTCAGGATGCCGAAAAGGTCGGCACCTACGTCGAATTTCGCGAAAAAGTGCTGCCACGCGTCATCGCCGACGGCTACAACTGCATCCAAATCATGGCGATTCAGGAGCATCCCTACTACGGTTCTTTCGGTTACCACGTCAGTTCGTTTTTTGCCGCTTCGAGCCGTTTCGGAACGCCCGAGGAACTCAAGGAACTCATCGACGAGGCCCATCGCAACGGCATCGCCGTCATCATGGACATCGTCCACTCGCACGCCGTGAAAAATGAACTCGAAGGGCTTGGCAATCTCGCCGGCGACCCGAATCAATTTTTCTATGCTGGCGACCGCCATGAGCATCCCGCGTGGGACTCGCTCTGCTTCGACTACGGCAAGGACGAGGTGCTGCATTTCCTGCTGTCGAACTGCCGCTATTGGCTTGAGGAATTCCATTTCGACGGCTTCCGCTTCGACGGTGTGACTTCGATGCTCTATTATTCACACGGGCTCGGCGAAGCGTTCACGAACTACGGCGACTACTTCAATGGCCATCAGGACGACAACGCGATTTGCTACCTGACGCTTGCCAACTGCCTCATCCACGAGGTGAATCCCAACGCCATCACCATCGCCGAAGAAGTCAGCGGAATGCCCGGACTCGCTGCAAAATTCAAGGACGGCGGCTATGGCTTCGACTATCGGATGGCGATGAACATTCCCGACTATTGGATCAAGACCATCAAGGAACTTCGCGACGAAGATTGGAAGCCGAGTTCTATTTTCTGGGAGGTGAAAAATCGCCGTTCCGACGAGAAAACCATCAGTTACTGCGAGTCGCACGACCAAGCGCTCGTGGGCGATAAAACCATCATTTTCCGCCTCATCGACGCCGATATGTACTGGCATTTTGCCAAGAAAGACCTCAACGGAGTGGCCGAGCGCGGTATCGCCCTCCACAAGATGATACGCCTTGTGACGGCCTCGACCATCAACGGCGGCTACCTGAATTTTATGGGCAACGAGTTCGGCCATCCCGAATGGATTGATTTTCCACGCGATGGCAACGGCTGGAGCCACAAATACGCCCGTCGGCAGTGGAATCTCGTTGATAATCAGGAACTTTGCTACCATTGGCTCGGCGATTTCGACCGCGAAATGTTGCGCGTCATCAAGAGTCAGCCGCGATTCAACAGCACGAAAGTCGTGGAAATCTGGCACGACGACGGCGACCAAATCCTCGCCTTTATGCGGGGAAACCTCGTTTTCGTGTTCAACTTCTCGCCCACGCGCAGTTTCGCCGACTACGGATTCCTTGTTCCGAAAGGTTCGTACAGCGTCGTGCTCAACACCGATGCCTGCGAGTTCGGCGGAAACGGCCTCGCCGACGATTCCGTCGTTCATTTTACCAACTTCGACCCGCTCTATGCCGCCGACGGAAAAGAATGGCTCAAACTCTATGTTCCGGCACGCTCTGCGGTGGTACTTGTCAGAAATCAATCATAAAAAACTAACGATACAATGAAAAAATCAAGTCTCTTTCTCATCATTTTAGCAATGGCGATGCTGCTGCCGAGTTCGGTTTGCGCTTCAGACGAGCAAACCTCTTTTGTGCTCAAAAGTCCCGACGGACAATTGGAAATGCGGTTCACCATGGCCGACGGTGTGCCCACGTATTCGCTCAGTCGCAACGGTCAGGCGGTCATTCTGCCCTCGAAACTCGGTTTTGAACTGCGAGGCGGCACGAAACTCGATCGAGATTTCCATTTGGCAGCCTTTAAAACAGACGATTTCGACGAAACTTGGCAGCCCGTTTGGGGCGAGGAGGCCAACATTCGCAACCATTACGAAGAATTGCTGGTGAAACTGAAGCAACCGCAGACCGAGAAAGAGAAGAAGGACGTCGCCATGGATATTCGCTTCCGCCTTTACGACGACGGACTGGGTTTCCGCTATGAATTTCCGCTCGAAAACGCGTTGGTTTACTTCCAAATCAAGGAGGAACTGACGCAATTCGCGATGACGGGCGACCATACCGCATGGTGGATTCCGGGCGACTATTCCACGCAGGAATTCAACCCCACGCAGTCGCGCCTCTCAGAAATTCGCAACCTTTCCGACGACGTTCACAAGCGTGGTGGATGGCCGTGGACGGGATTTTCGCAGACTGGCGTACAGACCGCTCTGCAAATGAAAACCGACGACGGAATTTACATCAACATCCACGAGGCCGCCGTGCTCGACTATCCCACGACGAATCTCGACCTCGACGACAAGAATTTCGTATTCACAACCCATCTCACACCCGATGCCGAGGGCGTGAAAGGTCGTTTGCAAGCCCCTTGCAAAACCCCGTGGCGCAGCATCATGGTCTGCAAAAGTGCCACCGACGTGCTCGCCTCGCGCCTCGTGCTCAACCTCAACGAGCCGTGCGCCATCGACGACACCTCGTGGATTCATCCCGTGAAGTACATGGGCGTGTGGTGGGAGATGATTTCGGGCGTGAGCCAGTGGTCTTACACCAACGACTATCCGTCTGTGCAACTCGGAGTGACCGACTACGCCAAATCGAAACCGCACGGTAATCACGGTGCCAACAATGCGAACGTGCGCCGATACATCGACTTCGCCTCTGAAAACGGCTTCGACGGCCTGCTCATCGAGGGTTGGAACGAAGGTTGGGAAGACTGGTATGGCAAACAAAAGGACTTCGTTTTCGACTTCCTTACGCCTTATCCCGACTTCGACCTGCCTGCACTCAACAAATATGCCCATGAGAAAGGAATTCGCCTCATCATGCACCACGAAACTTCCTCATCTACAGTCAATTACGAGCGATGGATGGAAAAAGCCTATCAATTGATGAATGAATACGGCTACAACGCAGTGAAAAGCGGCTATGTCGGAAAAATCATCCCCTACGGCGAATATCACTACAGCCAACCGCTCATCAACCACTACCACTACGCCATCACCGAGGCCGCACGCCACAAAATCATGGTCAATGCCCACGAGGCCGTGCGACCGACGGGACTGTGCCGCACGTGGCCGAACATGATTGGCAACGAGAGCGCGATGGGAACTGAGTTCCGCGACGCCATCAAGCCCGGTCACACGACGATTTTCCCATTCACCCGACTGCAAGGCGGTCCGATGGACTACACGCCCGGTATTTTCGAGATGGATCTCAGAAAAACCTCGGGTTGGGATAATCAGATGAACCACACGATTTGCAACCAATTGGGTCTTTACGTGACGTTCTATTCGCCGCTCCAGATGGCTGCCGACCTGCCGCAGTGCTACGAAAAGTTCATGGATGCTTTCCAGTTCATCAAAGACGTGGCGGTCGATTGGGACAAGACCATCTACATCGATGCCGAGCCTGGCGACTACATCATCACCGCACGCCATCCGAAACTTTCCACGCTGAACAAGGCTGCCGAAGGTGTTTCAGCGCTGAAAGACGGTAAGAAAAACGCCATCAACAGTGTCACGCGATTCGTTTATGCGCTCCCAGACGATGCCACTGCCGCCGACCTCGTCGGTGCCACGCCACGCGATGTTTGGTACGTTGGAGGCATCACTGACGAGCAGTCGCGCAAGGTCAATCTCAAACTCGACTTCCTCAAGCCCGGCACGAAATACGAGGCCATCATCTACGCCGATGCGCCCGACGCCGACTATCAGACCAATCCGCAGGCCTATACCATCACGCGCAAAACGGTCAATCACAAGACGGTGCTCAAGTTGAAAATGGCACGCGCTGGCGGCTTCGCCATTTCGTTACGCGAGAAAAAATAAAAATGAGAGTGAAAAATGGCATCGAGAAACCTTTCTAACAATAACAGCAAACTCATAAACGTGGTTTGTGCAGTGCTTTTCGTGCTGTTCACGTTTTGCTACCTCTATTTCTACCAAGCCGACGTGATAGCTGCGGCCCAGCACGTGTTTTCGGGCGGTCAGACTCGTTACGACCGCCTGATTGGTGCCGTGCTCATCACCATAGGACTCTTCTGCCTTCACCTCGTTTTCCTGGGCATCACCCGCCTCACTTACCGCGCCCACGCCTTGACTTTCTACCCGTCGCTGCTGGCGTTGCTCGTCCTGACATCCGTCAAAATCAGCGGCAGCAATCATGGGTCGTTTGGACCGTGGCTGTGGCTCGCGCCCCTGCTGTTGGCGGTGGTTTGTTTTGTGGCCTATCTCGTGAGGAAATACGAGGTTTTCGAGAAGGTTCGCAAGCCCGTTGGCATCTTTTCAAAGGTGTTTTGGAGCAACGTTTTGCTGTTGTGTTTCGGATTTTTCTTCATCGGATTTTTCGCCAATAACGATGACGTTTTCCATTATCGGATGCGTGCCGAATCGCTGTTGTTGAAGCGCGACTACGAGGGTGCTTTGCGAGTAGGGCAGAAGTCACTCGCCACCGATTCGAGCCTGACCCTGCTCCGTATCCACGCTCTTGCCAAAAGTCACCAGATGGGTGAACGACTTTTTGAATATCCGCTTGTCGGTGGTTCACAGGTGCTCATTCCGAATGGAAAAACAGCATTGACGGTGATGTATCCGAATGATAAATTCGTTCCAGTGCCGCAGGGCGATTTCGTGTTGTGCAGTTATCTTTTAGATCGGAAAATCGACGCTTTTGCCCAGAAGGTCAAGCGCTATTACGACCTCGATTCGTCGCTGCCGAAGCACTACCGCGAAGCCCTCGTGCTCTACAACCACCTGCGCTCGAACCCCGTCGTCGCCTACAAACACGAGGTGGCCGAAACCGACTTTGCCGATTTCCAGAAACTGATGCGCGAATGTGGTCGCAACAAGGCCCGACTGCGCGACGTCTATGGCAACACTTATTGGTATTATTACTACGAAAAATAGCTGAAAACGAAAGAAGTCCGACAAATCGGACTTCTGAAGTTGCGGAGGCAGGACTCGAACATGCGACCTCCAGGTTATGAGCCTGGCGAGCTACCAACTGCTCCACTCCGCGATGTTATTTTCGTCAAAATGACGGCATTTTCGTGAAATGCGATTGCAAAGGTACACATTTTTTTTGTAACAGCAAAAAAATATCGCGAAAAAAAATAAAAAAGTAGATTTTTAAGATTTTTGTGGACAATTATTTGCGAGAATCATCGAAAAATACTAATTTTGCACAGTATGTTGTCAGTGTGTAAAAAATAGCAAAAATACTCGAACAAACGCCTATGTCGATATCGAAGACAAGACAGAAATTAGTGGAAGTGGCGCGACAATTATTCGCCAAGAACGGCATCGCCAACACGACGATGAACGACATTGCCGTGGCCTCGGGAAAAGGTCGCCGCACGCTCTACACCTATTTTAAAAGCAAGGAAGATGTCTATACCGCCGTCATCGAGTCGGAGCTGGAGCGACTGAGCGACAAACTCGACGAAGTGGCCGCGAAAAAAATACGTCCGCAAGACAAAATCATCGAACTCATCTACACGCACTTGAGTTCGATTAAGGAAACCGTCGTGCGAAATGGTAATCTGCGCGCTGAGTTTTTCCGCAACATCTGGACGGTGGAAAAAGTGCGCAAGAACTTCGACGACGAGGAGATTAAACTCTTCCGAAAGGTCTATACCGAGGGCAAGGAGGACGGAGAGTTCGACATCGAGAATATCGACCTCGTTGCCGACATCACCCACTATTGCATCAAGGGTCTTGAAGTGCCGTACATCTACGGTCGCATCGCCCACGGAATGACCGAAGAGGCCACGAAACCGCAGGTGGCGAAGGTGGTCTATGGTGCACTCGGAAAGATTAACAAGTCATTTTAATGAAATCGTATAATTCATTGATAGTCAAATAATTAAAAAATAAGATTTATGAAATTATTAGAAGGAAAAACAGCACTCGTCACAGGTGCTGCACGCGGCATCGGAAAGGCCATCGCGCTGAAATTTGCCGCCGAAGGAGCCAATGTCGCTTTCACCGACTTGGAAGTCAATCAGGAAACGGAAAATGAAATCGCTGCGTTGGGCGTGAAGGCGAAGAGTTATGCCTCGAATGCCGCCGATTTTGCGCAGACGGAAGAGGTTGTCAAGCAGGTCAAGGAGGAATTTGGCTCGATTGACATCCTCGTCAATAACGCCGGAATCACGAAAGACGGTTTGATGCTTCGCATGACTGAACAGCAGTGGGACGCGGTGATTGCCGTAAACCTGAAGTCGGCTTTCAACTTCATCCACGCCTGTCTGCCCATTATGATGCGGCAGCGCGAAGGCTCGATTATCAACATGGCGAGCGTCGTGGGTGTGCATGGCAACGCCGGTCAGGCCAACTACGCTGCGTCGAAGGCCGGAATGATTGCCTTGGCGAAGTCGGTGGCGCAGGAAATGGGTATGAAGGGCATTCGTGCCAATGCCATTGCGCCGGGCTTCATCGAAACTGCTATGACGGCGCAACTTCCCGACGAAATTCGTGAACAGTGGAAGCAGAAGATTCCACTTCGTCGCGGTGGAACGGTCGAGGACATCGCCAATACGGCGGTTTATCTCGCTAGCGACCTCTCGTCGTATGTCAGCGGTCAGGTGATTCAGGTTGATGGCGGTATGAATATGTAATACATTGAAAAACAGAGAGTTATGATTCAATTAGAAAAGCATATTGAAATCCTTTTGTTGGAGAACGATTGCGTCATTGTGCCCGATTTTGGCGGTTTTATGGCGCATCACTTGAGTTCCCGCTATGAGGAGTCGGAAGGCATTTTCCTGCCACCTCTGCGCACGCTCGGCTTCAATCCCCAACTCCGGCTGAACGACTCGCTGTTGGCGCAGTCGTATGTCGAAACCTACGACATCAGCTATCCCGAGGCTTTGCGCCGAATTGCCGCTGAAGTCGAGGAACTGAAGCAGATTTTGGCCGAAAAAGGCCAGTTTGAGTTCAACGATTTGGGCACCATCAGCCTCACTGCCGACGGTCGCTACGAATTTACGCCCAACGAGGCAGGTATTCTGACACCTTCGCTCTATGGGTTGAACTCCTTTGAAATGGGTAAACTCGGACAATCGACGGCTCAGGAAAACGAGGGCGAATCTCTTGCGAAAACCGTTCCGATGCATCGGAAAGACGGCATTTTCATCAAATATTCCACGATTCGCAATGTCGCTGCGGCTTGCATCGCCGCTTTGGTCATCGCACTGTTCCCGAAGCAGTCGGGCGATTCGCAGTTCTCGGTGGCCAATTCCCAATTCAACACGGAATTGCTGAAACGAATTATGCCGAAAGACATCACGACGGGTACGCCAGAGCAAATCGCGACGGCTGCCGAGGCGCAGACGACTGAAAAACAAGCCGAAAAAGAAACGGTGAAAGTTGGTCCGTCCTACACCATCGTGCTGGCCTGTCAGGTCGGTAAGAAGAATGCCGCCGATTTCGTGGAACGCCTGCATCAAAAGGGATTCAACGAGGCTCGTGTGGTGGAAAACGGTAAGGATATTCGCGTCGTTTATGGCAGTTATTCCAACGAAAACGAAGCTTACAACGCTCTGCGTCCGTTGCGTCAGAAAAGCAACGATTTTGCCGAGGGTTGGGTGATGAAAACGGCTGAATAAATCGCCGAAAAGCGAAATTTTTACAAAAAATTGAAACGATGAAGCGAGTGCGATGTCCCAAGTGCGACCAGTTCACGATTTTCGATGAATCTCGTTACCAAGACGGGCAGTCGCTCGTGTTTCAATGCAACCATTGTGGCCGTCAGTTTGGCGTGCGCATGGGCGTTTCGAAACTTCGGAAGTTGCAGCGCGACGAGACCGAACCCGACGTCGATGAGAACGAATTTGGCTGTGGAGCCATCGTCGTCATCGAAAATGTCTTCCATTTCAAGCAGGTGATTCCATTGCGAATGGGCGACAATATCATCGGCAGGTATCAAAAGGATTCTCGCGTCAATTGTCCGATTGAAACGGTCGATCCGAGCGTCGATATTACCCACTGCGTCATTAACGTCAGCCGAGATAAACAGGGCAATTTGCGCTACGTTCTTCGCGACGGTCCAAGCAACACCGGTACCTTTGTCGATAACCAGATTTTGGGCGACCGCGAGCGTCGTGTCATCACCGATGGAACGCTTTTCACCATCGGAGCCACGAGCATTCTGCTGCGCTTGAACAAGGATGAATAAAACCGACCTATTTACATAAATCTAACAACTCTATGGTACAAAAGCAAATCATCACCCATTTCACCGACGACGACCTCTATAAATTGTCGATGTGTTGCGCCGTCATTGATAATTTCCCGCGCGCGCAAGTTAAATATGAGTTTGTCGATCGCAACAAGACCGTCTATCCGAAGGGATTTGCCGACGAGGTGCGAAACCAAATTGAACTGCTTGAAAATGTTGTCATTACCGACGAGGAAATCGCTTTCATGCGCCGTCGCTGCTACTTCATGCCCGAGTGGTTCTACCGCTATCTGAAAGGCTTCCGTTATTGTCGCGAGTGGGTGAAAGTTTCGCAAGACGAAGAGGGTCATCTGCATATCTCTTTCGAGGGTAACTGGTGCGACACGATCTTGTTGGAAGTCAAGGTATTAGCCATCATTTCGGAGCTGTTTTACATCATCACGAACCAGACCGACAAACTCGATTACGAGGAATGTTACAAAAAATCATACGCGAAAGCCGAGAAATTGCTTGCGGCAGGCTGTGTCTATAGTGATTTCGGTACGCGCCGCAGGGCTTCTTTAGAGGCTGAAGACACGGTGGTCAGGGCGATGCGCGACTGCCAGAATAGCCGCGAGTGGCCTGGGCGTTTCGTCGGTACGAGCAATGTCTATTTGGCGATGAAATACGACCTGACGCCCGTCGGCACGATGGCGCACGAGTTCGTTTGTGCCATCGGTGGAATGTACGGTCCGCAAATGGCCAACCACATGGCGATGGAGGCGTGGCGCCACACATTCCGCGGTGCACTCGGAACTTTCCTTTACGACAGTTTCGGGTGGGATATTTTCGCGTTGAATTTCTCAGAAGATTTCGCCAATCAGTTCAAGGGACTTCGCGTCGATAGCGGCGACAACCGCGAACAACTGCAAAAAATCGCCGAAAAATACGAGCAACTCGGCATCGACCCACGCACGAAACAGGTGATTTTCTCGAATGCGCTCGATACCGACCGCGCCATCGACATTCAAAACTATGCGAAGGAACTGTGTCAGCCGTCGTTCGGCATCGGCACCCATTTCACCAACGATTTCGAGGGCATCAAGCCGATGAACATCGTCATCAAACTCGTGGCAGTGAAGATTACGGAGTCGTGGACTTTCTACAACGACACGTGCAAACTCAGCGAGGACAAAGGCAAGCACACAGGCCTTCCCAAGGTCATCGAACGCTTCAAACGAGCCGTGAATTTCAAGGATTAAAAATTTTTCTGTCATTTTTTTCGCATCTTTGCAACTTTTTGAGCAGCCGTTACGTCTAACAGACAAATCAAGCACTTAAAAAGAATGAATATGAAACAGAAATTGATGATTTTTGCGCTGATGATCGCTCTGGGAACCACAGCCGTTGCCCAGCCGAAACATCGCCATCACGCAGTGGCCGACACCGCTGCCGTAGTGAACAACGACGCTGCAACCGCAGCAGACAAAGCGAATGCCGACGAGGCCATCGAAGCATTTTCCGACACGACAAGCGTCGCCGAAGAAAATTCAACTGTTCCCCGCGTTTATGTGGACGACGATTTCGACATCGTTTCCGACGATTTCGAGGATATGCCAGACTGGTTGGTCAACTTTCTGGGCGGCTCCGTAGGCGTTGTCGGTGGAATTTTTCTCATTCTAATGCTCATTATTGCCGTTTTCCTTGCCCTCGCACCGTTTATCGCTATCATTCTGATTATGCGCTACCTGCTTCGGCAGCACAACGACCGTGTGGCATTGGCATCGAAGGCGATGGAAACAGGGCAGCCGCTTCCCGAGGAACTGATGCCCGTCGATAAGCAGAGCGACGACTACCTGCGCCGTCGGGGCATCCGCAACATCTGGATCGGTATCGGAATGATGGTGATGTTCGGCATTTGGGATGCAGACATGCTCACCGGCGTTGGCGCACTCGTGCTCTGCTACGGTATTGGACAGGTTTTTATTGCCCGCTCGTCGCAGAAGAAGAAAGACAACAACGAGAACATCAATCCGTAAAATCGGACGACGATGGATGCCGGCGAACTCACTCTATTGACACAGGTGACGGTGTTTCACAACAAGCGGGCCTTCGGGCGGCTTGTTGAGAAATACCAGTCGCCTATTCGCCGGTTTTTCCTGAACCAGACGGGTGGCAACGAGCCGCTGAGCGACGATTTGGCACAGGAAACGTTCTTGAAGGCGTGGCTCAACATCGGGCAGTTTCGTGGCGCAGCAAATTTCTCGACTTGGCTCTATCGCATCGCCTACAACGTGTTCTACGACTACACGCGAAGCCATAAAATCACGGAGGAAATCGACCAAGCCGTAGCACTTCGACAAGCCAATTCAGGCGACACCGCGCTACAACTCGACTTGCAGCAGGCACTGAGCATCCTCTCGCCCGCCGAGCGTAGTTGCATCACACTGCAACTGATGGAAGGACAGCCCATCGACAAAATCAGCGAAATCACGGAAATGGCCGAGGGAACGGTGAAAAGCCACCTTTCGCGAGGGAAACAGAAACTCGCGATGTTTTTGAGAAAAAATGGATATAGTTAATTGACTATTTGACTATTTACAATTTTATATAAGGAGAAAAAGATATGGAGAAGAAAAATATCATCAACAATCAGCCATTGAGCGACGACGAACTCGTGGCGATGTTTTTCGAAGAGAATCGACAGGAAATCGAAGACAACGGTTTTTCGCATCACGTGATGAAACAACTGCCGTCGCAGTCGATATGGCTTCGCCGCGCTTGGACGCTGGTGTGCTGGGTTGTGGGTATTGCTTTTTTCTTCTTCGCCGACGGCATCGGACTGCTGAAGCGCGTGCTTTTCAACGCGACGGGCAATTTCATAGGATTCCTCTCGTCGATAGATTTTCAAGGTATTTCGCCTTTGATGATTATCGTCGCGATTGGTTTGCTGATGCTGATTGTCGCGTGGAACATTGCCGAGAATTTCGAGCAGCGCGACAGGCTTTTCTATTCTAAAAAGTAGTCGAAACCGTCGTCGTCGAGCGACTCTTTTTCTTGTTTTTTCGGCTTCGGAAGTTCTTTCAACTGACCTTTTTCGTCGAACATTCCGTAAGTCGTGCGCAAAACGGTGAACTCCGTGCGACGGTTCAACTGATTGCACTCTTCCTGCTCTTTTTCGCTGAGGTTCTGGATAAATTCCTCGGTTAAAACGTCGCCTTCTTTCAAGAATTTATGCTTCGAAGCCACTTTTTTGTTGATTCGCTTCGGTTTTTCCTTGCCGTAGCCCACGGGTGTGAGTCGGTCGGCGGCAATGCCGTGTTCGATGAGGTAGTTCACCACGCTCTCCGCACGTTTTTGCGACAATCGCTTGTTGTAAGCGGCTGAGCCCTTGAAATCGCAGTGGGCCGAAAGTTCGATGGTGACGTTGGGATTCTCTTCGAGCAGTTTGACGAGTTCGTCGAGCGCCGTAGTCGATTCGGGACGCAACGTCGCCTTGTCGAAATCGTAGAAAATGTTGTCAATCAAGACGGGCGCGGTAATCGATGCCAACGGGAACTGAAGCGTGTATTCTTCAGACTCTTCGGCCTGTTCGACACGCAGTTCTTCCTTGTGGTTGAGGTAGCCTTTGCAGGTGGCGAGCATCACATAACTCACGCCGGGCGTGACGACATAATTAAAAGAGCCGTCGCTGCGGACAGAGAGTTTTTCGTTGGTGCCGTCGTCGCCCACGAGATGCACTTCCGAGGCGGTCAGTTCATAGCCGTCCATTTCATAGACCCAACCTTTGATGGCCTGCACGATTTCGGGATTTTCGAAGCTGTAGATGTGGTCCCAGCCGCGTCCGTCGCCACGATTTGAACAGAAATAACCTCGGTTGTACGGTCCTTCAAAGGTCATTCCAAAGTCGTCGGCCTGAGAATTGAGCGGATATCCGGGATGTTCGAGGACGTAGCGTTTGGTGTTCGGGTCGATTTTCGCGATGAAAATGTCGAGTCCGCCCATTCCGGCGTGGCCGTTGCTCGAAAAATAGAAGTTGCCGTTGGGTCGGAAAGCAGGAAACATCTCGTCGCCTGGCGTGTTGATGGGGTCGCCGAGGTTCTCGACACCGCCCATTCCGCTCGTTGTCAGCCGCACGCGCCAAATGTCGAGACCGCCCTTTCCGCCCGGCATATCGGAACAGAAATAGAGCCATTGTCCATCGGGCGAAATCGCTGGATGGGCATAACTCGAGAGCGTATCGTTCGAGATTTTGACTTCCGTCGGCTTGCTCCACGACGCGTCAGAACGGCTCGACTTCACAATCTGAGCCAATCGCGGACTGCTCGGGTCGGTCTGGCAGATGGTGAGGTACATTTCGCGTCCGTCGGTTGAAAATGAGCACGCGCCCTCGTCGTAGTCGGTGTTCAGGCCGCCTTGCACCACCTCGGGACGGCTCCATTTGCCCTTGTCGTCCTTCTCCGAGAAGAAAATGTCACCCGCCTTCGTGCCTGTGATGCCACTGAGTTCGTCGCCGTTGGCCTCGTTGCGGGTTGAAGTAAAATAAAGTCGGTCGAAATCGTCACCGAAAAGCATCGGCGAATAGTCGGCGCGTCGCGAATTGAAAATTTCCATTTTTTTTACCGTATAGCGCGACCCTTGTTCCTTCCATTTCGGCGCATTTTGAGCCGATTCAAGACCGTTTTGTGTCAGCAAAGCCTTGTCCGTCAATTTTCTTTCTTTGTTTTTCTCGTCCGACGAGCGGAACCATTCGCCACGAGCCGTCAGCGAGTCTTTCACGGCTTGAAATTCCGTCGCCGCCGCCTTGTATTCGCCATTTTTCAGCAGCAGTCGGGCGTATGCCAGATGGTCGTCGAGTTCAGTTTGTTTGTAGCGGATTCCGTTGCGATAGCCAGCCAAAGCCGCCTGTGTCTGGTTGATTTTCGCGTAACATTTCGCCATCTTCAGCGCCCTTTGGCCTCGTTTGTCGCGTTCTTTCGGCGGCGTGGTTTGGTACGCCTTCTTAAACTCCGTCGCAGCATCGAAATATTCGCCCAAAGCCAAGTATTTCTCGGCTTTTCTCAAATGTTTGTCGCTGCCACATGCCGAAAATGCCGTGACCGCAACAGCCACGACGACAATACTGCAAAATATCGTCGAAAATCGTTTCATCATCTACAATAACGCGAAAATCACTGATTTATTGCATACCCCAAGAATCATTGAATCAACTTTGGTTTAAGATTTTTTGTGTTTAGGCATAGATTTGGTTAAAAAAACTTTTTTCTAACATTTTTCTCATTTTTTTCTTGAAAAAATTTTGTTGTTATCGAAAATAGTCGTACCTTTGCACCCGCTTCGCTGAAAATTTTCCGTTTCACCTTATATAAAATATATAGTGTTTCGTGGGGATTTCGCTTAGTGAAAAGAATAGAGTTCTTTGACAGACTTACATAGAGACAGAAGGTAGTACAGGAAGCCGAGGCCTTTTTTTGATTTCTTTTCGGAAATGGGTCTTTGAGTGGTAGAATGATACGAACCGTCATATAGATTCCTTTAATCATGACATTCGGCAGCGTTCTGGCGACGGATTATTTTCCCTTTTTTGGGGATAGATTTATTTATTTACCATGGAGAGTTTGATCCTGGCTCAGGATGAACGCTAGCTACAGGCTTAACACATGCAAGTCGAGGGGCAGCATGTAGGTTGCTTGCAACC
>CACYQZ010000016.1 GCA_902776665.1 uncultured Prevotellaceae bacterium
GGCATTTTTCCCGATTTTTCCTGAATTCGAGGATTTTTTATTGACAAATTCCCGAAAAAACACGATGAACATTCGCGTTGGTCTGTTGTTCGACTTCTTCTGGCGTAACGCCATAAGCTTCGGCAAGACGATGGAGGACGTGGGCAACGAAAGCGGGTTCGTTGCGCTTTCCACGATGGGGCACGGGCGCCATATAAGGGCTGTCGGTTTCGAGGACGATGCGGTCGAGGGTCACGGCGGCTGGCAGGTCGTCGGGCAGGTGGCTTTTCTTGAACGTGAGAACGCCGCCGATGCCGAGCACGAAACGCTCGAAGGTGAGCAGTTCGCGGGCTTCGATCTGATTGCCGGTGAAGCAATGGAAAACGCCGCCGGGCAGGTCGTTTTCGTATTTCCGAAGAATTTTCACCATTTCGTTCTGTGCTTTGCGACAATGAATCATCAGCGGCAGGCGTGTCTCAACCGACCAGCGCACTTGTTCCTCGAAGGCTTCCAACTGCTCTTGCTCGAGCTCGCGACTCCAATAGAAATCGAGGCCGATTTCGCCGATGGCGATGATGGGTGTAGGGTGTAGGGTGATGGGTGATGGGTGGATAAGGGTATTTATTTCGGCGAGTTGTTCGCGCCAGTCGGCTCGGACTTCCTCGGGATGCAGGCCGACCATCGGATAGAGGCGATTGGGATGTTGGCGGCAGAGTTCGAGGATTGCCTTCGACGATTTCAGGTCGATGGCAGGCACGAAAATCTTTTCTACGCCAGCCTCGCAAGCGCGTTGGATGACGTCGGGAAGGTCGTCGCGAAATTCTTCGCCGTCTAAATGTGCGTGGGTGTCGATCATTATTTACAATTAGACAATTTACAATTTACAATTATGATTTCCTGAACATCATTTCGTTGGCGTAGGCGCGAAGGGCGTTTTTGCGGTCTTCCGACACGTCGACGGCATCGAGATATTTGCGACTTTCGTCGAAATAGTGGGCGATGCGCTCTTGGGCGAGCCGATCGACGCCAATCGCGTTGTAGAGGCGCGTGACGGCCTCGATTTTCTCCTGACGGTTGAATTTTTCAGCACCAATCCAATGGAGGAGTTCGGCGCGTTGCTGCTCGTCGGCACGATTCAACGCATTGATGAGCATAAATGTCTTTTTGTTCGACGTGATGTCGCCGCCGATGGCCTTGCCAAACACCGCCGAATCGCCGTAAACATCGAGGTAGTCGTCTTGCAATTGGAAAGCCAGACCGAACTGTTCGCCAAATTTGTAAAGCAACTCGGCGTCGCGCTCGTCGGCATCGGCCATCAGTGCGCCCATCTTCGTGGCACAGGCCAGCAAAACGCTCGTTTTCAGGCGAATCATCTCGATGTATTCCTCTTCGCGCACGTCGTTGCGATGCTCGAAATCCATATCGTACTGCTGTCCTTCGCCGATTTCAAGGGCGGTTTCGGTGAACAGCGAGAGAATCTGCGGCAACTTTTCTGCTGAGCACTGCGCCATCCGCTCGTAGGCCAGCACGAGCATCGAGTCGCCCGAGAGAATGGCCGTGTTGGCGTCCCAACGGCGGTGCACGGTCTTATGGCCGCGACGCAGGTCGGCATTGTCCATCAAATCGTCGTGCAGAAGCGTGTAGTTATGGTACGTTTCCAAGGCGCACGCCTGCGGAAGAATCGTCGCGGAATCGTCGCGGAAAAGTTCGTACGACAGCAGCATTAACACGGGTCGAATGCGCTTGCCACCGAGCGACAACACATATTTAATGGGTTCGTAGAGCGACTTCGGCTGCCGGTCGTAGGGCAACTGCTCCAAATACTGGTTCGTCAGTCTTAAAATTTCGTTTGAATTCTGCATATATTATGGTTATTTCGTAATAAATTTCTAAAAACTATCGTCTGAACTTCTAAATCACAATTGAAACACAATCGGAATCGCCATCATCGTCCGACACGGCTCATTGTTTTGAATACCGGGCTTCCACGGTGGCATCAACCGCATCACGCGCATCGCCTCGCGGTCGAGCAGCGGGTTAATAGAACGCGCAATTTTCAGGTCGCTGACGCTGCCGTCTTTATTGACGATGAACGACACCACCACCCTACCCTGAAGTTTCTGGTTCCGCGCTGCCTCGGGGTATTTCAGGTTTTTCGTCAGCCATTGCACAAACATCGTCATACCGCCCGGAAATTCAGGAATTTGCTCCACGATTCGCACGTCGAGCGGTTTTTCTTTTTCCATCGTTTCCTGCTCAATCGGTTTCGGCTCTTCGGGCACAAAATCCTCAGCATCCACCGTCGCCTGCGAAATCAGTGGGTCTTCCGTCTTTTCGAGCGGTTCGGGCGGCGTTTCCACCACCTTGATTTGTTCCGCCACCGTCGGCTGCACCACCATTTCCGGCACTGGCAGCAGGTCTTTCTCGTCCTCCCACGGTTGAATCATCAGTTCCTCGGCCATTTCGTCGAGCAGTGCCTCGTCGATATCGTAGTCCGACTCCTCCGACGTCCATTGCAGTGCAACGAACAACGCAGAAAGAGCCACCACCAGTCCCAACACGAAACCCGTGGTGCGCTTCCTCTCCAGATTGGCCTGAGCCGACTTCTTTTGTTCCATTCCGACGAATAATTTTTGCAAAGGTACAAAAATAATTATGAAAACTGGATGATGAATCGTGAATAATTTCGTATCTTTGCATTCTAATTCGATTTTCAAGATGAAAAAAACATTATTTATAATATTACTATTGCTGTCGGCGACCTTTGTCACGGCACAGGAGAGCAAGACGGCATATAATTTTCTGCGGTTGCCCGTGAGTGCGCACGAGGCGGCTCTGGGCGGCGAGAACATCAGCATCATCGCCGACGACGCTTCGATGATTTTCAGCAATCCGGCGCTGTTGGCGAACGTGACCGACAAGTCCATCGGACTGAATTATATGAACTATATGGAGGGCGTGAACACGGCGAGTGCTACGTTCAACCGCGTGGTTGGCGACAAGGCGGCGTGGGCGGTCAGCGGTCAGTTGATGGGCTATGGAACGATGCGCGAGGTGGACGAAAACAATGTGCAGACGGGTGAATTTTCGGCGAAGGACATCGCGCTGAGCGGCTATTTTTCGTATTTCCTGACGGAACGGCTCACGGGCGGCATTACGGCGAAGTTTATCTATTCAAACATCGGTTCGTATAACTCGGCGGCAGTGGGTGTCGATCTCGGATTGAACTACTATAACCCCGAAAACGAATGGTCGGTGTCGCTGGTGGCGAAGAATTTGGGCGGTCAGATCGATGCTTTCGACGACGAATACGACCGTATGCCCTTCGATTTGCAGGCTGGCGTGTCGAAACGGCTCGTGCACACGCCGTTGCGCTTCTCGGCCACGCTTCACGACCTCGGCCATTGGGACTACAAATTCATCAAACACGTGGCGCTGGGTGCCGATTTGCTGCTCTCGGAACAGATTTGGATTGGTATCGGCTACAATTTCCAACGCGCCCGCCAGATGAGCATTCTCTCGTCGATTGACCAAGAGGAGAGCAGCCACGGCGCAGGCTTGAGCTTCGGTGCCGGCCTCACGCTGCAACGCTTCAAACTCGGGGTCGCCTACGGAAAATACCACGTATCAAGCGGTTCAATACTCGTAAATGCAGCGTATTCCCTTTAACTCCCCCTTCACTCCCTTTTAACTCCCCTTTAACTCCCTTCAAAAATGAAAAAAATCACCATTGCCATCGACGGATATTCTTCTTGCGGCAAAAGCACGATGGCCAAAGACTTAGCTCGCCGCATCGGTTACGTTTATGTGGATACGGGTGCGATGTATCGCGCCGTGACGCTGTTTGCCCTTCGCAACGGCCTTTTCAACGCCGACGGCAGCGTCAATATCGAGAAATTGGAACATCAGATGCCCAACATCGCGGTTTCGTTCCAGTTCAACCAAGCGACGCAGAAGCCCGATACCTATCTGAACGGTGAACTCGTCGAGAAGGAAATTCGCTCGCTCGAGGTCAGCAACCACGTCAGTTTGATTGCAGCCGTGCCATTCGTGCGCGAGGCGATGGTCGAGCAACAGCAGGCGATAGGTCAGGAGGGCGGTATTGTGATGGACGGACGCGACATCGGCACGACCGTTTTCCCGAATGCCGAACTCAAAATCTTCGTCACAGCCTCGGCCGAGGTTCGTGCGCAACGCCGCTACGACGAACTCGTGGCGAAAGGAATGCCCGAACCCTACGAGGAAATCCTGAAAAACGTGCAGGAACGCGATTATCTCGACACGCACCGCGAAGTTTCGCCGCTCCGTCAGGCCGACGACGCGTTGTTGCTCGACAATTCAACGATGACCATCGAGGAACAGAACGAATGGCTGATGGAGAAGTTCAGGGCGAAATCTGAAGCGTAAATCGACCTTTTTTCACTTAATTTTTCTTCGGCACGAAGCTTTCCCAAGTCTGATCGTCGAAGAAAATTCTGATTTCTGTAATCTGTCGGGGCTTTTTGTCAATATTTTTCAAAGCAAAAGCCTCGGCATTTTTGGGTAAATATTGTCCGATTGGGCGCTCCTGTTCTTTGGGAGCGACTGAAGTGGGGGAGCTATCAAAATCGAGTTGTGGTTCCATCGATTTGGGGGTCGAATCGGTGGACTGGGGATTTTCTTCGGAGGAAATTTCGTCGGTGTACATCGGACCACGACCGAACATCAACCAGTCGGTAGATAGGGCAGGGATTTTTTGCTTGATTCCTTCGACGATGTTGAGGGTCGGTTTGGTTCGTCCGTTAAAAATGCTACTGAGCGTCGCCGGCGCAATTTGAATAAATTGTGCAAAAGTTTGCTGCGTCATGTGCTGACTTTCCATGATTTTTTTGATTCGATCTTTCATGCTTTTTTCTGTTTAGTCGATTTTTTGCCCCAAAAAGGCGATTTTTCTAAGATTTTACAAAGGTAAAACAAAAATTTTGAATACGCAACAAATGTAGCGAAAATTTTGAAAAATAAATTTTAAAAATTGATTTTCAAATATTCGGAAATCTAAATTTGAAAACTGCAAAGAATGGTTTAGAAATAGAAATCTAAATTACAGCAGAAAATAGTGTTTTAAGATTCAATTGAATGGTAAAAACATAAATAACTGGCTATGATTTAGTTATTTAGTGAAATGATTCGATTTTTCGAGCCTTATTCAATCAACAAATCCAAATCTTCTGAAAAAGTGCAGCGAAAACTTCAAGCAAAGAACATAATTGATTCATAATCAATTGTTTATGTCTGGAAAATAAAGCATTATATTTATACATTTCAAAATCTGAATGGTGAATTTAAAAATGAAAATTTAAATTTTCAACATTGTAAATTACCAATCGGCAAGGGGATTTGCAGTTTCAAAAACCAAATTATTCAACTTTCAAAATTATTCGAGAATCAAAACTACACAAAACAAAATGTTAATGAAATATAACTCTAAATTCGACGCGCTGAAAATGCCAAAAAATCGCCCCATTTTTAAAATTTCTGGGAAATTGCCCGATTCGACGAAAATTTGCGAATCTGAGAGGGGGTCAAAAGTGTCGAGAAGTCCGATTTTATCGGGGTTTAACGCTAAAAAAAGTGCCTCAAAAAAGCACGATTTTTAGTCAAAATAGAAAAAAACGGGGTATTTTTTAGTGCAAAATGAAGAAAACGAGTTCCTTCATCAGTTCTCCAGCATCCGTATTTGGGTTTTCAATGCCCTTACTTTTGGCATCGATTTCTCTCATCTTGGAAATGATTTGCATCGTTTTCATTCCAGAATAATTTCTCATTCCAGTCATATAATCGCGTGCCGCCCATCCCGATTTGAGTCCCAAATGTTGCGCGACGGAATTTTCGTTGGTCCGATTCGGCGCGTAGTGTGCCAACATCAAATTTTGGAAATAATTGAAGAGCAGCGGCAGGAAAGAATAGACCGAACCCGCTTTCGGATTTTTGTCAAAATATTTCACAATCTGGTTGGCCTTGAACACATTTCGGTTCACGATGGCCGCTTTCAACTCAAACGCATTGAAGTCTTTGCTCACCCCGATTTCGCGTTCCACAATCTCGGGCGTGACCGTTCGCGCCCCTTCAGGCAGCGAAATCAGCACCTTGTCGAGCTCGGAAGCCAGTCGGCTGAGGTCGGAACCGATGTGGTCGGCCATCATTTGGGCGGCTTTGTGGTCGATTTTCGCGTCTTTCGCTGTCAGATAGTCGGCGATGAAGGTCGGCAGTTCGCGCTCATCCTTCTTCTTGCTCTCGAAGAGCACGCCGTTTTTCTCGATGAGCGCCACGAGGCTGCTGTTGGTCTTTTTGCGGCGGTCGAGCGAGGCATTTTTGTAGCAGAGCACCAAAACGGTCGAGTTCGTCGGCTGTTTTTCAGCGTATTTCTCGATGGGCTCGAGGTTTTTCAGGTTCTGCGCCTCCTTGACAATCACCACCTGATGCTCGGCCATCATCGGAAAGCGGCGTGCCATGTCGGCCACCTGCGCCGCCGTCGTGTCCGAGCCGAAGACAATGGTCTGGTTGAAGTCGCGCTCCGATTCGTCGAGCACGTTTTCGGCGATGTAGTCGGCAATCAGGTCTATATAATAAGGTTCGTCGCCCATCAGAAAGTAGATGGGCGCAAACTTCCGTGCCTGCAGGTCGCGCATGACGGCGTCGAACGTTTTTCCGCTTCGTTTTTCTGCCATGAATTGCTCTTTTTTCGTTGAGTTCGGGCACAAAGTTAGCATTTTTCGTCGAAATATGCCACGCTCAAGGCCGTTTTTTCCCATTTTTTAGTATATTTTCTTGGAAGTTATCGCAATTAGTCGTAAATTTGCACCGTTTTTAATCAACATTATTCACTCATTTAAAAAGAAAAATTATGAAGAAAGTGATGATTTTGGCCGTTATGATGGTTGCAACCCTGACGGCAAGTGCACAACAGGCAGTTGGTACATGGTCGGTAACCCCGAAGGTAGGTATGAACCTTGCGACGGTTACTAATACTGACGATGCAAAGATGAAGGTTGGCCTTGTGGCTGGTGCCGACTTGACTTATCAAATTGCTCAACCCTTTGCTATCAGCGTTGGTGCCTTCTATTCCATGCAAGGTGCAAAGGGTAGTGAGTCAGATTATGGTTTGAAAGTTGATCAAACTGTTAACCTCGACTACATCAATGTTCCCATCATGGCTAACATTTATGTCGTTCCTGGTCTTGCCATTAAGGCTGGTATTCAGCCCGGATTCAATGTTAAGCACAAGGCTAAGATTGAGGCTAAAGGAGAATCTTATGAGAAAGATATCGATGACTTCAAGAGTTTTGACTTTTCAATTCCCCTTGGTCTTTCTTATGAGTTCAGCGACTTCGTAATTGATGCCCGCTACGTCTTCGGCCTGACTGATTTGGTTGGCTATGATAAGAGCAAGAACAGCGTGATTCAGTTCACCCTTGGCTACAAGATTCCGCTCTAAACCGCGATTCTTTGTCGAAAAAAAAGCCGCTTCCCAGTGTGGGAGGCGGTTTTTTGATTTTCCTATTTTAATTTCTCAGGAAATTGGGCTGCCAATCTTAAAATGCGTGATTGTAACTCTCTGTTATACATAGCCTTATCTAATTTTTGGACAAATTTTACATTTGACTGCTAAATTTGTCCGCAAAGGTAACGATTATCTTTGAAACAAGCAAATTTTTTCTTTGTTTTTGATGAAAATGATGGGAAATTGCATTAAAAAGCCGATAAATTACTTTTATCGGCTTTATAATAGGATTATTTCGAACTTTTTCGTCGGTTGCAGTCGCGGCATAGCATTTGGCAATTCTCGGCCACGGTGCGACCACCCTCCACCCACGGCGTGATGTGGTCGGCCTCCATTTGCTCAATCTCGAAATGCTTGCCGCAGATGGCACAAATGCCTTTTTGTTTTTCATAGACCTCGCGCCGCGTGTTGTCATCGAAGGCGCGGATGCCGAGATGGCGGATGTCGTGGTCGAAAACGTAGTGGAAAATGCCCGTCTTCTTCTGCACGTCGCTGTCGGCCATCAGGCGCGAAACCTCTTGGGCGATGGCCGTTGCCGTGAGCGTCGTGTCGCGGTATTGGTTGTAAAGCAAGCCCCAATCCACCGCTTTCATCTCCTTTTTGTATTTGCGCCCGAAGAGTTTCTCCGTCCAGTGAATCACGTCTTGGAAATACTGCCAAAGCTGGTCGGCGTCGGTGTCGTGCTGATGCTCAGCCATATATTGCTCAATGGTCTTGCCCTGCGCATCGCCAATCCATTTCAGGGCTTTCTCGAAATAGTCCTGACGAATGGGCGAACCCGAAACGAAATCCGACCCGATTTTATACGCCACGCAGCCAGTTTTCGAGAAGCGGCGCTTGGCCTGTGTCACCCAACTGCCCGAATAAACAGCGTTGCGGATTTCCTGTTCCGTGAGTTTTTCGCCGGCAATATTGATGATGTTGAACCATTTGAGTTGTTCCTCGTCGGTTCCTTCGCAGATATAGACTTGCAACGGATAGTCGAGGATGCGGTTTTGCTGCTCTTCGGTCATATTGCTGAAACCGAGCAGGTTGCCGTCGAAATTCATTAGGTATTCGCCAGCGATGAACGAGCAGATGGAGATGGTGCGTTGCTGTCCGTCGAGCAGTTCGTATTGGTCGTTGCCGACGCGCACCCAATACATCACATTGAGCGGAAATCCGTTCCATACGGTATCCATCACGGCGTTGCGTTTCTTGACGTCATAGACGAACTCGCGCTGATATTTCGGGCGAATGTTCAGCCGTCCGCTGTAGCCCGTGATGCCTTCCTCTTGAATGCTGAGGTCTTCGTATTTCTCAGCCAATTCGCGAATTTTGATTTGGTGAAGTTCGATTTTCATATTGATTGTTTTAATATTATTGTTTGCGACGGATAAAAATTCGTTGATATACAACCCTTGCATTTCCATTTTTATCTAATAAATAAGGGTTTTGAATTCTCCAAGTTTTGTCTTGCTTCTTGAAATATTCGGCTTTTTCTTTCTTGGGTGGTGTATAAAAAGCACATTCGTTTTCTGCCCATTCAATATCACCGCCACGCCAAATTATCTCAAACTGATTTGGATTGTATTTGTCAAGGAATGTTACGGGAACGCCCATTATTCCATCATAATCACAAGGTATTTCTCTGTAAGAATCGACATTAATAGCATTATAGTTGTCATACTTCGGATATTCCTCTGGCGTATATTGTTTGTATAAGATTAATTCTTCATTATGTTTGCTTACGGGTAGATTTGTGAACCAGCAAGAGGTTGAAACACGAGCCATCTTTTTGCCGTTCTCCAAATGATGGTATTTTTCCCAATCATCTGGAACCTGAAAGTACATTCCTACATTGAAATTCGTATAACCAGTTCTAATTTTATCTTGTTGGAATAATTTGAATACTTCACGGCATGCCAGAGCATTAGTATTACCTATTATTAAAAATTGTTTTTGGTGAATTGATAATTGTGCAACGTATTCCCTAAAAAGAGAGAACGGTGGATTTGTAACTACAATATCGGCTTCTTTTAGAAGTTCGACACATTCATGTGAGCGAAAATCGCCGTTTCCTTTTAACAACGACAGCACGTTTTTGTCGTTTTGAAGCAAGTATTGCACATCGGCCAAATTCACTGCACCGTCGCCGTTGTAATCTTTTACTTCCGTGATTTCGACTTTGTAAGCAACCTTTTTTGCCGTTTCCTCGGCAAAATCGAACTTCAACGATAATTCATCGCCCGAAATCGGCGAACCATCGTAACAGGTCGCAATCAACTTTTTCAGTCCAAAAACATTGAAATTCAAGGCAAAATACTTGAAGAAATTGCTTTCGTAAGGGTCGTCGCAATTGCAGAAAACCACCTTATCTTTAAAATAAGGTTTGTAATACTTGAGTTCTTTGGTGATGTCGCCTAACTGAGTGTAAAACTCGTCTTTTTTTGCCCGCTTTGCATTTGTCAAATCAATTCTTGCCATAAATTATAGTCTTTTTGCATAACTATAAGTCACAGCGAAAAAGAAGTGCGAGCTTCTCATCACTTACCAAGGTAGCCCTGCGAAGGAAACCTTTTCCACTCTAAGAAAACTCACACTAAGCGTGTAAGCATCTTATTACGAGTGGAAAAGACAAACCTATACAGGTTGCCTTTACTGATTATTCCAGCGTTTTATATCCGTTAAACTTTCGCAGGGCTTTCGGTATAAGTGAAATAATAGTAATGCTTAATCCAACAAAAAATTTGCCCCCTCACAAAGAAAGGACAGTGCAAAGATACAAACAAAGATTCGATTGACAAAAAAAAGCGCGGAAAAATTCAAATCGAGCGCGAAAAGAAAGCCGTTCCACTGCCTCGTGATGAAGCGGTGGAACGGTGGTTTGTGGTTATTTTATTGCAATTATTTTTTCTTCGACGAAATCTTGATGGTTTTCGTACCAGAATTGGCCTTGGCAGCCTTTTTCGTGGTGGTCGTCGTGGTGGTCGGACCCGTGTAGTATTTCAGGGCCTCGGCCAGGAACTTGTTTTTGATGTTGTTGATGCGGGTTTCGTCGCTGGGGTGGTCGCTGAGGAACTCGGCTGTGCCACCGCCCGACGAGGCTGCCATGCGCTGCCAGAACGTCACGGCCACATTCGGGTCGTAGCCTGCCATAGCGGCGAAAATCAATCCCATGTGGTCTGCCTCGGTCTCGTGGTCGCGCGAGTATTTCAGGTTGCGGAACTGCAGTCCTTGTTGTGCGATGATTTGGGCGATGCTCTGCGTGTTCTGACCCATGCCGAGGGCTCCAGCGACGGCGGTTCCGATTTGCAAGCCATACTGCTGCTTGATTTGCTTCGACATCTGCTCTGCCGAGTGATTGGCCACGGCGTGGGCGATTTCGTGTCCGAGCACGACGGCGAGCGACGCCTCGTCTTGCGTGATGGGAAGCAGACCCTCATAGACAACGATTTTTCCGCCCGGCATACAGAATGCGTTGATGCTGTTGTCTTGCACGAGGTTGAACTCCCATGCGTAGTTCGACAGTTCGTTGGCGTAGCCGTTGTTCGTCAGGTAGGTTTGCACGGCGTTGGCGAGTTTCTGTCCGACGCGCTGCACCATGGCGGTGTTCGTGGCGTTGGTCGATTTCTTGGCACTTGCCATGTACTTCGAATACTCCGTTGCGCTCAGCGAGAGCACTTCCTGATCGCTGATCATGAGGTTTTGCTTGCGACCCGTGAGGGGCACTGTGCGTGTCGTTCCGCAGGCCGAGAACAGCACGGCAGCGACGACTGCGAGAAGATAATGTTTCAAATGTTTCATGTTTTTTTATTGTTTAAGTTAAAATTTTTCGGATTTCTGGCGACAAAATTACGAAGAAATGAGTAAAAAACCAAATTTTCTGCGATATTGTTCGTAAAAAACGGAAAAACTGTCGATTGTTCACAGAAAATTCGTACCTTTGCAGGGAATTTTTAACAATTTGAAAAAGATGCTGAAAATTGGAGACAAAGCCCCCGAACTGCTGGGGCGCGACGAGAACGGAAATGAGTTGAAACTGAGCGACTTCGCAGGCAAGAAACTCGTGTTGTATTTTTATCCGAAGGATGCCACGCCGGGCTGTACGAGCGAGGCCTGCAACCTGCGCGACAACTACGAGCGGCTGATGGCGAAAGGCTATGCCGTGGTGGGTGTGAGCGTGCAGGACGAGCGGTCGCACCAGAAATTCATCGAGAAACACCAACTGCCCTTCCCCCTGATTGCCGACACCGACCACGCGCTCGTGGAGGCTTTCGGCGTGTGGCAGGAGAAGAAAATGTGCGGTCGCACCTATATGGGCACCGTGCGCACGACTTTCGTCATCGACGAGCAGGGCACAATCATTGAGGTGTATGACCCGAAGCAAATCAAGGTGAAGGAGCACGCAGAACAAATTCTAAAGAACTAAGCAAATAACTAAAAACATTTAGAAAAAAATGGAAAAAAACGATCGTCTGGCGTTGAACGCCAATCCCGTGGTGGCCTTTCTGAAGAAACTGCCCCATGAGTTTACGAAACAAGACATCATTCGCTTCATCGAGGAGAATGGTATCGAGATGGTGAATTTTATGTATCCCGGCGGCGACGGCAAGCTGAAAACGCTGAACTTCGTCATCAGCGACCGAGCCTATCTGAACACGATTCTGACCTGTGGCGAGCGTGTCGATGGTTCGAGTCTTTTCTCGTTTATCGAGGCATCGGCCAGCGACCTTTACGTGCTGCCGCGCTTCTCGACGGCCTTCGTCGATCCGTTTGCCGAGATTCCGACGCTCTGCCTGCTCTGCTCGTATTTCGACAAAGACGGACAGCCGTTGGCTTCGTCGCCCGAACAGACGCTGCGCCGCGCTGCACAGGCTTTCCGCGAGGTGACAGGTATGGAATATGAGGCGATGGGCGAGTTGGAATACTACGTGATTCAGCCCGTCGAGGACGTTTATCCCGCCACTGACCAGCGCGGCTATCACGAGAGCGGTCCCTATGCCAAGACCAACGATTTCCGCACGCGCTGTATGCACTACATCGCACAGACCGGCGGACAAATCAAATACGGCCATTCCGAGGTTGGAAACTTTGTGCAGGACGGCCTTAGCTACGAGCAGAACGAGATTGAGTTCCTGCCCGTGCCCGTGTGCGACGCCGCCGACCAGTTGATGGTTGCCAAGTGGGTGATTCGCAATCTGGCATGGCTCGAGGGTCTGAACGTGACCTTCGCACCGAAAATCACGACGGGCAAGGCCGGCAGCGGTCTGCACGTTCACATGCGCCTGACGAAAGACGGCAAGAACCAGATGATTACGCCGCAACCGAAGCATCATTTCGGCACTGCCCTCTCCGACGAGGCACTGAAGATGATTGCTGGTATGATGGAACTCGCACCGAGCATCACGGCCTTCGGCAACAAGAATCCGACGAGTTATTTCCGCCTCGTGCCCCATCAGGAAGCCCCGACGAATGTGTGCTGGGGCGACCGCAACCGCTCGGTGCTCGTGCGTGTGCCGCTCGGTTGGACGGCGAAGGGCGACATGTCGGTTCTGGCCAATCCCAACGAAAAACCAACCGATTTCGACACGACGCAGAAGCAGACCGTGGAAATGCGCTCGCCCGACGGTTCCGCCGACATCTATCAGTTGTTGGCTGGCCTGTGCGTGGCTTGTCGTCACGGTTTTGAGATGCAGAACGCGCTCGAAGTGGCCGAAAAGAACTACGTCGATGTGAACATCCACGACGATGCCCACGCCGACAAACTCGAGAAACTGGCGCAGTTGCCCGATTCGTGCATCGCTTCCGCCGAGTGCCTCGAAAAGCAGCGTGCCGCCTACGAAGCCTACGGCGTGTTCTCGAAAGCGATGATCGACGGCATCGTCAGTCAGCTTCGCGCCTTTGACGACCGCACCCTGCGTGCCGACATCAGCGGCAATCAGGAAAAAATCACGCAACTCGTCGAGCAGTATTTCCACTGTGGATAACGATTTCGTCAAAAATAACGAAACGGGAATTGTCGAGGAAGACAATTTCCGTTTTTTTGTAAATAAGCCCAAATGTTTGTCCGATTTTGCGAATGATACTGAAAATTTCTTAAATAGTTTCCGCGTTTGTCAGAAATTCGTTATTTTTGCAGTTTGTAGGCAGGCGGTGTGCGTAATTTCGATGCGAGGCCGTCGCCGAATCTAAAAACTGGAATATGATGAAGAAATTATTATTGACAGCCATCTGCGTGGTGGCGTTATCGAATTTTCAAGTGATGGCACAAGGTTATACGGCGTTATGGAAACAGGTGAGCGACGCACAGTCGAAGGACTTGCCGAAAACGGAGTTGGAGGTGCTCGGAAAGATTGCGGACAAGGCTCGCGCCGACCGCAACTACGGCCATTTGCTGAAGGCTCAGTTGCGACGGGCGGCGGTGCAGACGCAGATTGCACCCGACTCGATTGATGTCGAACTGGAGCGCGTGAAAAACGCGATGGAACAGGCCGAGAAAAGCGGAAATCGCGTTCTGGCGGCGGTCTATCAGAGCGTTTTGGGTCGAATCTACCGCGATAAATCGTCGTCGTTCGGCTATCGCGGTGCTTCAGACGACCTCGAAAGTGCCACGAACAAGGCGTTGTCGAAGGAATTTTATGCAAAATCGTTGGAACCCGTCGAATTGTTGGCGAAGCAGTCGGCGAAAGGCTACGAACCAGCACTCGTCGATGGCATCGACAGCCATATTTTCGGTGGCGACCTACTGCACGTGCTCGGCATCGAGGCTGGCGACTACAAAACGCTGCACAAGTGGTATTTGGCGCGTGGAAATCGCCCTGCGGCGTGCATTTGTGCGCTGAATGACTTGGGAAGTTCAGACCAATCTTCTTCCATTCGGAAGTCAGCCTATCTGCTGGCGCTCGACTCGCTCATCAACGAATATCAAGACCTCAAGGAGTGCGGCGAACTGGCCATCGCCCGCTATCATTTTATGGAGCAGGCGGAAGACGCTTCGGCTGAGGAGAAAATGAACTACATCAACTACGCCCTGCAACACTGGGGGTCGTGGCCTCGGATGAACATTTTGCGCAACGCCCAAAACCACCTGACGCTGCCGTCGTTCTCGGTGTCGGTGGGCGATGGAATTCAACTACCCAACAAGCCTCGGAAGGTGGAAATTCGGCAGTTGGTGAACTGTCAGCAACTGACGATGACGGTGCAGCGCGTGAATGTCGATGGCGACACGAATTTGAATCCGCAAAACTCGCAGGACTATGCGAAACTGAAAAAACTCATCGTCAACGATGGCACACAGCAGACCGTGACGCGCCGCTACGTGGGTCAGCCCGACTATAAAGTCATCGAGGACTCAATGACCATCGCGGGGCTGCCCGTCGGTGTCTATCTCGTGGAATTTTCGACCGAGCGCGCCAATATGCGCACCGAGCGGATGCTGTTGCACGTGAGCGACCTCTACGTGATTCACGAGCCGCTGCCCGACAGTCGGATTCGGTTCGTTGTGGTGAATGCCACGACGGGACGGCCTGTTCCAGGGGCACAAATCAGGATTTCAAACCGCGCAAACAGCAACGGGAAAGACGGTTTTACGACGCTGACAACCGACGCAAAGGGCGAGAAAATCTTTGACTTTTCGCAGGTGCGTCCCAGAACCTATTTCGTCTTCACCGACAAGGACAAATCCAGTCCCGAGCAGTCGATTAGCACCTATTATTCGTTCTACGACAACCAAACGACGCAATACACCTACAATGTGCTGACCGACCGCAGTCTGTATCGCCCAGGCCAGACTGTCCACGCCGCCGTCATCGCCTACAAGACCGAGCGCCACACGGAAACATCGGCATTGGCTGGCGAACAGGTGACGCTGACGCTGCGCAACGCCAACCACGAGGTGGTGGAAGAGAAAAAAGTCACCACCGACGACTACGGCAAGGCTTCCGCCGACTTTGTGCTGCCCTCGACGGGTCTGACAGGTCAATTTTCCATTTCGACGAAACGCGGAAGCACCTATTTCTCGGTCGAGGAATACAAGCGTCCGACGTTCCGCGTCGAGTTCGACGAAGTGACGGAAAAATACGAAAGTGGCGACGAAGTGAAGGTTAAAGGCCACGTGCGCAGTTTCGCGGGCGTGCCCGTGCAAGGTGCGCGTGTGAAGTATAAGGTGGTGCGCCGTCGTGCAATGTGGTGGTGGCGCGGCGACAACGAAGGCGACAAAACCCTCGTCGAAGACACGCTCGTAACCAACGACGACGGCAGTTTCGAGGTGATGGTGCCGATGGTGATGGATGAAAATCGAAGGACGAAAAACGAAAGAATTTCTCGATTCTATAACTTCGTGGTCGAGGCCGACGCCACCGACACCGCAGGCGAAAGCCATCACGGAAGCACGTCGCTGCCCTTGGGCGACAAGGCGACGGCTTTCAGCGTGACGATGCCGGCGAAAATCGAGGCCGACAGCATTGCGAAGGTGACTTTCCACTATCTGAACAACGCTGGAAAGCCCATCGACGCGAAAGTTTCGTACAATTTGAAAGATGAAACCTCAAAAATCAAGGAAAATAAGACCGTCGCAGCCAACGAAGCCTTCGAAATGCGCTTCAACACGCTGAAATCGGGACCTTACACGCTCGAAGCGACCTGCGGCGACGACACGCTGAAGCAGGAAATCATCGTGTTCTCGATGAAGGACAAGCAGCCAGCCGTGAAGACGCACGACTGGTTCTACACCTCGGCTTCGGAATTTCCACGCGACGGTCGTCCGATTTACATCCAGATGGGCGCGTCGGACAAGGACCAGCACATCGTTTATTCGATTTTCAGCGGTAACAAGGTGCTCGAAAGTGGTGTCATCGACCAAAGCAACGCCATCACCACACGCCAGTTCACCTACAAAGATGAATACGGCGACGGTGCCTTATTGACTTGCGCGTGGGTGCGCGAGGGCAAACTCTACACCCATCAGGCCGAACTGCGCCGTCCCCTACCCGACAAGCGCCTGAAACTCTCGTGGAAAACCTTCCGCGACCGCCTTACGCCTGGCCAGAAAGAGGAATGGACGCTGCACGTAAGCCATCCTTCATCCCTTGTTGCCGTTCTCTTCGACCGCTCACTCGACGACATCCGCCGTCATTCGTGGTCGTTTGGCCCGAACATTTGGCGCAGCCTGCCCTCTACGCAGTGGATAGGCCGCCGCGAAAGGGATTTCAGCCTCTACGGCGAACAACCTTACAAGTCGCTGGCGGAAAACGAACTCCGTTTCACCCATTTCGACCCCGAAATGTTCGATTTCGCGCCGCGTGTCGTTTTCAACTACAACAGTCGCGCCGGTGGTATCCGTATTCGTGGTACGGCACCGATGATGGCGAAGGCAACCGCAAGTGTCGAAGAATCGAGCAATGTGCTTCGTGAAGTGCCCATTAAGGCTGCCAAGCAGAAAAATGACATTGCAGCGAGAGATGTGGCTGGAAACGACGATTCTGAGGCTCAAAAATCGACTTCGGAAAGCACTCAGGTTCGCGAAAACCTCAACGAAACGGCCTTCTTCTATCCCTCGCTGATGACCGACAAAAACGGCGATGTTTCGCTGAAATTCACCCTGCCCGAAAGCATTACGACGTGGCGATTCCTCGGTCTGGCGACCGACAAAGACGTGCGTTTCGGAATGTTGGAAGGCGAGGTCGTGGCGAAAAAAGACGTGATGATTCAGCCGAATATGCCGCGATTCCTGCGCTCGGGCGACAAGGGAAAAATCGCCGCACGAATCTTCAACACGGGCGAGAAAAACGTGAAAGGAACGGCGACGATTGAACTGCTCGAACCCGAAACCGAGAAGGTCGTTTATAGCCAAAACACGCCGTTCTCGGTGGAAACGGGCAAGACCGCAGCTGTCAGTTTCGATGTGGATGCAGCTTCGGACGCCATCGCCGGCCATTCGCTGCTCATCTGTCGCGTGTCGGCGTCGGGCAACGGTTTTTCGGATGGCGAACAGCACTATCTGCCCATCCTGCCCGACTACGAACTCGTCATCAACACCGTACCATTCACGCAGCACGGCGCAGGCACGAAAACCATCGACTTGACGAAACTTTTCGGAAGTTCAGAAATCAAAACACCCAACACCCAACACCCAACATCCAACACCCTCACCTTCGAATACACCAACAACCCCGCGTGGATGATGATTCAGACGCTGCCCACCGTGGCCACTTCGTTGGAAAAGAACGCCATCAGTCAGGCTGCGGCCTACTACGCCAACAGCCTCGCCGACCACCTGCTCAAACAGTCGCCCAACATCAAGACGACCATCGAACTTTGGAAGCGCGAACAGACGGCTGAAACCTCGCTGATGAGCAGTTTGGAGAAGAATCAGGAGTTGAAAACGATGGTGCTCGACGAAACGCCGTGGGTCGCCGAAGCCCATCACGAAAGCGACCAGAAACGCCTGCTCAGCAACTATTTCGACGAAAATGCCCTGCGCTATCGCCTCGACAACAACCTCTCGAACCTGCAAAAACTGCAAAACGGCGACGGTTCGTGGAGTTGGTGGCAGGGAATGTCGGGTTCGCTTCATATGACGGTCGCCGTCAGCAAAATGCTCGTGCGACTCAACACGATGCTCGACAACCCATCATCCGACACCCAAGAAATGCTCGACAAAGCCTACGGATTTATGGGTCATCAGATTCTGAAAGAGGTCGAGGAAATGAAAAAAATGGAGAAAAAAGGCGCGAAAAACGTTCGTCCGAGCGAAACCGCCATCGACTGGCTCTATCTGACCACACTCGACGGTCGAAAACTGAGCGACCGCGTGCAGGAAGCGAAGACCTATCTCATCAATCGGCTGTCGAAACAGACGAGAGATTTCACGATTTACGGCAAGGCCGTTTCGGCCATCATCCTCGGCAAAAACGGACACGAAAAGATGGCGAAAGACTATTTGAAGAGCATTCGCGAATACAGCGTGTTCACCGAGGAAATGGGTCGATATTTCGACACACGGAAGGCTGGCTACAGTTGGTTCGACTACAAGATTCCGACCGAAGTGGCGGCCATCGAAGCCATCCGACTGTTGCTACCGCAAGACACGCAAACCGTCGAGGAAATGCAGCGTTGGCTCTTGCAGGAAAAGCGCACGCAGCAATGGAGCACGCCCATCAATGCCGTGAATGCCGTCTATGCGTTTATGGGCGATGAAATGAGCGAAAAACTCGCGCCAATGAATGCGCAACTCAGCGTTCTGAAGGTCGATGGTCGCGAAATCGAGACCTCGCAGGCGACCGCTGGACTGGGTTATGTGAAATCGACGCAGGAAGGTCGTCATTTCAAGACTTTTACTGCTGATAAAACGAGCGACGGAACCTCGTGGGGTGCCATTTATACACGCTCTTTCCAACCCGTGAGCGAAATTGCCGACGCGTCGAGCGGCTTGAAAGTGAAGCGCGAGGTGTTCGTTATTTCGAGGAGTTCAGGAGTTCAAGAGGATTCTCGTTCCTCCCTCCTCGTTTCTCCTTCCTCGTTGAAAGTCGGCGACCGCGTGAAAGTCCGCATCACCATCGAGGCCGAGCGCGACTACGACTTCGTGCAGGTCAGCGACAAGCGGGCGGCCTGCCTCGAGCCCGTCGGACAACTCAGCGGCTATCGTTGGGGCTACTACTGCGCACCTCGCGACAACGTGACGAACTATTATTTCGACCGAATGGCGAAAGGTCGTCACATCGTCGAAACCGAGTATTATGTTGACCGCACAGGCCGCTACCAGACGGGCACTTGCACCGTGCAGTGCGCCTACTCGCCCGAATACACGGCTCGCACCGCCGCCGAGTGGTTTGAAGTGAAATAAAATCGTCAAAAAATCGAAGAAAATGAAAAATATCAAGAAAATTGTGTTGAAAACAGCCCTCGTGCTCTTGGGAAGCGCGATGGCGACGAATGCCGACGCCCAGCACATCGAGGCGAAATCGCAGACCATCAACGTCGGGCAGGTGATGTTCCGCCAACCCGTCACCGTCGATTACCAACTGCACAACCGAGGCCACCACACGCTCTACATCGACCAAGTGCGCACGAGTTGCGGCTGCACAACGGTCGATTATCCGCTGACGAGCATTCGCGGCGACGAATTTTTCACCGTCCGCGCCGTTTTCGACGCGAAGCAAATGGGCCATTTCACGAAGCAAATCGGCATCTACGCCAACGGCAGCAAAACGCCCTACATCCTCACGTTGAAAGGCGTTGTCGTCGAGGAAGTGACCGACTTCGTGGGCGATTACCCCTACCAGTTGGGCGACCTGCTGACCGACCAAAACGCCATTGAGTTCGACGATGTGAACCGCGGCGACCTTCCGATGGCGAAAATCCACATTCTCAACAATACCGACCATCCCGTTCAGCCCGTCATTATGCACCTTCCCGACTATCTGCAAGCCGAAATTTCGCCCTCGGAAATTCGTGCTGGACGTTCGGGCGAAGTCATTTTCACACTCGACACGCGCCAGATTCGCGACTTCGGCCTGACGCAAACGAAGGTCTATCTCGGCAGTCGGCCTGGCGACAAAGTGGCGACCAACAAGGAAATCAGCATTTCGGCATTGCTGCTGCCCAATTTCAACGACCTCAGCGACGCGCAACTCGCCCTCGCACCGAAAATTCAGCTTTCGACAACGTCGCTCAACCTCGGTTCGTTCAGTGGAAAGAAGAAGTTAAAGGGCGAAATCGACATCCAAAACACGGGAAAATCGACCCTTGACATCAGCCACGTCGAAATGATGACGATTGGCCTGCAAATCTCGCTCAACAAGACGAAACTCGAACCTGGCGAATACGCGAAATTGAAGATTACGGCGGTCGAGAAAGACCTGCGACTCGTCAAGGAACCGAGGATTCTGATGATTAGCAACGACCCGAGCAACCCGAAGGTCATCATCGACGTGAAAACAGAATAGAAAATGATTCAGATTGAAATCGACAGCGGTAGCGGCTTTTGCTTCGGCGTGACAACGGCCATCAAAAAGGCGGAGGAAGAACTTTCGCCCACCCCTCAACACCTATCACCCAACACCCAACACCCAACACCCAACACCCAACACCCAACACCCCTCCTCTACTGCCTCGGCGACATCGTCCACAACAGTAAGGAGGTGGAGCGCCTTCACGAGAGCGGCCTCGTCACCATCAACCACGAGCAACTCGCCGACCTGCGCGACGCAAAAGTGCTGCTCAGGGCACACGGCGAACCACCCTCGACCTACGAACTGGCACGGCGCAACAACATCGAAATCATCGACGCGACCTGCCCCGTGGTGTTGCAGTTGCAGAAGCGAATCAAACGGCAATACGACAGCCAACCCGACGCGCAAATCGTCATTTTCGGTAAAAACGGCCACGCCGAAGTGCTCGGACTCGTCGGCCAGACCGACGGTCACGCCATTGTCGTCGAAAACCTCAACGACGTGAAGCAACTCGACTTCTCACGCGACATTTTCCTCTATTCGCAGACGACGAAAAACCTTGACGAATTCCACGAAATCATCGCCTTCATCCAGAGCCACATCGCGCCCGAAGCCACTTTCCGCAGTTTCGACACGATTTGCCGCCACGTCGCCAATCGAATGCCTGCCATCGCCGCCTTCGCCGAGCGCCACGACATGATTCTCTTCGTCTCGGGTCGCAAAAGTTCCAACGGGCGCGTGCTGTTCAACGAGTGTCTGCGGCGCAATCCCAACAGCCACCACATCGAAAGCCCTGCCGAAATCGACCTCAGTTGGCTCAACGGCGTTCAAACCATCGGCATCTGCGGCGCCACCAGCACCCCGAAATGGCTGATGGAACAGTGTCGCGACTATATTTTGGCCACGACATCGGAAAAATGACCGTTTTCGAGATTTTTTGATGATATTTTCATCGAAATGGCGGATAATTTCGGAAAAATTTATAAATTTGCAATCGAAATCGTCTGCGTTCGTTTCGTGTTCGCACAATGGCGCAGAATTGACATAGAATTTCATGAAAAAACATTGTTTAGACTTGACGGTGAACGCAGTGGAACGGCTGAATGAACGGTACGCGCTGCTGCGACTGACGGACGACAAACCGCTGCCGGAAATGCTGCCCGGACAATTCGTGGAAGTGCGCGTGGACGGCAGTTCGACGACCTTTCTGCGCCGTCCGATTTCCATCAATTTCGTCGATCGGGAGCGCAACGAATTGTGGCTGCTGGTGGCGATGGTGGGCGACGGAACGCGGCGACTGGCGGAACTGAAAACGGGTGAGAAATTGAATTGCGTGTTGCCGCTCGGACGCGGTTTTTCGCTGCCCAAAAGCCCCGAACAGCGATTTTTGCTCGTCGGAGGCGGTGTCGGCACTGCCCCACTGCTGTTGTTGGGCAAGGAAATCGCCCGACTCGGCGGCGAACCGACTTTCCTGCTTGGAGCCCGCACGGAAACCGATTTGTTGGAACTGGATTATTTTAATAGGTTCGGGCGCGTGCGCGTGACAACCGAAGACGGTTCGGCGGGCGAGCGTGGTTTCGTGACCAACCATTCGATGCTGCAAAATGAGCATTTCGACCAGATTTGCTGCTGCGGTCCGTTGCCGATGATGAAGGCAGTGGCGGCATTTGCAAATCGCGTGGAAACACCCTGCGAGGTGTCGCTCGAAAATATGATGGCCTGCGGCGTGGGCGCGTGTCTGTGTTGCGTGGAAAAGACGACGAAGGGCAACGTCTGCGTCTGCACAGAAGGACCAGTGTTCGATACAAAAGAATTATTATGGCTGATTTAAGAGTAAATATCGGAAAACTATCGCTGAAAAATCCCGTGCTGACGGCTTCGGGAACATTCGGCTACGGCCTTGAATTTCAGGATTTTGTGCCGTTGGAAGGCATCGGCGGTATCATTGTGAAGGGCACGACGCTGCACCCGCGTGAGGGCAACGACTATCCGCGCATGGCCGAGACCGCGAGCGGAATGCTCAACTGCGTGGGACTTCAAAACAAGGGCGTCGATTATTTCTGCGAACAGATTTATCCGCAGCTCAAGGACATCGACACGAATTTCATCGTCAATGTCAGCGGTTCGACCCTCGAAGACTATGCCGAATGTGCTGCCCGAATCAATGCGCTCGAGAAAATTCCCGCCATCGAACTGAATATTTCCTGTCCCAACGTGAAACAGGGCGGAATGGCGTTCGGAACCTCGTGCGAAGGGGCTGCCAGCGTCGTCAAGGCTGTGCGCGAGCGATACAAAAAGACGCTGATTGTAAAGCTTTCACCCAACGTGACCGACATTGCTGAAATTGCGCGCGCGTGCGAGGCCGAGGGTGCCGACAGCGTGTCGCTCATCAACACGTTGATGGGCATGGCGATTGACATAGAAAAGCGCCGTCCGGTGCTGTCGATTGCGACGGGCGGACTCAGCGGTCCTGCCGTGAAACCCGTGGCCCTGCGGATGGTTTGGCAGGTGGCGAAGGCAGTGAAAATTCCCGTTGTTGGACTTGGCGGCATCATGACTGCCGAGGATGCCATCGAGTTTTTCATGGCAGGTGCAACGGCCATCGAAATCGGCACGGCGAACTTCATCGACCCGACCGCGACCATCAAGGTTCGCGATGGCATCAACGATTGGCTCGACCGACACGGCTGCCAGTCGATTCAAGAGATTATCGGAAACATTGAATATTGAACATTGAATATTGAACATTGAACATTGGACATTGAAAAAGTAATCAAAACTCTACACTATCCACTCTACACTCTACACTAAAAAAAATGGAACTAAAAATTGGCATCCTGCAACAGCACAACACGGCTGACAGGAAAGAAAATATGGCGCGACTGGCGGCTGGAATCCGCCGATTGGCTGCCGAGGGAGCGGAACTCGTCGTTTTGCAGGAATTGCACAACGGACTGTACTTCTGCCAGACCGAAAACGTCGATGTTTTCGACCAGTCGGAGCCGATTCCCGGCCCTTCGACCGAGTTCTACGGCGCATTGGCGAAGGAACTCGGCGTTGTCATCGTCACGTCGCTGTTTGAGCGTCGTGCCGCCGGCCTTTACCACAACACCGCTGTCGTCATCGAAAAAGACGGAACGATGGCCGGAAAATACCGCAAAATGCACATTCCCGACGACCCCGCCTACTACGAAAAATTCTATTTCACGCCCGGCGACCTCGGTTTCCATCCGATTCAGACGAGCGTGGGCAACCTCGGCGTGTTGGTTTGTTGGGACCAGTGGTATCCCGAAGCCGCCCGACTGATGGCGTTGCAGGGCGCGGAACTGCTGATTTACCCCACTGCCATCGGCTACGATAGCAACGACACGCCCGACGAACAGGAACGGCAGCGCGAGGCGTGGACAACCGTGCAGCGCGGTCACGCCGTGGCGAATGGACTACCCGTTGTCACCGTGAATCGCGTCGGTTGGGAAGACAGCCCAGAAGCCCAAAACTCTCAACCCTCAACTGTCAACTGTCAACTATCAACTAATCAAGGCATCCATTTTTGGGGTTCGTCGATGGTGGTCGGACCACAGGGTGAGTTCCTCTATCGTGCCCCGAAGGACGAGGAAGTGGCGCAGGTTGTTACCGTCAGCCTCGGGCGCAGCGAACAGGTTCGTCGTTGGTGGCCGTTCTTGCGCGACCGCCGCATCGATGCCTACGAAAACCTGCTCTGTCGCTTCGCCGATTGATTTTTTTGAATAACATTCTCCCTAAAAGGATGAACAAATCGTTAAAAAATCTTTATTTGTGATATTTTAACAACATTTTGGTGAGAAACAACATTTATTAGATTATCTTTGTAGTATCAAACTACGAAGATTTTTTTTTATTTATTTTTTAACCAAAATTTTACAGACATGATGAAAAATCAATCAAGAAAAACGCTCTTTTCGATGAGAGCAATTCTGACTGGCTTTCTGATGCTCTTTGTCGCAGCCGTTTCGGCGCAAGACATCACGGTCAGGGGTTCTGTGAAAGATGCCGCAGGCGATCCGGCCATCGGCGCGACGATTCGCGTTCAAGGCTCATCGACTGCCGGAGCAGTCACAGATGTGAATGGTAATTTTACCATTACGTGTTCTCCGAGGGCAACCTTGGATGTAGCTTACATCGGCTATGAAACTCAGTCGGTTGCCGTCAATGGACGCAACAACATCACTGTAAGTCTAAGCCAGTTAACCACCGACTTGAACGAAGTGGTGGTCGTCGGTTACGGTACGCAGAAGAAGGTGAATCTCTCTGGTGCCGTTTCCACGGTGAAGATGGAGGATGTGCTCGGCGACCGTCCGCAGCCCAACGTGGCAGCCGCTTTGCAGGGTGCTATTCCAGGCCTGTTCATTGGCTCAGGTTCGAACTCGCCGGGTCAGACCGACAAGACCATTCAGATTCGCGGTACAGCCTCGTTCTCGGGCAGTAACAACACCGTGAGCGGCATTTCTCCGCTCATCCTCATCGACAACGTGCCGGGCGACATCGACGCACTCAACCCGGAGGACATCGAGTCGGTGACGGTGTTGAAAGATGCCTCTTCGTCGGCCATCTACGGTGCTCGTGCAGCCGCAGGCGTGGTGCTCATCACCACGAAGCGACCCAAGCAAGCCCAGAGAGTGAAGGTGAACTACAGTGGCGATGTGGGCTTTGTGAATGCCGTTTCGCGCACGAAGCAAGTGAGCACGGAGGACTATATTCAGGTCTATAAGGATGCGTTCAACACGAATCAATACACCGGAGCACAGAACCAGAATCTGGACGATTGGCTTTCGTATCTTCAGCAGTACAAGGCTGGAACGCTCGCTGGTGTTACCGACAATGGCATCTACGTGGCTCCCGACGGTCTTCGCTACTATTTGGGCGGCGGCGACAACAACGGTCGTATGCTGGAAACCGGTACATCGTGGAATCACAACCTGTCGATGAGCGGTGCCACCGACGCCATCCGCTTCCGTATGTCGGCCAACAGCTACAACGAAGACGGTCCGCTTTACAGCAAAAAAGACACCTACGACCGCAAGTCCATCAACGGCGTGATTTCTGCCGACTTGGCAAAATGGTTTACGCAAGAGTTGGACATCTACTACACCCAGCAGAATCGTGAATTCTTGCAGGACGAGACGGGCGCACTCTTTGGACAGCGCAATGTCGATTTCCTGCCCGACGGCAGAGACCCCGCTGGTTATCTGATTCGCACTCCGCGCAACATCATCGACGTGTCGAACGTGCGCACAACGCTTATCGAGACACCGCGTATCTTCACGAAGTCAATTTTCCGTCCGTTTAAGGGTCTGGAGGCCATCTTCGAATACACCTACCAGCGCAAAGGCACCGATTTCAACTACTATTCTGGAAAATACACGATGACAGACATTCAGCTCAACGTGTTGAAAGGTCCCGACCACGACTATTCCATCGCACGCCGTTTCTATGAGTCGCGCAAGGCCATCAATGCCTATGCCACTTATCGATTCGAACCGTGGAAAGAGCATCATTTCTCGGTGATGGGCGGTTACAACCAAGAATTCTGGAGCTATTCCTACTACAACACCCGTGCCGAAGATCAAGCTATCATGGACATCCCATCGATGAGCGGTGCACAGGGAACGGTGACCACCAGCGACGTGTTCCAAGAATATGCCCTCCGAAGCGGTTTCTTCCGTTTCAACTACGACTATGCCGGCAAATACCTTTTGGAAGTGAGCGGTCGCTACGATGGCTCCTCCAAGTTCCCCAAGGATTCGCGCTTCGGCTTCTTCCCCTCATTCTCGGTTGCGTGGAATGTCACCAACGAAAATTTCATGAAGGGCACCAGCAGCTGGCTCACCCAGTTGAAACCGCGCTTCTCCTATGGTTCGATTGGCAACCAGACCTCCGTCGGCTACTACGACTACATCTCCTCGATGGCACTCAACACGCGGGCTAACGTCTGGCTGAGCGGCAATGCCAACGACTATGTCACGGTGATTGGCCGTCCGGGAATCGTCAGCGACAAGTTCACGTGGGAAACCATCACGACGCTCAACGTGGGTTTGGACTTCGCACTTTTCAACAACCGCATCACGGGTTCGTTTGAATATTTCGTGCGCAAGACCAAGGATATTCTTTCGCAGAGTGTAGCCCTTCCCGCCGTTCTTGGCGACGACGCTCCGATGCAGAACGTGGGTGCGATGAAGACCAACGGTTGGGAGTTCAACATCAACTACCGCAACCATGTGGGTCCTGATTTCAGCTATCGCATTGGCTTCAATATCTGGGACTATCAGTCGAAGATTACCAAACTCAATTTCAATGAAGAAAAGAGCCTCAACTACCTTTACGAAGGCAAGAAAGCAGGTGAAATTTGGGGTTACGAGACCACTGGTTTCTACACTGTTGACGACTTTTCCGACCTCTCGACATGGACGCTCAAGGATGGTGTCGTGAAAGTCGATGGCGTTTCTCCTCGCCCGGGCGACTATAAATTCGCCAACCTCCGCGATGGCGATGTCGATGCCGACGACGTGAACCGCATCAACACGGGTAAGAACACGGCCAACAATCCTGGCGACCGAAAGGTGATTGGTAATACGACTCCGCGCTTCCAATATGGCATCAATTTCGGTGCAAACTACAAAGGCATCGATCTGAATGTGATGCTGCAAGGCGTGGCCAAGCGCGACTACTTCGCCAACGGTCCCTATTTCTACACGTTGGCGGCTGGCGACGGCATCTGGATGCCCGTATTCGAGGGCACGACCGACTATTGGAAGCCGCTGAGTCAGGACGCTTCTTCGCCCGACTACTACGTGGCAGCCAATCCTGGCGCAAAACTGCCTCGCATCTATGGCAACGTGGGCAACGGCGGCTACAACCGCAACACCAACACGAAGATGCTGCAGAGCGCGGCCTATATGCGCGTGAAGAACATCACCCTCTCCTACACGTTCCCCAAGAATCTGTTGCAGAAGGTGTTCATCTCGAACCTCCGTGCCTACGTGAGTGCCGAGAATCCCTTCACATTCACCTCTCTCCCCGACGGTGTGGACCCGGAGACCCTGAGTTGGTCATATCCGATGTATCGCACCATTTCCTTCGGTCTTAACATCACTCTTTAATTGAATTTTGTTATGAAAAAGTATATCAATATGCTGCTTGCAATCGCAGCTTTTACGGGACTTGTTTCTTGTAACGACGATTTCTTGGATTTGGAGCCGAAAGGTTCAGTGACAGAAGCGTCTGCCTTTGCCACATTCGAGACCTGTACGGACTATAGTCTGAATCTGTATAACGTGTTCAACGGCCCCAATGTCAACGCTGCGGCCGTCTATTTCCAAGGGCCAACTGTCAATTACAGCAGCGGTCTGGGTTCTTCGCAACGCGACATCTGGTCGGGTCTGCTCACACAGTACACTAACGGCTACTCCACCATTCCGAATATGTATGCCGCCCAAACCGTGACCATTCCGACCACTTCGGCAGCCTACTCCTATCCCTATCAGATGATTCGCACGGCCAACATTCTGCTCGAACATCTGAACGATGGCGACCTCAACGATGCACAGCGCAAGCATTTGGAAGCTGTGGCTCGGTTCTTCCGCGCTTATTGCCACTATGCACTGCTGCTGAACTTTGGCGACTGCATCTATGTCGATAAGGTACTAGGCGAAAATTCTGAGGAACTGATGGGTAGCAGGTCTTCCCGTCTGTTTGTAGCCGACCAGATTTACAAGGAACTCCAATGGTGTGAAAGCAACATCCAAGACGATTTGGCAGAGCCCAACACCATCAATTCCGATGTCGTGAAAGCCTTTATGTCGCGTTTCTGCCTCTTCGAGGGCACATGGCGCAAATACCACAATGTGGCTGAAAGTGGCGAATACGTCTCTGGCACACAATTGTTGCAGACCTGCGTGGCCGTTTCCAAGGATTTGGCGGCGAAATATCCCACGCTCTACACTGGCGACAACAACGACAAGCACCCGGGCAAGGGCTGGGGACAAATGTGGACGACGGAGAATCTGGGTAAAGTTCCCTCTGTTCTGCTCTATGTGAAGCACGTCGAAGACAAGAAGATGCACCGTCTGGGCCACTACGAGCACATCGCATCGGCTTGTCTTGAAATGCCGCAAAGCACGGTTGACCTCTACCTCACCGTTGACGGTCTGCCCATCCACAATGCCAACGTCAAGACCTACGACTACAACGGCCTGACCAAGACCTACACCGAGTCTGCCACGCCGTATGACTACGCCAATGCCGACTCTTACAAGACTTTCCGCAAGCGCGACCCGCGTCTGTGGCAGATGGTGACGCCTCCCTACCACGTTATCAACAACGTCGGCACCAATGGTTGGATACCCGATGAGTCGAATGATGGTGTTTACTCTGAATTTATCCATCAGTTTGCACCCCGAGGCAATAAGAAGACCGACGCTTCGGGCAATCCGTACTGGGATAGCCCGAACTTCAATGTCGCTTACCACCAAGTTGAAACCCACAAGTCGCTGCCTTCGACCAACTGGGCAGGAAACATTCTTCCGGGCGTTCCTCACACGCAAATGAGCGACAATGCCAACAAGTATAACAATGGAAAGATTGGCTATTACGGCGGCAAGGGTTTCCAGCGTGGCAAGAGTAGCTATTTCGTTTGGAAGCACGTGGCCAACTGGGACCGTCAAGACCCCACCTTCACTGCAGACATTTCAGACAAACCCGTCTTCAAGATGGAAGAAGTGCTGTTGAACTATGCCGAGGCTGCCTTTGAACTCGGTCAATTCAACCAAAGCATTGCCGACATCACCATCAACCGCCTGCGCGACCGCGCCGAAGTGGGTCGGATGAACGTGGCTGTCATCGACGAGAATTTCGACCCCGACCGCGACAAATCCGTGGCTCCCGTGCTGTGGGAAATTCGTCGTGAGCGCCTCATCGAACTGATGGGCGAAAGCTTCTCGTTCGACGATGTACGTCGTTGGAAGAAGGGCGATTGGTTTGTCAATAAGCATCATTATGGAGCTTGGGTGAATAGCGACAATCTCGATGCCGTCGTTTCCCGCACGGGCGGTCAGACTGGCGTGATGAACAATGCGACGCATCTGGAGGCAAGCCCAGCCGAGGCCTCGGCTCAGGGTGGCGGTCACCTCTATTACTATTTAGACCCCAAGAAGGCAGGCAAGGGCTGGTTGGACAAATACTACCTGATGCCCATTCCTACTGAGGAACTGCTTCTGAACCCGAACCTGCAACAGCAGGATGCATGGAAATAAGCGTTTCAGAATACTTTTCAAGGAAATTCCGCTCCGAAAAGAGCGGGATTTCTTTTTTTCTGAAGTTTCGATTTTTCACCCGAAAAACTTCTGAATCGGGTTCATAAATCGGGTGAGTTGGCGCGGACGGGGATTGTTGCGGTGGTCGAGGCGGGTGAGGCACTGCGCCACGTAAAGACGGCGACGCGCACGGGTCAGGGCGACATAGAATTTTCGGGCATCCTCAGCGAGACCGACGGGATTATTGCGGTTGAAATAGCTCGGATAGCGGTCTTCAACGGCATCGAAAACGATGACATTGTCGAATTCAAGGCCCTTCGCCTTGTGGACGGTCGTGACGAAAATGCGGTCGTCGAGGCTCTGGCTGTTGCATAAATCGGCCTCTTTCAGCGTATTGATTTCGACGATGTGGGCGGCGAGTTGCTGGGCAAGCGAATGTTCGACTGACGCATCAATCAACTCGTCGGCGAGGTAGCGCGTGATGTAGTGCAGTTTCTCGACGGGACGGACGATTTCAGCCTCTGTCAGATAGTCGTGGAAACGCTGCAACTCATCGACAAGGCAGTTCGATTCCTGAAAACGGTATAAATTCTTATACGATTCCACAAAATAATCGCGATATTGCCGCCGAAGGGCGTTCACGCGGTCTTTCACGCGCTGCTGTCGGCGAAATTCTCGTTGCATCGGCAAGACAGCTTCGGCTCGTTCGCGGCAATGGCGCACGAGCGAGCAGGTCGCAGCCACGTCGGCATCGGCCAAATGGCTGTTTTCACCCTCCAAATGGAACATTTCGAGCAGATATTTCAGTTTGTATTGCTTCAAATCGGGTTCGAGCAGGCGAATGAGTTTCAACGAGTCGAAAACGGGACGGCTCAGAATGGGTGTGAGGCCGTGGCGATGGCAGTTGTTGCGCAACATCTGCCAGTCGAAAGCGACATTGTGGCCGAGCAACGGCGTGGTGCCGATGTAGTCGAGGAATTGCTGCAATGCCTCGGCTTGCGGCAGTTGTTCGTGGTGGCGCAGTTCCTCGAGAATCGGATTGTCGAGGTCGCCGAGTTTTTCGGGTATTGGACGCGTGGTTTGCAGGTAGATGTTGAACTGCGAACCCTCTACCACCGCGCCGTTTTTCATCCGCACGGCGGCAATTTGCACAATTTCGTCGTTGAAAACGTCGAGGCCGGTGGTTTCAGTGTCGAAAACGACGATTTCACCGCCGTCGAAAGCCTTGGCAAACTCTTCGAGATAGGTGCTGTCGTCGTAGAGCAGAAAATCGTTGGGCAGCATCGCACGCTGGCGCAACGACTGCACGAAATTGCGGGCGTAGGCATTGGACACCATCACGCCGAAACCCTTCAAAATCCGTGCCCACGCGATGAAATTATGCTCATTGGCCAGCACGTTGAGGTGCGCCATCAGCAATTTCACTTCTTTCGACGAAAAAAGGTCTTCACCCGACACCTTGAAATGGTCTTGATGCATCCGCAGCAACTCGTCGCTGACGAGGTCGGCATCGGTGTTGGAATTGACGACGATGGCGGTGGTTTGGTCGGGATAGGCCTCGGCAAACAACTGCGCCAAGTGCGCCACGTCGTAATATTCGGTTTCGAGCGTGTTGCTACGCAGGATGCGCAGTGGATTTTCGCCTTTCCGTTCGTCGTTTTCGGCCTGTGGCGACGCTTGCGGCAGCAGCGTCTTGTCGATACCAAGCACCACGTTGGCGTATTCGTTGAAAACCTCCAAAAGATACGCTGGCGAGCGGTGGTTGGTGGAAAGGTGGTGGATGTGACCCTCGCAACGCTGGCGCAGGGCCTTGAGCGTGCTCAGTCGGGCACCCATAAACGAGAAAATGGCCTGCTGCTCGTCGCCGAGGTACATCACGGTAAAGGGAAGCCCCACCCCCGTCCCCTCCCCTGAATGGGAGGGGAGAATTGATTGGTCGGTGATGAGGTCGATGATGGCGAGTTGCAGCGGATTCAAATCCTGCACTTCATCGACTTGAATCCATCGATATTTCCTAAAAACTTCACTCCCTAACTCCTTAACACCATCACTCCTCAGATGGTCATACGCCATGATGAGCAAATCCTCGAAATCAACGAGGTGATTCTCGCGTTTGTACTGCTCATACTGCGTTGCGACGGTCATTTTCCGCAGCAATCGGTCGATGGCGGCCTGCGAACCGAGGTCGTAGCCCTCCGCAGAACGCAGATTTGTGAGGTAGAAATCCGCGTGGTCGTAGATGTCGATCATCGCCTCCGCGTCGAAATTCATCCGCTGCACCTCGCAGATTTTCTGCATCGAAGCCACATCGTCGGCATTGCAACTCTCGGGATGCAACCGCAGTTCACGAGGCTGTCGGGAGCGAATCTGACGCATAAAATGCGAGAAATGGATGATGCCGAAATACTCGCGACGGCGCACCGCATTCTCCATCACCTGCATCTCGTCTTCGTCGAGGTAGCGCGCCACGATGCTCACCGCGTCTTCCTCGTCGATAATCGACGTTTCAGCAGGCAAAATATTGTTTTCAAAGAGGAATTTCGAGCAAAACCGATGGACATTGCCCACATAGACCTGCGCCACCTCCTCGTCGTCGATGTTTTGGCGGATTCGCTCAATCATACCCCGAGCGGCGCGGTTCGTAAAAGTCAGGCAGAGCATCTGGTCGTAGGGCACGCCATCGCGCTCGTGCGCTCGACGGATTCGCTCAGTCAGAATCTGCGTTTTTCCACAGCCCGGCGGCGCCAGCACCAAGTGGTAGCCGCCCTCCGCGTCAATCACGCGTTGTTGGCTCGCGTCGGGGTGAAAACTATTCATTTCGCTGTATTTTTCAGGCTCAAAACACCAACATAAGTCAGCAGAATAACATTCATCAGCAGGGCATAGATGATGGCGGGAATGGCGATGATGTCGTTGTTGAAGACGAGCGGACTACACGCCACGGTGATGGCTTGTGCAGCGTTCTGCATTCCGACTTCGATGACGATGGTGCGACGCTCGCGACCCGTCAGTCGCATCAGCCACGAAAGCAATACGCCACCCATCATCGCAGCAAGAATCAGGACGCTGACAGACGCGCCCAACGACGGAAATTCCCGAATGATGGTGTCTTGATGGGAGAAGAAAAACACCGTTGCAAGCGATATCAGCAACGGAAAAGCAAGGAATTTGAGGATTTTGTGGATGCAAGCAGCGAGTTCCTTTTTTCGCATCGACAGCCAGATGCCGAGCACGATGGGAACGGCCATCAGAACGATGTTTTGCATCAGCAAATTTCCGACGGGCAGGTGGACATCGGTGCCAGTTCCGACGTGTTGCGTGACCCACGCCATGATCATCGGCACGGTGAACAGCGTGATGATGCTACTGAACGCCGTGAGCGACACGGAGAGGGCGACATCGCCTTTCGCCAACATCGAGAAAACATTGCTCGAACTACCTCCCGGACTACATGCCACGAGCATGATGCCGAGGAAAAACAGCGGCGAAAGCCCGAAAATACTGCCTACTGCCCACGCGATGACAGGCAACAAGATAATCTGGCCAATCAGACCAGCCAAAATGGGTTTCGGACGATGGAGAAAGAGTTTGAAATCTGCCGGTTTCAGCGTCAAGCCGAGGTCGAACATCAGCAGCGTCAGAATCGGAAGGACAATCCAAATGGTGTTCATATTGTTTCATTTTTTGCATGAAAGTGGCGCAAAATTACAAAAATTTTCAAGGAAAACAAAATATTTGGCTTGCTTTTTGCGTTTGCAACAATGAACCCATCAAAATTGTAAATTGTTAATTCAGTGAAAATCATCCACAACCGCCTGCTACCCTTCCGTCGCTACGACGCAATCAACATCTGCGGACTGCTATTTTGTCGCAAGGGCGTGACGATTACGACGGATCTCATCCAACACGAGCGCATCCACACGGCTCAGATGCTGGAAATGCTTGTCGTGGGCTTCTATTTGTGGTATATCGCAGAGTGGCTCATCCGCCTACCGATGCGCGGACGAGCCTACTCCAACATTTCTTTCGAGCGTGAGGCCTACGAGCACATGCACGACCCGAACTATCTTCTCACACGACGTCGTTTCGCGTGGTGGAAATACTTAGTCAATTGACGTTTTTCACTTTTTCACCTTTCCTTTTGTCGCCCAGATGAAGTAGGCAATCAGCAGGATATAGGCCACAAGCGAGAGGGCTTCCGACATCGGATTGGCCAGCCAAGCCTCATCGACAGGATTGAAGCCACCGAAGCGCAACAGAGCCGACACTACGCCCATCAGTGCACCACCGGCAATGAATCCCGAAGCGATGAGCGTACCTTTTTCGCCACGAGCCTTGTTCTCTTCCTCGTTCTTCGAACGCGTCGTCACAAACCAGTTCACAGCACCACCCACGAGCAACGGAATGTTCAGTTCGATGGGGATGAACATACCGAGCGCGAAAGCCAGCGCAGGAACCTTGAAATAGGTCAGAACGATGGCGAGAACGGCTCCGATGGCGTAGAGCAGCCACGGCGCACCCACACCGTTCATCAGCGGGTCGATGACGGCTGCCATCGCGTTGGCCTGCGGTGCGGCGAGTTGTCCCGTCGTGAAGCCGTAGGTTTCGTTCAACAGCATCATCACACCGCCCACAGTGGCCGCCGAAACGAGCGTACCGAGGAACTTCCACTGTTCTTGTTTGCGCGGCGTCGTGCCGAGCCAATAACCGATTTTCAGGTCGGTGATAAACGCGCCTGCCACAGCCAAAGCCGTACAGACCACACCGCCCATAATCAGCGCTGCCACCATACCGCTCGTGCCTTTCAAACCGATGCCCACCATCACGACAGAAGCCAGAATCAGCGTCATCAGCGTCATTCCCGACACGGGGTTCGTGCCGACGATGGCGATGGCGTTGGCAGCAACGGTCGTAAAGAGGAAGGCAATGACCGCCACGAGCGTAATCGCGACGAGTGCCTGGAATACGTTGCCGTCCATCACACCGAACCAGAAGAAAAGGAACGTGATGATCAGCGTCACAATCGAGGCGATGGCGATGAACTTAAACGACAGGTCTTTCTCGGTGCGCTTCGCGTTCGCCGAAACGTCGCTACTGCCGCCCTTCATCTCCTGCGCAGCCAGTCCGACAGCACTCTTGATGATGCCCCACGACTTGATGATGCCGATGATACCAGCCATTGCGATGCCACCGATGCCAATCGACTTGCCGTAAGCCTTGAAAATATCCTCGGGCGACATATCGCCAACCGCCGTTGTGATGCTCGGATCCCACTGGTTCAGCACCGTGTCGGGGAAGAACAATGCCAGTCCCGGTACAATCAGCCACCAAACCGACAGCGAACCCAGACAAATAATCAGCGCATACTTAAAACCGATGATATAGCCCAGACCGAGCACCGCAGCACCCGTGTTCACCTTGAAAACGAGTTTCGCATTGTCGGCCAGCTGCTGTCCCCAACCCACGACACGCGTCGTGAAATTCTCGTTCCACCAGCCGAAAGTCGCCACGAAAAAGTCGTAGAGTCCGCCCACGATTCCTGCCAGCAACAGCGGTTTGGCCTGGTCGCCGCCCTTCGCACCCGAAACCAGCACCTGCGTCGTCGCCGTGGCTTCAGGGAAGGGGTATTTTCCGTGCATCTCGCTCACGAAATACTTTCTGAACGGAATCAGGAACAAGATGCCGATGATGCCGCCTAAGAGCGACGAAATGAAGATTTTGATAAACGAAGCCGACATTTCGGGGTATTTCGCCTGCAAAATGTAGATGGCGGGCAGCGTGAAAATCGCTCCGGCCACCACTGCACCCGAACACGCACCAATCGACTGGATGATGACGTTCTCGCCGAGTGCCTTCGAGCGTTTTGCCGCCGTGGAAACGCCCACCGCGATAATCGCAATCGGAATGGCCGCCTCGAACACCTGTCCGACCTTCAGTCCCAGATAGGCCGCAGCCGCCGAGAAGAGCATTGCCATCAGCACGCCCCACGTCACCGACCACGCGTTCACCTCAGGATAATTACCTTCGGGCGACATCAACGGTTCGTACCGTTCGCCCTGTTTCAACTCTCTAAACGCATTTTCCGGCAATCCCACCGCCAGTTTGTCTTTTTCTTCCATATTGTTTGATGATTAAAAATTAGTTTCGATTTGCAAAGATAACATAAATAAAGAGAAAAACCAAAGGAAAAGTCATTTTTCATTGTTTTTTCTCCTTTTTACAAAGATTGTTTTTCCATATTTCAATTAATTACTAATAAAGTTATTACTAACAAAGTTATTACTTTTAACATTTTATTTCATTGATAGAAAAAAACTTGCCTCCAAAAACAAAAATGGCATAAAATTTCGCAAAATAATTTGCGAAATCCGTCGAATGTTACTATCTTTGCATCGTCCTTTCTTCGTGAGGGGGCAAAACATATTGTTTAATTAGCATTGGCTATTATTCGCGTTCAAGAAAAAAGTCTGGAAAACTAATTTCTTGCAGAATTAGAATAGCAAATGTTCACGGAAGAAACGGAACTTCCCTTCCTCATCATATAGCACTGATGTAAGTCAGTGTGAGTGTATCTATGATGAGGAGCGGGTTTTTTCCAGACTTCCCGTGAACGCGAGTGGATATACTCACTTTCTTTTTCTGCCAAAAGTGATTGATGGCGATGCACAAAACGCTATCAATCGTATGGCTAAAAAAAGTTTCAGAGATGCGAAAACCGCAAAAAAAGACGAGTTTTACACTCAACTTGTCGATATAGAAAACGAACTGCGGCATTACAAAGAACATTTCAAAGACAAAACGGTGCTTTGCAATTGCGACGACCCACGTGTGAGCAACTTTTTCCATTATTTTAGTTACAATTTTGAGCAATTGGGTCTGAAAAAACTTATCACGACTTGCTACAAAAATCAAAACCGAGACTTGTTCAGCAAAAACGATTCAGAACGCGCCATCTGGTTGGAATATTTCGGTGACCGCAACGGCAACCGAGTACCCGACCCCGAAGAAATCGGCATCCATTATTTTAAAGGTGACGGAGATTTCCGTTCATCAGAATGTATTGAACTGCTCAAAGAGGCCGATATTGTAGTAACAAATCCACCGTTTTCGTTGTTTCGAGAGTATGTTGCCCAATTGATTCAATATAATAAAAAATTTGTGATAGTAGGACATCAAAATGCTATCAAATATAAAGAGATATTTCCTCTGATAAAAGAAAATAGAATTTGGTTAGGCTATGGTTTTAAAGGCGGTGCGGCTCATTTCTTTAGCAAATATGACGATACGGCAACTGCTGGCGACCATCGCGAAGGAATGATTCGTGTTTCTGGTGTTAATTGGTTTACTAATCTTGAAATCCAAAAACGTCACGAAGAATTAATTTTGTATAAAACTTATAATTCTGAAGATTATCCAAAATATGACACTTATGACGCTATCAATGTAGATAAAACATCAGAGATTCCAATAAATTATGATGGCGTTATGGGTGTTCCCATCACTTTTTTAGATAAATACAATCCAGACCAATTCGAGATTGTTGGAGAGTTTAATAATGGTAGTGACTCTGAATTAGATTTGGCAAAACCGATTATAAACGGAGAACAGAAATACTCTAGAATAGCCATCCGTCGTCGTCAAACTGAATCATCAAAAGTCGTTCCATACAAACCTATTAATTCTTCGATTTCGATGGCGGCAGAAACATTAGGGACATCAGAACAATCAAAAGAATAGAAAAATATGAAAATCGAACTGCACAAAATCACCGTCCGCAACCTTACGCAAGGCTATTCGGACAACAATGAAAATGGAGTACGCGCCTACGGAGGCCGCCTCGATGTGCGACCACCCTATCAGCGCGAATTTGTCTATAAAGAAAAACAGCGCGATGCCGTCATCGACACGCTTACACAGGGTTTCCCGCTCAATGTGATGTATTGGGCTGTACGAGACAACGACACATTCGAAATCATCGACGGACAGCAGCGCACTATCAGCATTTGCCAATATGTGACTGGTGATTTCGCTTTCAATTTCCGCTATTTCCACAACCTTCAACCCGACGAACAGGAAAAAATCCTCGACTATGAGTTGCAGGTTTACATTTGCAGTGGCACCGACAGCGAAAAACTCAAATGGTTCAAGACCATCAACATCGCAGGCGAAGAACTGACCGAGCAGGAATTACGCAACGCCGTGTATGCAGGCAATTGGACGAGCGACGCAAAACGCTATTTCAGCAAGAACGGTGCGCCAGCAGCCAAAATTGGCAGCGACTATCTCACTGGCTCGGCTATTCGTCAAGACTACCTCGAAACAGCCATTTCTTGGATTTCCGACGGTAATATAGAGGTGTATATGTCGAACCATCAACACGACGCAAGTGCGGCGCCGCTGTGGCAATTCTTTCAGGCTGTGATTACGTGGATTGAGACATCGTTCCGACCGACCAAAGAACGCAAGAAAATTATGAAAGGCGTGGAATGGGGAATGTTATACAAACAATTCAAAGATGAAGTTTTTGACCATCAAAAAATTGACGAGGAGGTGAAACGCCTCATTCTCGATGACGATGTGACAAAAAAGACGGGCATCTATCCATACGTTTTGACTCGGAAAGAAAAATTCTTGTCTATTAGAACTTTCACCGATGCACAAAAACTGGCCGCTTACGAGCGGCAAGGCGGCATCTGCAGTGACTGCAAACAGCATTTTGAACTGTCGCAAATGGAAGCCGACCACATCACGCCGTGGGTCGAGGGCGGTCGGACGGTCGCCGAAAATTGCCAAATGCTTTGTCGGGAATGCAATCGGCGTAAGAGTTCGAAATAAAAAACAAAAAAATCCGATAAATCAACGTTTATCGGATTTTTCAATGCCATCAAATTTTTCAATTCCTAAATACCAACCCATCGCCGAACTCGTCGATGATGACGGGTTTTTCACGGCTGACTTCCTCGGCAAGCAGGCGCTTGGAAAGTTCGTTGAGCACGTACTGCTGAATGGCACGCTTCACGGGACGGGCACCAAACTGCGGGTCGTAGCCGACGGTGGCGAGGTAGTCGATGGCCTGCGGCGTCCACTGCAAGTCGAAGCCCTGCGGTGCAAGCATATCGCGCACTTTTTCCATTTGCAGCGTCACGATAGCGGAAATCTGCTCGCGCGTCAGTGGCTGGAAGGTGATGATTTCGTCGATTCGGTTGAGGAATTCGGGTCGCATCAGCACGGAAAGTTGTTCGCGTGTGGCGTTCGACGTCATAATAATCAGCGTGTTCTTGAAATTGGCGGTGCGACCCTTGTTGTCGGTCAGACGACCATCGTCGAGCACCTGCAACAGCACGTTGAACACGTCGGGATGGGCTTTTTCGATTTCGTCGAAGAGCAGCACCGAATACGGCTTGCGGCGCACGGCCTCGGTGAGTTGTCCGCCCTCGTCGTAGCCCACGTAGCCCGGAGGCGCACCGACGAGTCGGCTGACGGTGTGCTTCTCTTGATATTCCGACATATCGATGCGCGTCATCATCGTTTCGTCGTTGAAAAGATACTCGGCCAAAGCCTTCGCCAACTCGGTTTTGCCGACGCCCGTCGTACCGAGGAAAATGAACGAGGCGATGGGTCGTTTCGGGTCTTGCAAACCGGCACGAGAGCGCCTGACAGCGTCGCTGACGGCCTGAATGGCCTCGTCCTGCCCGACCACGCGGCGATGGAGTTCGTCTTCCAAATGCAGCAATTTTTCCTTTTCGCTCTGCAACATCCGCGTCACGGGAATACCCGTCCAGCGCGACACAACCTCGGCGATGTCGTCGGCGGTGACGGCCCCTTCCAAACCTCCACCCGTGGGGGAGGCTTTCTGTTGCGCCATAATGTTATTCAGTTCTTCGTTCTTTTGTTTGAGCAGGCCGTAGCGAATCTCCGCCACACGACCATAGTTACCTTCGCGCTCGGTACGCTCGGCTTCGAATTTCAGTTGTTCGATTTCCTCCTTCACCTGCTGATATTTGTCGGAAAGCGACTTTTCGCTCTCCCACTGCGCTCGCATCTGCGTTTCCTGTTCACGAAGTTCGGCGATTTGCTTTTCCAATTGCTCGATTTTCGTGGAGTGTGAAGGGTTGAGTGTATTCGGGGCTTCACGTCGAATACTCTCCCTTTCGATCTCCAGTTGAGCCCTTTTTCGCATAATCTCGTCGAGTTCCTCGGGTACCGAATCGCGCTCCATCCGCAGTTTGGCGGCGGCCTCGTCCATCAGGTCGATGGCTTTGTCGGGCAGGAATCGCTCGGAAATATAGCGTTCCGAGAGTTTCACGGCAGCGATGCACGCATCGTCTTGAATCCGCACTTTGTGGTGGTTTTCGTAACGCTCTTTCAGACCACGAAGAATCGAAATGGCCGACAGTTCATCGGGTTCATCGACCATCACCGTCTGGAAACGGCGTTCCAGCGCCTTGTCTTTCTCGAAATATTTCTGGTATTCGTTGAGCGTCGTGGCTCCGATGGCACGCAGTTCGCCTCGTGCCAGCGCCGGTTTCAGAATATTGGCCGCGTCCATCGCGCCCTCACCGCCGCCTGCCCCGACGAGCGTGTGGATTTCGTCGATGAAGAGGATGATTTCACCCTCGGACTGCGTCACTTCCTTCACCACGCCTTTGAGTCGCTCCTCGAACTCGCCTTTGTATTTCGCACCAGCCAACAGCGCACCCATATCGAGCGAGAAAAGTTGCTTGTTTTTCAAGTTTTCGGGTACGTCGCCGCGCACGATTCGCTGTGCCAAGCCCTCGACAATCGCCGTTTTACCCGTGCCTGGTTCACCGATGAGAATCGGGTTGTTTTTCGTGCGTCGCGACAGGATTTGCAACACACGGCGAATCTCGTCGTCGCGCCCGATGACGGGGTCGAGTTTGCCCTTCCGAGCATCATCGACGAGGTTTTTCGCGTATTTCGAGAGGGCTTGGAAATTCTCGTCGCCACTCATCGACTGCACCTTCTGACCCTGTCGCAGTTCGACGATGGCCTGCTGAAGCGTCTTTTCGGTGATGCCAGCATCTTTCATAATGCGGCTCGCCGTGCTGTTCACACTGAGCAATGCCAACAGCATCGGCTCCACTGAAACGAATTCATCGCCCATTTTCTGGGCTTCGTCGATGGCTTTTTGCAAGACCTGCGAAGCCGCATTCGAGAAATACGGTTCACCGCCCTGCACTCGCGGCAAATGGGCGATTTCGCCCTCGACGAGTTGTTCCAACTGCCGCACATTCACGCCCGACTTGCCGAACAGGTAGTCGGTCACGTCCTTGGCTTTCTGCATCACGCCGTAGAGCAGGTGAACTGGCTCAATGGCCTGCTGTCCAGCCGTTTGCGCACGCCCTGCAGCCGCCTGCACAGCCTCTTGCGCCTTGATGGTAAATTTGTCTAAAGTCATCATTTTTTCCTCCTTTTTATATTTTAATTATTAACTGTCAACTATCAACTCTCAACTCTCAAACCTTGCGCCAACCACGAAAAACCGCCATTTTGTCACTTTCGAGCGACGAAATGGCAGTGTTTTTTCTTCAAAACTTCGATTCGGCCAAACGGGTTACGGTCGAAGCAGGTAGAAAGCCGATGTCGTATAGAAATTTCTGAGATATTTCAGACTCGACAAAAAACCATTGAGGCGGCGCGGCGTGAGGCCGAACTTCTGCTGATAGTGGGGATTGATGAACCAGAGCGTGCGCCGCTGCAGCGTGTAGCCACAGTCGCGACACAGCCGTTCGAAATGCTCAATCGACATTCGCGCCCGCTTGATGCTCAGCAGTTCATTGACGCAGTTGTCGCCATTGCCGCAAGCCCTGACAATCGCCTTGTAGAGCGGGTTCGGCAACAGATGGATAAAGGGCAGTTTCCCTGCCAGACCGCGACAAATCTGCTGATGGCCGCCGAAAGGCATCTGCCACGCTGGAAAACCGAAGAAAATCAGTCCGTTGGTCTTCAAAAACGGTCGGATATGCTCGAAAAACTCGCGTTTGTAAGGTTTTTCGATGTGTTCAATGACATCGTGGATGAGGACAAGGTCGAAGCGCTCGTCGTCGGTCGCAGGTTTCTCGGCGAGAATGAAATTCTGGCTGAGAAACGTGGCATTCTGGCCTGCCTCGGCGAAAAATTCGCGTGCTTGCGCAATGCGCGTCTCACTGAGGTCGATGCCCGTCACCTGACAGCCGATTTCGGCAAAGGGCAACAGGTTTCCGCCTTCACCACAACCGATTTCCAACACGCGCGTCTGCGCCGTAATCTCGATTTCTGGTCGCAGATAGTCGATGTAGAACGCCCTTGAGGTGTTGGCCAATTCGTTGAAATACTGCTTTCTGTTTTGATGTCTTTCTTGCATGAAAAGCCGATTTTGTCGATAATTGTTTGCAAAGTTACGATTTTTTTGTGTTTTCGGTCGATTCTGGTTCGATTTTTTTCGTTTTTCGCATCCGAAAGGCCAAATTTAGGCCTATATTTTAACTTTTGCGAACCGCTGAAACGATTGCGAATTATTGCAAACCATTTTTCTTGCAAATGTGATTTTTTAGTGCTATCTTTGCATCGAAAATCAATCAAAATCGAAAAAATGAACGAAATCCTAACCCAACGAGAATGGCTGTTGCTGCTGATTGTTGCAGCAAGTTACGTGCTACTGTTTGTGCTGACGGTGCAGAACAGCCGGCGAAAGGTGCTCGACCTGCAAGAACGACTGAATAAGGTTCGCGCGATGCAGGAGGAGCAACAGGCGCAAAGTCGGGAGGGAATCGACCAAAATCGCCAGAAAATCGCGGAGTTGGAGGCACTCATCCGAAAGTTGGGCGACGAAAATTCGGTGTTGAAGTTGGAACTGGAGGAGAAAAAGACGCGGTTGGACTACACCAACCGAATGGCCGAACTCGAGAGCGAAAAGCGTAGTCAGGCCGAGAGCGTCATCTTCGGCAGCGACATCTACGGACACATCCAGCGACTGCTCGACAGCGGCGACTGTATGGGCAACGACGAGTGGCGACGCTTGGAACAGGTGGTCAATTCGGTCTATACGGGCTTCACTGAGCGGCTCTACGGCCTTTATCGGATGAGCGAACAGGATTACCACGTGAGCCTTCTGGTGAAAATTCGGTTGCAACCGAAAGACATCGCCACGCTGACGGCCCATTCGAAAGAAAGCGTGGCATCGACGCGCAGCCGACTCTATCAGAAAGTGTTCGGCGTGAAAGGCTCGTCGAAAGACTGGGACGACTTTGTGTTGGGAATGTAATACAATTAACAATTAACAATTAATATTTTATCATTATGATCGAGTACTTATCACAACACCTTTGGCAGATGTGGGCGGTGATAGCCGTCGTCTGCCTGATTCTGGAGCTCACGGCAGGCGATTTCTTCATCCTCTGCTTCTCCATCGGTGCCGCCTTCGCCGCCACGAGCGCGGCTTTCGGTGCCGGATTCTACGTGCAACTGGGCGTTTTCGCCGTGTTCACGTTGGTGAGTTTGTTTTTGGTGCGTCCGTTTGCGCTGCGCTACCTGCATCGCAACGACGAAAACCGAGTGAGTAACGCCGACGCGCTTTTGGGGCGCAAGGGTCGGGTCGTGGAGCCGATTGAGGCCGACGGCTTCGGTCGCGTGCAAATCGACGGCGACGTGTGGAAGGCCGTGACGAAAGGCGACGAGGCCATTCCCGTTGGCACAAACGTCCGCGTCATCGATCGCGAGAGCACGATTATCACCGTGGAATTAATCGACAATTGACAAATGGCGCGACCTGTTGAAATCAATCGGAAGAAGACCCGTCTGTTGTGGCTGGCAGTGGTGTGGATAGGTCTCACCGCTTGGCAGGTGTGGGGAAATTACGACAATCTGATGTCGTTCACTTGGAAAGCCATCCCGAACTTGCTGTTCGCTGCCATCCCTGCTTTCAGTGGCCTCGTGGCACTCGCATTGCTGCTGCACAGCCTGTTCAAACGCGAGCCTTATCTGCTCGTCTATGACGACCACATCGAGATAGACCGCCCCATGAACAGAAACTTTTGGGTGCTGCATTTAAGCGACGTGAAAGACCTGACTTCAGAGGGCGACGGCGACAAGAAAAAGGCCGTATTCGAGTTGCAGCCGTTCCAGAAAAAGAGCGATTTGCCAAAGCGCAAGGTGTTCCAAAATGCCAATTACACCATCAAACTTGGAGCACTCGACAGGACTTCCGACGAGGCTTACGACCTGATTCTCGACAGATTTCTTGCCTACAAAAAAAAGAAACAACCATTCAACAATTAACAATTATCAATTAACAATTTAAAATTCAACAACTATGGACATTATGAGTTATGTACTGATTGCCATCGCAATTTTGGTAATTATTTTCGTGAAGATGGCGCTTGTCATCATTCCGCAGAGTGAAACAAAGATTATCGAGCGTCTTGGCCGCTACTACGCCACGCTGAACCCCGGTATCAACGTGATTATCCCCTTCATCGACCGCGCCAAGCAGATTGTCGTGCTCCAGCGCGGACGCTACGTTTACAGCGACACCATCGACCTGCGCGAACAAGTCTATGACTTCGACCGCCAGAACGTGATTACGAAGGATAACATCCAGATGGAAATCAACGCCCTGCTGTATTTCCAGATTGTCGATCCGTTCAAGGCCGTCTATGAGATTTCAAATCTGCCCAACGCCATCGAAAAACTGACACAGACAACCCTGCGTAACATCATCGGTGAACTCGAACTCGACCAGACGCTGACCTCGCGCGACACGATTAACACGAAACTGCGTGCCGTGCTCGACGACGCCACCGACAAGTGGGGTGTGAAGGTGAACCGCGTCGAATTGCAGGATATTATTCCGCCGTCGTCGGTGCTCAACGCGATGGAGAAGCAGATGCAGGCCGAGCGTAACAAACGTGCCGCCATTCTGACGTCGGAAGGTGACAAGCAGTCGCAGATTCTGCAATCCGAAGGTGAAAAAGCTGCTACCATCAACCGCGCAGAAGCCGCCAAGCAACAGGAAATCCTGCGTGCCGAGGGTGAGGCACAGGCTCGCATCCGCAAGGCCGAGGCCGAGGCAAAGGCCATCGAACTCGTCACCGAGGCTGTCGGTCAATCGACCAATCCTGCCAACTACCTCATCGCACAGAAGTACATCTCGATGATGGAAGAACTCGCCCACAACGACCAGACGAAGACCGTCTATCTGCCCTTCGAGGCCACGGGCGTGCTCGGCTCCATCGGAGGCATCAAGGAAATGTTCAAAAACGGATAACTATGAAAAAATTATCAATCGCGAAATGGAGTATGCTGGCTGCCGTCAGCATACTCTTTATGGCTTGTTCCGAAAACTATTCGCGTGGTGAAAAAGTCGGTACAGTCATCGAGTTTGCCGAATCGGGACTCATCTGGAATTCTTGGGACGGAAGGTTGAATCTTACACAAACTGGTATGAACACCGCTGGTGAGCCATTCACCTTTTCGCTTGATAACGACCGAACCGACCAACAACATCTTGTTGATTTACTCTATCAAGCACAGATTGAAGGTTGGAAAATCAAGGTAAAATATCACAAGGTGATGGGATGGAACTGGTTTGGAAATCGAGGACGTTCTGATTATTTTGTCGATGATGTGACCATTCTTGACAAAGACTTTGCCAACCCTTTGAAAAATATGAAAGGCGAAATGAAAGGTCAGATTGTTGATACGATTTTCGTGGTTATCGACAAGTCGCAACTGAAGAAATAGCCACTATTCTATCAGAATTTTCGGTATTTTTCTTATCATTGATTGACTGCAAAGGCTATCATTTTTCGCAAAACATTTGTCACTATCGGACATTTTTTCTATTTTTGCACCGTCAAAAAAACAACATCCTATGAATATTTGTATCGTAGCGGGCGCTCGCCCGAACTTCATCAAGGTGGCGCCAGTGATTCGGGCGATTGAAAACGCTCGTGCGCATGGTCGCGACATCGGCTACACCCTTGTCTATACGGGTGCGGAAGACGACCCGACACTCGAACCCTCGCTGTTCGAAGACCTGCAAATCGCACCGCCGCAGGTGTTTCTCGGCGTGACTTGCGAAAATCTCAACGAACTCACGGGACAGGTGATGTCGGCCTTCGAGCGTTATCTGCAGTCGAATCCGACCAACGTGGTGATTGTCGTCGATGACCTTGCCTCGACGATGGCGGCGGCGATTGTCACAAAGAAACAGGGCATCAAACTGGCGCATATCGTGGCCGGAACACGCTCGTTCGACATCAAAATGCCGAAGGAAATCAATCGCCTCGTCATCGACGGCCTGTCCGACCTGCTTTTCACCGCCGGAATGGGCGCAAACTCGAATGCCACACGCGAAGGTGCCGAACTCTCGAAGATCTACACCGTCGGCAATATCCTGATGGACACGCTGCGCTTCAATCGCAATCGACTGAAAGCCCCGTCGGGGCTTGAACTTCAGGCAGGCAACTACCTTGTTTTCACGCTCAATCGCAAGGCGTTGCTGGCCGACCGCGAAAACCTCCGTCGAATGATTGAGGCGATGATTGAAAATGCCGGTGGAATGCCGATTATCGCGCCGTTGCGCGGAAAAGCGAAGGAAATCGTCAGCGAAATCATCGAAAATTCAACATCGGCGCAGCCGACCATTCAAAATTCAACATTCAACATTCAAAATTCCCTCAGTTACCTCGAATTTGGCTGGCTCACCGCCAACGCCCGCGGCATCATCACCGACTCCGGCAACGTCGCCGAGGAAGCCACTTTCAACGGTGTGCCGTGCATCACACTCAACAGCTACACCGAGCACATCGAAACGGTGAAAATCGGCACGAATGAACTCGTTGGCGAGGATGCCGCCCTGCTCGGCGAAATGACGGCGAAAATGGTGCGTGGCGAATGGAAGGACAGCGCTCTACCCGACCGCTGGGACGGTCGCACAGCAGAGCGCATCGTTCAGATTTTGATGGAAATTTGAGGGTCTTCCCTGCAAAAAAATGCGAATCTCTTGCAAAGGTTCGCATTTTTTTGTACCTTTGCCCCCGATTCGCAGAATGCGGATTAAGGGGTGCTGATTTTTTCAGACATGAGAATCGGCTGAGATGATACCCTCTGACCTGAACAGGGTAATGCCTGCGTAGGAAACTGGACTTCTTCTGCCCCTTATTGCGTAAAATAAGGAGTAAAAACAATGAAAAAACAGGTATTTTTAATGGCTTTGACGGCGATTTCCTTGCAGATTTCGGCCTCGAACCTTCGTGTCGTTTCGGAAACAGACACGACCGCCGTCGAAGAGTTGCACGAGGTGGTTGTGCAGGGTGTTCGGGCACAGAAAAACGCGCCCTACGCCGTGGCGAACATCCAGAAAAAGGAGTTGCAAGCGTTCTCGACAACGGGACGCGAACTGCCGATGCTCTTCTCACAGACTCCGGGCGTGCTGGCGTGGAGCGAGAACGGACTCGGCACGGGCACGACTTATCTGCGCATTCGCGGTGCAGGCGATTCGCGCATCAACGTGACGCTCGACGGCGTTCCGCTCAATTCACCCGAAGACCAATGCGTTTTCTGGGCGAATATGAACAGTTATGCGTCGTTGCTCGGTTCGGTGCAGATTCAGCGTGGCGTGGGCGCCTCGACGAATGGCGACGGAGCCTTCGGCGGAACGGTGGCACTGGCCTCGAAATCGCCTGACACAAAACCGTCGGCAGAACTGACGGCGAGCGTAGGCTCGTACAACACCTACCACGTCGGCGCTTCGTTTTCAACGGGAATTCTCTGGAACCATTGGCTGCTCGACGGTGCCTATCACGAAACCAACACCGACGGCTACATCCACGGCACGGGCGGGCGGTCGGGCTCGTATTACGCCTCGCTGCGCTACATCGCCGATAATTTTACCCTCGCCTACAAGAATTTCGGCAATTTCGAGACGACTGGACAGGCGTGGAACGGCGTGACTGCGGGCGACAATGAACTTTCGCTGATGGATGGAACGTATGGCGAAAAAACGGGCATCAAAACCTACAAAGATATGTACGACCGAGGTCTCGGCAAGTATAATTCGCTCTTCGAAAGGCTCAAATACGACAAAAACGGCGATTTTGCCCGCGACGAAAACGGCAACTACCTCACCGAGCGCTATTCCCTCACGAATCACCTCTTGCCTCCCACCAACTATTATTGGGACAGAACCACCGACCATTTCTGGCAGAGCCACAACATTCTGACGGCTGCGTGGACCATCCATCCGCATTGGACGACCACCGCATCGCTGCACTACACGCACGGCTACGGCTATTACAACGAGTTCCGATACAACAACAAACTCTCGAAATTCGGCCTGCCGACCCTCACCGTCGATGATGAAAAAGTCAAACGCAGCGATCTCGTGCGAAAAAAAGGGCTCAAACAAGACACTTACGGCCTCGTCTGGAATGCGAACTACAAAAATCGCAACTGGGACATCATCGGCGGCCTTTCGCTTCAGAATTTCACGGGCAACCACTTCGGCTACCTCACCTACGCGTCGAATCCGTTCGTCAGACAGCATCTCATCTGGCTTACCTATCCCGAAATCAATGGCGCGGCAGAACTTGAACCGAACTACAAATATTACGATTCCGATGCCCGAAAATTCGACGGGAACGCCTATCTGAAGGCTGCCTATCGCCTCACGCCGCAGTGGGAAATCTTTGCTGATGTGCAATATCGCCACGTCTCATACAAAACTGACGGCTACAACGACAAATTCATCGACAACGGCGACGGAACCTATTCGAAACACTACCTCGACATCAACGAAAAATACCATTTTTTCAACCCGAAGGCTGGATTTGCGTGGCACAACAACGGCCATCGCGTCTATGGCTCGGTGGCGATGAGCCATCGCGAGCCCGAGCGCAATAATTTCACGGACAACGGTCACTACCCTGCACCGAAGGCCGAACGCGTCACCGACTACGAACTGGGCTATCAGTTCACCGCGACGAAGTGGCACGTCGGCGCGAATGCCTATTGGATGGACTACACCGACCAATTCGTGCAGACGGGACAGGTGAGCGACATCGGCGAATCGATGACGACGAACATCAAGTCGAGTTATCGCCTCGGCCTCGAACTGACGGCATCGTGGATGGCGACAAATTGGCTCACCGTTGAGGGAAATGCTGCACTGAGCGCGAATAAAATCAAGGATTTCGACGAGTTTGTCGAAGACTGGGATTTGGGAGTGCGCCAGTTCCACTACGACCATTCCACGCTCGCCTTCTCGCCCTCGACCATTCTCAACGGCTTCCTACACTTCCACCACCGCTATTTTCAGGCCACTTGGCACACGAATTTCGTCAGTCGGCAGTATCTCGACAACACCGAGAACCACGACCGTTCGCTGCCTGCGTTTTCGCGGTCTGACCTCAATTTAACCTACACGATTCCCGTCAAAAACGATGGTTGGGGCATTCGGAGTATGGTGTTCGGCTTGAATTTCGGCAACATTTTCAACGCCCACTACGCCGCCAGCGGATGGGTCTATTCCGCCATTGCCGAGAGTTACGGCCACACGCCCGACAATCGCTATTATCAAATCGGTTTCATCCCGATGAGCGGTTTTACTGCGATGGGAAGTCTCACGCTTAAATTTTAGGCCTCACCAACTATGACCTTCTCCTGGCTCGACCTCCTCACGACGATTCTCGGCTTGGCCTACATCATCCTCGAATACCGCGCCTCGATTTGGCTCTGGGCGGTCGGTTTCGCGATGCAGGCGCTCGGCATCGTGCTCTATTACGAAAAAGGGCTGTACGCCGACTGCGGAATGGAATTTTACTACCTCGCGATGACGGTTTATGGTTGGTGGAATTGGGCGCGACGAGGGAAGCGAGGAACGAGAAGCGACGAGCGAGAAGCGACGAGCGAGAAACGAGAAGCGAGGAGCGAACTTCCGATTCGCCATTTTCCGCTTCGCCTCGCCTTGATTTGGGGCATTTTCACGCTTGTTGCGTGGGCTGCGCTCTATCTTTTCCTCGTCACCTGCACCGATTCGCGCGTGCCCGTCGCCGATTCGTTCACCACGGCTCTTTCCTTCGTCGGCATC
>CACYQZ010000017.1 GCA_902776665.1 uncultured Prevotellaceae bacterium
CTACATGCTGCCCCTCGACTTGCATGTGTTAAGCCTGTAGCTAGCGTTCATCCTGAGCCAGGATCAAACTCTCCATGGTAAATAAAATAAATCTATCCCAAAAAAAGGGAAAATAATCCGTCGCCAGAACGCTGCCGAATGTCATGATTAAAGGAATCTATATGACGGTTCGTATCATTCTACCACTCAAAGACCAATTTCCAACATCAAAAAAACATCAAAAAAAAGCCTCGGCTTCCTGTACTACCTTCTGTCTCTATGTAAGTCTGTCAAAGAACTCTATTCTTTTCACTAAGCAAAATCCTCACGGAACACTATATATATTATATAAGGTGAAACGGAAAATTTCAGCGAAGCGGGTGCAAAGGTACGACTATTTTCAATAACAACAAAATTTTTTCAAGAAAAAAAATGAGTTTTCTTGATTTTTTCTGATTTGTTTACAAAAATAAGATATTTCCGGTGATTTTTCTTCCGTTTTTTATTCATTTGAGTGTCAAAACGACATATTCGGACTGGGTTCCGATGCGGAATTTTCCACCCCAGATTCCGATGCCGCTTGAAATGTAAAAATGGGTGGAATCTAGTTGATAGCTGCCGTAGGAACACTCGTAGATGGCCTTTGTAATCCACGAAATCGGCCAGACTTGACCGTAGTGGGTGTGACCGCTGAATTGGAAATCGACTCCGGCCTTCGCACTGCGGTCGAGGTGGTAGGGCTGATGGTCGAGAACAATCGTGTAGTTCGTTTTTTCGGGAGAAAAAGCCTTCATCAACTGGGCGACGCTTTTGCGGTGAGGATTTGTGCGGTCGTCGCGCCCAATGATGGTCAAATGCCCCAATTCGGGGAGATTCACGGCCTCGTCGCGCAACACCCGGATGCCTGCATCGCGGAAAAACTGCTGTGCCTTCGGTTCACCGCTGTAGTATTCGTGATTGCCCAAACAGGCATAGACGGGTGCCTGCAAACGGCGAAATTCCGCGGCAACATCCTCTTCCAAAAGTGGTCGGACGCTGATGTCGATGATGTCGCCGGCGATGAGCACGAGGTCGGGCTGTTCGGCATTTATGAAATCGACCCACCGCGCCATTTCGGTGCGCGGGTTGTGGTAGCCCAAGTGCAAATCGCTCATCATGACGAGCTTCAAGGGGCGCTCTACCCTCCCCTTCGTGTCGAGTTTGAGGCTCACGCGCGCCTTATTATAATAATGTGTATTTCCATAGACGAAAATTCCGACCATCACCGCTAAAACGGTCAACGAACCTGCGACGCTGTTTTTGAGGAACGACGAAGGGACGAGGTGCAGCAACTGTCCGAGGTCGAGCACGAGGAAGAGCATCGTGAGGTATAGCAGGATGAAAAGCGAGGAATTTCCGACGTTGTACATCACTCGCGCCCATGGGAGCGACACGCGATCGAGACCCAGCACGAAATTGAGGATGAACAGTGCAAAACAGGCCACCATCGCCACGATGACGAGCGTTCTCCACACGGTTGTCAGTGGAAGAATTCGCCAAACGTGCCAGCCGACATAAGTGCAGCCGAGGATTGGCAACAAGAAGAAAATTATAGCCCAGATTTTCATTTTTTCAACGCTTCAATCAAAAAACTGACGGGTCGGAAACCGTCGTTACAACTAATCATCGCCGACATCGGATTTTTCATCCAACCATCGTAAAAATTGCCTTCGCCACGCGCCAACGACTCGACAAATGGACGCACGGAATCCCATGCCGAAGGACAAAATCCGTCGGGACGCTGGCCATCGACGGAAACCCAACTTTGACCGATGTTGATGTCGCAGGCGTGCTCAATCGGATTTTCGTATTGCGCCATCAAATCGTCGTAAATCGTTTGGCGAAGGGCGGTGATTTTGACTTGATTCATGCTCTTACGAGGTTATTTCACGATGGTGGCACGAATGATTTTCACATCGTCGATGGGTCGGTTGTAGTCGTCGGTGCGAACATAGTCGATTTTCTGCGCAACATCGAGCCCCTCAACCACCTCGCCAAAGACTGTGTATTGCCCGTCGAGCCACGGCGTTCCGCCGATTTTACGGTAGTAGTCGCGGATTTCGTCGGTGAGTTTCACGGTGCCATTGGTGGCTTTGTCGATGCGCTCCTGATAGCGGTCGAGCGCCATGTCGCTAAAAGTTTTTCCGACGACAATATAGAACTGCGCCGACGACGAAGCCCGCTCGGGATTGACGCTGTCGCCCTCGCGAGCAGCCGCCAATGCGCCGCGCTTGTGGAAATATTTCGGAAAGACAAATTCGGCGGGAATCGTGTAGTCGGGCGAATAGTTGCCGACCGACCTGCCCGGCTCTGCGTGGCGCGAGGTGGAATCGCCCGTCTGAATCATGAAATCGCCGATGACGCGATGCCACAGATTACCGTCGTAATAGCCTTCGGCGACGAGTTTGAGGAAATTGTCGCGATGGAGCGGCGTTTCATTGTAAAGTTCGAGTCGGATGTTGCCCATCGTGGTTTCGAGGAGCACTTCGCGGCGCGTGTCGGTGTCTTGTGCCGAAACATGGCCGATGGCCGACAAAAACAGCAGCGTCAGAATTGTCAATTTCTTCATTTTTTTCATTTTTAATTGGTTTTCAGTCGCAAAATTATAAAAAAATGAGGAAAAAATGTCGTTTTTATTATTTTTTTCGTATCTTTGTGGCTGATTAAGTTATTTTTCAACGTTCATCAAACTATCAAACTATGCGAAAAAACGGCTTTTGGTATCGGGTTTTCGACCTGTATTACGACGGATTCCGCAATATGACGCTCGGCAAAACGCTGTGGGCGATTATCCTGATTAAACTTTTCATTATGTTCGCGATTTTAAAGGTGTTTTTCTTCCCGAATTTCCTGAAAACCCACGCGGAAAAGGGCGGAGAGGCCGAATTCGTGTCGAAGGAACTCATTGAACGGGGGAATTGACAATGAACAATTGATAAATAACAATTAACAATAAAAACGATTATCTATCAAAATTATTAACATTATGCACAATTTGTTTTTAGACATTTCGACAGGTACCATCGACTGGGCACGCGCTCAGTTTGCTCTGACAGCCATCTATCACTGGCTGTTCGTACCGCTGACATTGGGTCTGGCCGTCGTCATGGGCATCATGGAGACGCGCTACTATCGCACGCAGGATCCTTTCTGGAAGGATGCCGCGAAATTCTGGCAGAAACTCTTCGGAATCAACTTCGCGATGGGCGTTGCCACAGGTATTATCCTCGAATTTGAGTTCGGCACGAACTGGTCGAACTACTCGTGGTTCGTGGGCGACATTTTCGGTGCTCCGCTCGCCGTTGAAGGCATCATCGCCTTCTTTATGGAATCGACGTTTGTCGCCGTGATGTTCTTCGGTTGGAACAAGGTTTCAAAGGGATTCCACTTGGCTTCGACGTGGCTCACGGGCCTCGGCGCAACGATTTCGGCTTGGTGGATTCTTGTGGCGAACGCTTGGATGCAGGCGCCCGTCGGCTGCGAATTCAATCCCGACACGATGCGCAACGAAATGGTTTCGTTCTTCGAGGTAGCGCTGTCGCCCTTCGCCGTCGGCAAATTCTGCCACACGGTGACATCGGCATGGATTATCGGCGGTGTCTTTACAGTGGCTGTGAGTGCGTGGTATATGCTGAAGAATCGCGAGAAGCGACTCGCTTTTGAAAGCATGAAAGTCGGTGCTGCCGTCGGTCTGATTGCCTCGCTGTTGGCCGCTTTCACGGGTCATATTTCGGGTGAACAGGTCGCCAAGTCGCAACCGATGAAGTTGGCGGCGATGGAAGCCCTCTACAATGGTGGAACCGACCAAAGTCTGACGGCTGTGGCGTGGGTCAATCCGTTCCAGCAGCCCGATTATCAGAACGAACAAGAGCCGTCGCTGCGCATTGCGATGCCCTACGCCCTCTCGCTGATGGCGACACGCGACATTCACGGCTATGTGCCCGGCGTGAACGACCTGCTGAAAGGCTACACCACGCCCGACGGCAAGGTGGAACCCTCGATTGAGGAGAAAATCGAGTGCGGAAAGAAGGCGATTGCCGCACTTTCGACCTATCGCACAGCCAAGAAAAACGGAACAACCGACGAGGCTGCGCTGGCGACGCTCAAGGAAAATATGAAGTATTTCGGCTACGGCTACATCAAGTCGCCCGACCAAGTTGTACCGTTCATCCCCATCTGTTTCTGGTCGTTCCGCGTGATGGTCGGAATGGGAATCGTGTTTATCGCGTTCTTCGCCTTGATTCTGTTCCTGATGTATCGGAAGAAAGACCTCACGCGCTACAAATGGCTGCTGACGACCGCCATCGTGCTTGTTCCGCTGGCCTACATCGCGTCTGAGAGTGGTTGGCTCGTGGCAGAATTTGGCCGTCAGCCGTGGACGATTCAGGATATGCTGCCCACGTGGGCTGCCGTTTCCGATGTCAGCGCTGGGTCTGTTGCACTCACATTCTTCGTATTCCTCGCCCTGTTCACGACTATGCTTGCCGTGGAAATCAACATTCTGCTGAAGCAAATCAAGAAAGGGCCGGAGAACTCTGATAAATGACAAATGATAAATGATAAATGATAAATGATAATTTTAAGATTATGACATACGAATTTTTGCAACAATATTGGTGGTTCCTCGTTTCGCTGTTGGGAGCCCTGTTGGTGTTTCTGATGTTCGTTCAGGGAGCCAATTCGATGATTTTCAGCCTCGGTCGCACGGAGGATGAGCGCAGAATGCTCGTCAATTCGACGGGTCGGAAGTGGGAATTCACGTTCACCACGCTCGTCACCTTTGGCGGTGCGTTTTTCGCCTCGTTTCCGCTATTCTACTCGACGAGTTTCGGCGGTGCCTACTGGCTGTGGATGGTGATTCTGCTGTCGTTTGTGCTGCAAGCCGTCAGCTACGAATTCCAGAACAAACTCGGCAATCTGCTCGGCACCAAGACGTTCCAGTGGTTCCTCGTGTTCAACGGCATTTTCGGTCCGTTGTTGCTCGGTGGAGCCGTCGCCACGTTCTTCGAAGGCTCGAATTTCTTCGTCGAGAAGAACAACCTCATCGACGCAGGCGCGATGACGCCGATTATCAGCCGTTGGGCCAATGCCTCGCACGGTCTCGATGCGCTGCTCAACCCGTGGATTCTCGTTTTCGGCCTTGCCGTCGTGTTCTTGGCGCGGATTTTGGGCGTGCTCTATATTATGAATAATGTGTCCGACGAAAACATCCGCTCGCGTGGCAGCGTGCGCCTGATTGGTGTGACGGTGCCGTTCCTGCTGCTGTTTGTGACCTATCTCGTGCATCTGCTGTTGAAAGATGGCTTCGCCTACGGTGCCGACGGCCAAATTTTTATGGAGCCGTACAAATATTTCAATAATTTCGTCACGATGTGGCCGCTGCTGATTCTTCTGCTCGTCGGAGTGGTGCTCGTGCTATTCGGCATCATCAAAACCGTCGTTTCCAAGACCTACATTCGCGGCATCTGGCCCGTTGGAATTGGCGTGGTGCTCGTGGTTTTGAGCCTTTTGCTCTGCGCCGGATGGAATGGCACGGCCTACTATCCATCGACCGCCGATTTGCAGTCGTCGCTGACGATTGAGAACTCTTGTTCGAGCGAATTCACGCTGCGCACGATGGCTTGGGTGAGCCTGTTCATTCCGTTCGTGCTGGCATACATCATCTATGCTTGGCGCGCACTCGACAAGAAGGAAATCACAGCGGAAGAAATCAAGGGTGACAGCGAAGCATATTGACAATTAACAATTGACAATTAACAATAGATAATTGAACTGGCGTGAGTTTTCGGGACTCACGCCAGTTTTTTTATTTGGCTCGTTCTTTGCTGCTTCGCTTGTCGCGGTGGTAGCTGCGATAGTCGTCGAGCTCGATTTCAATGTCGGGCTCGACGAGTTTTCCCTCGCATGGCAGACGGAATTGCAGATACTTAATCGGCAGACCGCGCGAGAGCCACATTTGTTCGTAATAGGTCTGGATGTTAGGTGTCTGCAGGTCACCATTTTCCATCGTGAACGTTTTTCCGTCTTCTGAGGGATGCAAACGCTCGTCGTGGTAGAGGTCGGTGGTGGCGAAAGCGACGGGCAAACGGTTTTCCTTGACCAAGAAATCGGTGTAGGTGAAAAGGAAATTCGAGTCGGTTTTCAGGTGGATGATGCCCTCGTCAACTAGAAAACGGCGGTAACGCTCGAGGAAAAAGGTCGAAGTCAGTCGTTTTCGCGGATTTTTCATCTGTGGGTCGCTGAAAGTCAGCCAGATTTCCTGCACCTCGTCTTGAGTGAAGAAATGGTCGATGAATTCGATGTTCGTGCGCAGGAATGCGACGTTTTTCAGCCCTTCCTCAATCGCCATTTTCGCACCCGTCCACAGGCGTGCGCCTTTGATATCGACGCCGATGAAGTTTTTCTCGGGACACAGTCGCGCCAGTTCAACGGCATATTCGCCCTTTCCGCAACCGAGTTCGAGCACAATGGGATGGTCGTTCTTGAAAAAATCGTCGCGCCAGCGGCCTTTCATTTCGAAAGACCGCTGCGCAATGACACTATACGGATACTGAAATACGTTTCCGAAAGTCTCGAGTTCGGCAAATTTCTCAAGTTTTCCTTTGCCCATTATTCAATCACCATCGTCCAACCATAACGGTCTTCAATCGTACCCAACTGGATGCCGCGAAGCGTGTCGTAGAGTTTCTTCGACCACGGGCCGGGCTCGTCACCAAATTCGTAGCTCTTGCCCATTTCGGGGTCGTCGATGCGTGAAATCGGCGAAATCACAGCCGCCGTGCCGCAAGCACCGGCCTCGTCGAACTCGGCAAGTTCGTCGATGGCAATCGGGCGACGCTCCACCTTCATACCGATGTCCTCGGCAATCTGCATCAGGCTCTTGTTCGTAATCGAAGGCAGAATCGACGAACTCTGCGGCGTGATGTACGTGTCGTTCTTGACACCGAAGAAATTGGCGGCGCCGGCCTCGTCGATGTACTTCTTCTCTTTCGCGTCGAGGTAGAACTCGCAGGCGTACTGACCGCCGTGGCATGCCTCGACGTGCGGACGAAGCGATGCAGCATAGTTGCCGCCGACCTTGTAGATACCCGTTCCGTGCGGTGCAGCGCGGTCGTATTGGCGCGTCACAACGTAGGGATTGCCCTGGAATCCGCCCTTGAAATAAGGACCGACGGGGCTGACGAAGATGACAAACAGATATTCCGTTGCCGGCTTCACACCGACCTGCGGACCGCTTCCGATGAGTAGCGGACGCAAATAGAGCGACGCACCGCTTTCGTACGGCGGAATGAATTCCTTGTTGAGCATCACGACCTTTTTCGCCATTTCCATGAACAGTTCGGTCGGCACCTCGGCCATCATCACGCCACGCGCCGACGATTGCAGACGCTTGGCATTTTCGTCGGGACGGAACATTCGCACCTTCCCGTCGGGACAGCGGAACGCCTTCAAACCCTCGAACGCCTCCTGACCGTAGTGCAGGCAGGTGGCAGCTATGTGAATACTCAGAAATTCGCTGGAACTGGTTTCAATTTCACCCCATTTCCCGTCGCGGTAGTAGCAACGCACATTGTAGTTCGTCGGCACGTAGCCAAAGGGCAATTTGCCCCATTCTAAATCTTTCATTGATGTGTTTTTTAGGTTTTTTAGTTGATTGTGGTGCAAAGTTACGCATTTTCTTTGGAAAGGCAAAAAAAATGGAAATATTTTTACGATAAGATTTTTTTCACATCTTCATCGACTTTCGTGAGCCGTTCCTGGCACATTTTGACGAGTTTTTGGGCTTCTTTGAGTTGTTCGGCCATCTGGTCGATGTCGAGTTCGCCCTTTTCCATCTTTTCGACGATTTCCTCTAATTTTTTGATTGCTTCTTCGTATTTCATTGCTTTTTAGGATTTTGATTTGACAACTTCAGATTGCACAATTCCCGCTGCCAGACGGGTTTCGATAATATCGCCCGACTTGAGTTCGCCGGCATTGCGAACGGCCTTGCCGTTTTTCAGCGTGATGCTGTAGCCACGTTGCAGTAGCAGATTCGGGTCGAGACTTTCTGCCCGATGACGCAGCATTTCAAGCCTGTGACGCTCGCGAAGAAACGCCTTTTCGACCGTCGAAACAAGGTTTCCCGACAACATCGAAAGCCGATAACTGTGCGTTGCAAGTCGCTCGCTGATGTGAGCAGCAATACGCTGATAGCACTGTTCCACGCGCTGTGCCGTCGCCGCGAGGTGATCGATGAGGAAAGCCGCCGCTGCCGTCGGTGTTTTCACGCGAAGAAACGACACCATGTCGAGCACGCTCTCGTCGCGCTCGTGTCCGATGCCCGTGATGACTGGAAGCGGAAAATTCGCCACGTTTTCGGCCAGTGCGAGCGTGTCGAAACCGCTCAAATCGGCAGTTGCGCCACCACCCCGAATAATCACGACGCAATCGAAGTTTTCCAAGTCCGCATTGATGCTGTCGAGTGCGGCAATAATGCTTTTCTCGACGGTTTCGCCCTGCATCGTCGCAGCGAAAAGTTTCACTTGAAAAGAAAAACCGAAGTCGTTGTCGTTCAGTTGATTACAAAAGTCTTCGTAACCTGCGGCATTCTCGCTTGAAATCACGGCGATGCACTGTGCAAACAAGGGCAACGACAATTCTTTTTGAAGATCGAAAACACCTGCCTCCTTCAATTTCGCGACAATCTCCATGCGCTTCCGCGCCATGTCGCCGATGGTGTAAGTCGGGTCGATGTCGCTCACAATCCACGAAAAACCGAATGCCTCGTGGAAGTTTGCCGATACACGCAGCAGCACCTTCATGCCAGCGTGCAACGGCTGGTTGGTCGTGCGCTCGAAGCGCGGTCGCAGCCGTTCCCATGTCGTTTTCCAACATTTCGCGGAGGCTCGCGCTACAGGCGTACTGCCGAAAGCATCCTTCTGCACGAGTTCCATGTAGCAATGGCCGCGCACCTCTCGCATTTCCGAGAGTTCCGCCTCGACCCAGTATTCTTCGTCGAGCGACATCTCGATGGCGTCGCGCACCAGCAAGTTCAGTTGGTAAAGCGTCAGCGATTTTTCCACGTTTTTTTCGTTTAAAACGGCGAAACCCGAAAGTTCCGCCGTTTCCAGTATGAAATTTAAAAGATTTAATCTTCGTCTTTCTCCTCGGCCTCGTGAGCGGCGATGAGAGCCTGCTGAATGTCGTTCGGCACGAGTTCGTAACTCGAGAAGGTGGTCGAGAACGATGCACGACCGCCGGTGAGCGAACTCAGGGCAATCGAATAGCTCGAAAGTTCCTTCAGAGGAATCTTCGCCGTGAGTTTCTGATAGCCTGCCTCGCTGTCCATACCCATAATGACGGCGCGACGACCCTGCAAATCGCTCATCACGTCGCCCATGTAGTCGCCGGGAACGAGCACTTCGAGGTCGTAAATCGGCTCCAACACCTTCGGACCGGCCTCCTTAAACGCAGCCGAGAAGGCATTACGTCCTGCCAGCATGAACGAAAGTTCGTTGGAATCCACGGGGTGCATCTTTCCGTCATAGACGATGACGCGCACGTCGCGGGCGTAGGAACCCGTGAGCGGGCCTTGCTCCATGCGCTCCATCACACCCTTCAGAATGGCGGGCATGAAACGGGCATCGATGGCACCACCGACAACCGAGTTGATGAAGACGAGTTTGCCGCCCCATTCGAGTTCGATTTCTTCCTTGCCCTTGATGTTCATCTTGAACTCCTGACCGTTGATCTTGAACGATGTCGGGTCGGGCATTCCCTCTGTGTAGGGCTCGAGAATCAGGTGTACTTCACCGAACTGACCTGCACCACCCGACTGCTTCTTGTGGCGATAGTCGGCACGGGCCATCTTCGTGATGGTTTCGCGATACGGAATCTTCGGCTCGACGTATTCGACCTGAATCTTTTCGTTGTTCTCCAAGCGCCATTTCAGCGTGCGGAGGTGGAACTCGCCCTGACCGTGGATGATGGTCTGACGGAGTTCTTTCGACTGCTCGACCACCCACGTCGGGTCTTCCTGACGCATTTTCATCACGGCTACCATCAGTTTCTCCATTTCCGAGGAGTTCACGGCCTTAATGGCACGCGAATATTTCGAGTTCGGATACTTGATGAAGTCGAATTTCCAGTCGATTTCCTTCGCGTTGAGCGTGTTGCCGGTCTTCACGTCCTTGAGCTTCACGGTGCAACCGATGTCGCCAGCCTTCAGTTCATCGACGGCCACGCGGTTCGAACCTGCGCAAGCATACAACTGACCCATGCGCTCTTTCGAGCCACGGTCGGCGTTGGTCAGGTCGTCGCCCGTCTTCACCGAACCGCTCATCACCTTGAAATACGATACTTCACCGATGTGCGGCTCCATACCGGTCTTGAAGAAGAAGAGCGAAGTCGGACCGTTGCTGTCGGGTGCGATTTCCTCGCCAGCAGCGTTTTTCACCTTCGGCATTTCGCTTACGAAGGGAACCACGTTGCCGAGGAATTCCATCAAGCGGCGCACACCCATATCCTTGCCTGCGCAAACGCAGAAAACGGGGAAAATCGAGCGTGTGATAAGGCCTTTGCGAATACCTTCGCGCATTTCGTCTTCCGTGAGGTCTTCCGTTTCGAAGAATTTCTCCATCAGGGCATCGTCGCCACCGGCAGCAGCCTCGACCAGAGCGGCCTTCATTTCCTTGGCCTTGTCGAGTTGGTCGGCAGGAATGTCCTCGATGATGGGAGCGCCACCTTCGGGCTTCCACGAATATTTCTTCATCAGCAACACGTCGATGACGGAGTTGAAGCCAGGACCTGTTGCGATAGGATACTGCACAGGCACGCAGTTAGGACCATAAACGTCTTTCAACTGGTTGAGAATCTGGTCGAAGTCGCAGTTTTCCTTATCGAGTTGGTTCACAAGGAAAATCACGGGCTTGCCGAGTTTGTCGGTGTTGCGGAAGGCGTTCATCGTGCCCACCTCAGGACCATACGTTCCATTGACGAGGATGACGGCCTGGTCGGTCACGTTCAGTGCCGTGATGGCACCGCCCACGAAGTCGTCGGAACCCGGACAGTCGATGATGTTGAGCTTCTTGCCGTTCCACTCGGTGTGGAAGACGGTCGAGAAGACCGAGTAGCCATACTCCTGCTCCACGGGGAAGTAGTCGCTCATCGTGTTTTTACCCTCTACGGTGCCACGGCGTTTGATGATGCCGGCCTCATAGACCATTGCTTCGGCAAGAGTGGTCTTGCCGCTACCCGCACTGCCAATCAGCGCGATGTTTTTTACTTCATTTGTCTGATAGACTTTCATTGTTTTAAGTTTTTAAGTTATTGTAAAATTTTGTCACTTCTTTCGTCACTCCACGAAAATTTGCCGTCGAAATTACATAAAAATCCTCAAATAGCCAAAATATTTCCGAAAAACATTGATTCTTTTATGACTTATTAGTAATTTTGTGACAAAATCGGGCGATTTTCGACCAAAAAACGACAAAAAATGATGTCAGCTTTGTATCTTCATATTCCATTTTGCAAGAGCCGTTGTATCTACTGCGGTTTCTATTCGACGACAGAATTTTCGTGGCAAAGTCGCTACGTCGATGCGCTGTGTCGGGAAATGGAATTGAGAAGCCAAAAACATCCGAAAAATGGCATGAAAACCGTTTATTTCGGCGGTGGAACGCCCAGTTTGCTCACGCGAGAGCAGTTCCATCGGATTTTCGACGCGATTGGAAAGACCTATATATATAATAATGTGTATCCACCCTCTGAGGTCACCATCGAGGCGAATCCCGACGACGTGAGCGACGATTTTTGCGAGATGCTGCGCGAACTGCCTGTCAATCGGGTTTCGTTGGGTGTGCAGACCTTCGACGATGGTCGGCTTCGGTTTTTGCGCCGTCGCCACGATTCAAGGCAGATTGGCGAGGCTGTCCGACGGCTTCGCGAGGCTGGTTTCCGCAACATCAGCATCGATTTGATGTTCGGATTTCCCGAAGAAACGCTCGCCAGCTGGATTTCCGACATCGACCAAGCCATCGCTCTCGATGTCAAGCACGTTTCGGCCTATTCGCTGATGTACGAGGATGACACGGCACTTTTCAAGCAATGGAAAAGCGGGAAAATCGAGAAAATTGACGACGAATGCTCGCGTCAGATGTACGAAACCCTCATCGACCGCCTTGAAACCGCTGGTTTCGAGCATTATGAAATATCGAATTTCGCCAAAAACGGCTTTCGCTCGCGCCACAACAGCAGTTATTGGAACCAAACGCCCTACGTCGGAATCGGCGCGGCGGCCCACAGTTACGACGGCCAAACGCGCTCGTGGAACGTCAGCGACCTGCGCGAATACGTCGAGTCTATCGAGCGCGGCGAACTGCCGTCGGAACATGAAATCATCGACGAAACCACGCGCTACAACGACCTCGTCACCTCGGCAATGCGCACGCGAGAAGGCATTTTTTTGCCCTCGCTCGAACCGAAATTTCGCGATTATCTGCTCGAAAATGCCAAAAAATCGCTCGAAAACGGCCTTCTCGCCATCGACCACGACCAAATCCACCTCACCCGAAGCGGACTTTTCGTCAGCGACAGCGTGATGAGCGACCTCATCTATGTCTAAAAGTCGAAAAATATTCCTTACAATCCCAAAAAATATGTAAATAATTTGTTTATTGGCGGTTATTTCAACTAAATTGCTTAACTTTGCAAACCTAAACGAAGTTTTGTACCAAAAAGAATGGAATTTACAGCACAACAAATCGCACAAATGATTGGCGGACGCGTCGAAGGCGACGAAAACGCCCGCGTCAATTCGTTTGCGAAAATCGAGGAAGGCCGCCCCGGCGCGATTTCTTTCCTCTCGAACACGAAATACACCCACTACATCTACGGCACGCAGTCGTCGGTGGTGCTCATCGACGAGAACGTGGTACTCGAGCACGAAGTGAAAGCGACGCTCATCCGCGTGAAAAACGCTTACGAGGCCGTCGCCCGACTGCTGCAAGCCTATGAGTTGATGAAACCGAAGAAAAAAGGCATCGACCCGTTGGCCTTCATCGCTTCGAGCGCAACGCTCGGCGACGATTGCTACGTGGGCGCATTTGCCTATATCGGCGAGGGCGCGAAAATCGGCAAGAACTGCCAGATTTATCCGCACGCCGTCGTCGGCGACAACGTGAGCGTGGGCGACGACTGCATCATCTATCCCAATGCCGTCGTCTATCACGATTGCCGTCTCGGACAGCGTGTCACGATGCACGCAGGCAGTGTCGTCGGTGCCGACGGATTCGGATTCGCCCCGACGGCTGAAGGCTACGATAAAATTCCGCAAATCGGCATCGTCACCATCGAAGACGACGTGGAAATCGGCGCAAACACCTGCATCGACCGCTCGACGATGGGCAGCACCTACGTCAGAAAGGGTGTGAAACTCGACAATCTCGTGCAAATCGCCCACAACACAGACATCGGCGCCAATACGGTGATGTCGGCACAGGTGGGTGTGGCTGGCTCGACAAAAATCGGCGAATGGTGTATGTTCGGCGGTCAGGTCGGCATCGCAGGCCACATCACCATCGGAAATCGCGTCAATTTGGGTGCTCAGTCGGGTGCTCCGAGTAGCATCGAAGACAATCAGACGCTCATCGGCACGCCACCGATGGAAACGCGCCCGTTCTTCCGTTCACAATCCATTTTCCGCCGTCTGCCCGATATGTACAAAGAGTTGGAAGAACTCAAAAAAGAGGTGGAGAAGTTGAAAGTGAAAAGTGAAAAGTGAAAAGTGAAGAATCTTTAAAATAGTAAAATTGTAAAATCGTAAAATAGTCAAATATAATGATGGAAACAATCAAGCAAAAGACCCTCAAAAACAGTTTTTCGCTTTCTGGTAAAGGGTTGCACACAGGTTTGAACCTCACCGTGACGTTCAATCCTGCACCCGAAAACACCGGCTACCGCATTCAGCGCATCGACCTCGAAGGACAACCCGTCATCGAGGCCATCGCCGAGAAAGTCGCCGACACCCAGCGCGGAACCGTTCTCGCACAGGGCGACGTGCGCGTTTCGACCGTTGAGCACGCACTCGCCGCACTCTACGCCCTCGGCATCGACAACTGCCTGATTCAGGTCGATGGACCCGAATTTCCGATTCTCGACGGCTCGGCATTTATGTATGTCGAGAAAATCCGCGAGGTGGGCATCGAAGAGCAGGCCGCCACGAAAGAATGGTTCATCATTCGCAAGAAAATCGAAATTCGCGACGAGGAATCGGGCTCGTGCATCACGATTCTGCCCGACGACCAATTTTCAATAACGACGATGTGCTCGTTCGAGTCGAAATTCATCAACAGCCAATTCGCCACGCTCGACAATATGGACGATTTCGCCTCGGAAGTGGCTCCGGCCCGCACCTTCGTGTTCGTGCGCGACATCATGCCGCTGCTCGACGCCAATCTCATCAAGGGCGGCGACCTCGAAAACGCCATCGTCATCTACGAGCGTCAGGTCAGCCAACAGCAACTCGACAACCTCGCCGACCTGCTGAAAGTGCCGCACATGGACGCGACGAAAATCGGTTACATCCAGCCGAAACCGCTGCAGTGGGAAAACGAATGTACGCGCCACAAACTGCTCGACATTATCGGCGACATGGCACTCATCGGACGACCCATCAAAGGCCGTATCGTCGCCACTCGTCCTGGCCACACCATCAACAACAAATTCGCGCGACTGATGCGCAAGGAAATCAAGAAAAACGAGGTGCAGGCACCGATTTACGACCCCAACGACACACCGATTATGGACAACATTCGCATCCGCGAACTGCTGCCCCACCGCTATCCGATGCAACTCGTCGATAAAGTCATTGCGATGGGTGCAACGAGCATCGTCGGCGTGAAAAACATCACCGCCAACGAGCCGTTCTTCACGGGTCACTTCCCAGAAGAACCCGTCATGCCGGGCGTTCTCCAAATCGAGGCAATGGCGCAGTGCGGCGGTCTGCTCGTGCTCAATCAAGTCGATGAACCCGAGCGTTGGTCCACCTATTTCATGCGCATCGACGACGTGAAATTCCGTCAGAAAGTCGTGCCGGGCGACACGCTGCTCTTCCGCGTGGAACTGCTGCATCCCGTCCGCCACGGCGTGAGCACGATGAAAGGCTACACCTTCGTCGGCGACCGCATCGTTTCTGAAGCTCAATTCACCGCACAAATCGTTAAAAACAAATGAACCAGATCAGTCCATTAGCATTCGTCCATCCCGAGGCGCAACTCGGTTCGGGCAACGTCATCGGTCCGTTTTGCTACATCGACCGCGACGTCGTCATCGGCGACAACAACGTGTTTCAAAATAGCGTCACCATCAATCAGGGAGCGCGAATTGGCAACGGCAACGAGGTTTTGCCAGGCGCAAGCCTTTCGACCAAGCCGCAAGACCTGAAATTCAAGGGTGAAATCACGACCTGCCAGATTGGCGATAACAATTCCATCCGCGAAAACGTCACGATTTCGCGTGGAACGGCCTCGAAAGGCGTGACTATCGTCGGTTCGAACAACCTTTTGATGGAAAACATGCACATCGCCCACGACTGCGTCATCGGCAGCAACTGCATCATCGGCAATTCCACGAAATTCGCCGGCGAGGTCGTCGTCGATGATTTTGCCATCATCTCGGCCTCGGTGCTCATCCACCAATTCTGCCGCATCGGTTCCTACGTGATGATTCAGGGTGGAAGCCGTACTTCGCAAGACGTTCCGCCGTTTATCGTCGCCGGAAAAGAGCCCATCCGCTATGCTGGAGTGAACCTCGTTGGCCTGCGTCGTCGTGGTTTTTCGGCTGAAACCATCCAGCAGATTCACGATGCCTATCGTCTGCTCTACCAGAGCACAAACACTCGCTCCGACGCCATTCGACTCATCAAGGAAATCATTCCGCAGACACCCGAAATTGAGTATATTGTCAATTTCGTGGAGAATTCTCAGCGCGGAATTATTAAGTAAGGAGTTGAGGAGTAAGGAGTTGAGTAAGGAGTTGAGTAAGGAGGAAAGGAGATTTGGGCGATGAAAGGCACGACTTTAATCGTTTTACTGGGTCCGACAGGTGTCGGCAAGACGGATTTGAGCATTCGTCTTGCCGATACTTTTCAAATTCCGATTATCAACGCCGACTCACGCCAGATTTTCGCCGAAATTCCCATCGGAACGGCTGCGCCAACGGCGGAACAACTCGCACGAACAAAGCATTATTTCGTCGGAACCCATCGCCTGACCGACTACTATAGCGCGTCGATGTTTGAGCAAGACGCTCTGGCGGTTATCGGGGAGCAATTGGAAACGAGTCATTTGGCACTGATGAGTGGCGGTTCGATGATGTATATCGACGCCGTTTGCAATGGAATCGACGACATTCCGACCGTCGATGACGAAACGCGCACATGGATGAAGCAACGACTGGCCGACGAAGGACTACCGGCGCTCGTCGAGGAACTGAAACGACTCGACCCCGAGCATTACGAAATCGTCGATCGGCAGAATCCGCGCCGCGTCGTCCACGCCCTCGAAATCTGCCACATGACCGGAAAAACCTACACCTCATTTCGCACGGGTCGTTCACCATTCAACCCCCAACACCCATCACCTAACACCCATCACCGACCCTTTCATATTTTGAAAATCGGCCTCGACCGCCCTCGCGAAGAACTCTACGACCGCATCAATCGGCGCGTCGATGAGATGATAGCGCAAGGACTTTTGGACGAGGCCCGCCGCGTTTTTCCCCTGCGCCACGAAAACGCGCTGAACACCGTCGGCTACAAGGAACTTTTCCGCCATTTCGACGGTGAATGGTCGCTCGAAGAAGCCGTGGAGCGCATCAAGGGCAACACGCACCGCTATATGCGCAAGCAACTCACGTGGTTCAAGCGCGACGACCAAATCCACTGGTTCCATCCCGATTCATCGCAAGAAATCATCCAATTCATCAACAAAAACATCACGCCATGACCCGAAAAATCTTCAACTGGATCAAAAAACATCCGATTCTGTCGCTCATCGCCTCGTTTTTCATCTATCTCGGCATGGTCGATGTCAATTTTCTCGGTCTGTTTGGCAAGTCACCGGGCTTTATGTCGGGACTGGAACCTCGCATCAGCCAGGCTTCCGAAATCTACAGTGCCGACGGTGTGAGAATCGGAAAATTTTTCAACGAAAATCGTACGCCAGTCGAATTTAAAGAGGTGAATCCGAAGTTTTGGCAGGCACTCATCGACACCGAGGACGAGCGTTTCTACAAACACATCGGCATCGATCCGCTGGGAATGTTTGCCGCCGCCAAAGACGCCGTCCTTCACCAAGACGCACGCGGAGCCTCGACCATCACGCAACAGTTGGCGAAAAATATGTTCAAAATGCGCACGAAGTATTCCAACGGACTTTTAGGAAAAATTCCGGGCGTGAACATGGTCATCACGAAGACGAAAGAATGGATTATCGCGCTGAAACTCGAATATCTCTACGACAAAAACGAAATTCTCACGATGTACGCCAACACCGTCGATTTCGGCTCGAACGCCTTCGGCATCAAAACGGCGGCCAAAACCTATTTCAACACTTCGCCAGCGAATCTAACCGTCGATCAGTCGGCGATTTTGGTCGGAATGTTGAAGGCGACGACAACCTACAACCCCTTTCTTCATCCCAAAAAAAGCCTTCAGCGACGGAATGTCGTAATGCGGAACATGCTGGAGAGGGGCGATTTGACGAAAGAAGAATACGACGCGCTCTGCCAGAAGCCGATTCGACTGGACTACAACGTAGAATCGAACTACGACGGACAGGCGCAATACTTCCGCGAGGCCGTGGCCGACGAACTCAGAGAATGGTGCGAAGACAACGGCTACGACCTCTACAACAGCGGTCTGAAAATTTACACGACCATCGACACGCGCATGCAGAAATATGCCGAGGAGGCCGTCGCCAAACAGATGCGGCAGGTGCAGCGCAATTTCGACAGCCATTGGGGTAAAAACGAGCCTTGGATTGACGAACGAGGGCGTGTCATCCCCGATTTCATCGAGGGAATCGCCCGAAAACTGCCTGTTTATAAGTATTTGAGCGAAAAATTTCCCAACCAGCCCGATTCCGTCGATTTCTACTTGAACCAGCCCCACACCGTCAGGCTTTTCGACTACGACCAAGGATTTATTGAACGCGAAATTTCAACGATGGACTCGATTCGCTACATGGTTCGCTTCATGCACTGCTCGTTTGTGGCGATGGAACCACACACGGGCAACGTGAAGGCATGGGTGGGCGACATCGATTTCGACACGTGGAAATACGACAAAGTGACGGCGATGCGACAGCCCGGCTCGACGTTCAAACTCTTCGTCTATACCGAGGCGATGAATCAAGGACTGACGCCCTGCGACAAGCGTCGCGACGAATATATTTCGATGAAAGTTTGGGACGAAAAGAAGAAAAAAGAGGTGACTTGGACGCCCGGCAATGCCAACGGCTATTTCACAGGCGACTCGATGACGCTGCGCCGTGCTTTCGCGCAGAGCATCAACTCCGTGGCAGTGCGACTTGGACAGGAAATGGGCGTGAAACGAATCGCCGAAACCGCCCGTCGGATGGGCATTCGCAGCCGACTCGACGAAACGCCGTCGCTCTCGCTTGGTTCAAGCGACGTGAATCTGCTCGAACTCACCAATGCCTATTGCACCGTTGTCGATGACGGGAAACACCGCAAACCGCGCCTCGTCGCCCATATTCTCGACAAAGACGGCAAGGAAATCTATACGGGAAGCATGCGCGTCGAGCAGGCCATTCCCTACAAAAGCGCTTTCCTCATGCAAGAATTGCTCAAGAGCGGACTGAACGAGCCCGGAGCCACGTCGATGAACCTGTGGACCTACATCGGCAGGGTCAACGACACCGATTTCGGCGGTAAAACTGGCACGTCGAACAACCATTCCGACGCTTGGTTCATGGGTGTGAGTCCGAAATTGGTGGTCGGCGCGTGGGTTGGTGGCGAATATCGCTGCATCCACTTCCGCACGGGTGCGCTCGGGCAAGGAAGTCGCACTGCCCTACCCGTCTGTGGCTATTTCCTGCAATCGGTTTTTGGCGACCCGTCTTTTAAGGAGTATCACGCGCGATTCGAGCGTCCAAAAGACACCGACATCACCTCCGACCTCTATTCGTGTCAGGGTGTCTATCACTATGAAAACGACACCACCGCGACCGACAGCCTGCTCTTCGAAGATGAAATGATTCTTGACAGCGAGGGAAATCCACTCCCCATCAACGAGGAAATGGATGAAAATGAGGTCGAAAACGGATAAAATTGTTAAATTTTACAAAAAAATAGAACAAGCAATCGAAAAATCATTTATATTTGCAGCCAGATTTTTAATCATTTTATTTTTAACTCACATTATTAACTAAAAACAAGAGAAAGTATGAAGAAAGTATTTTTGATGTTGGTGGCCGTTGGTGCCATGACATTCGTAAGCTGCGAGAACAAGCCCAAGGCTAACGCCGAGGAAGTCGTGGAAGAAGTAACCCTCACCCAAGAGGAAGCTGACGCTGAGGCTGACTCCATGATCGCAAGTCTCACCGACGTGATCGAGAACACGAAGGACGTGAACAAGCTGCAGGAAATCCTTGAGGCTGTGAAGGCTAAGGCTGCTGAGTATGTTGGCCTGAACCCCGAAATCGCCAAGACGTTCGTGACGAAAGTTCAGAACTTCCTGAAGGAAAAAGGCGACGTTGTGAAGGCTCTCGTGGGCGACAACGCTGCTGTTGGTGCTGCTCTGGCTTCGCTGACCGACGTTTCTGCTGACGACATCGTGAGCAACTTCATGTCGGCTGTTGGCGACAAGGCTGCTGAGGCTGTTGAAGGTGCAAAAGACGCTGTCGAAGGTGCTGCTGACGCTGCTGCCGACGCTGTTGAAGGTGCAAAAGACGCCGCTGCTGAGAAGGTCAACGAGACTGTTGACGCTGCCAAGGAAAAGGCCGCTGAAACTGTTGACGCTGCTGCTGACGCTGCCAAGAAAAAACTCGGTATCTAATTCTGAATTTTTGCCGAAATTTTAGAACGAGAGAGCCATACACCGCGGTGTATGGCTCTATTTTTTATTCCTTCGAAAATGAATTTCGAACTTTAACGAATTCTGTCGGCTGCCCTGACAAGCCGCTCATCGGCGCGGATGCCTTTGACGGCGAGATAGTCGAACACTGCCGAAAGGAACGGGAGATAGGCGGCGACACTCTGTTGCAATTCACCCATCTTCGTCAAATCGAAGTATTTGAAATACATGAACAGCAACAGCCATAAGAAAACAAACACGACGGCGAAAGCGCAAAGCCGCGCCTGACGCTTGCGATTTTTATAAAGGAAAATCGCCGTGATTTCCAGAATCGCCGCCAGAACGAGCAATGCAGCCATCGGCGCGTAGAAGAAATCGTAGTTCACGCCGTTGTTGTCGGGCTGCGCCAATGCCATATTGTACAGCACGGGCTCGACACCCATTCCTTGCAATTCGATGCTACCCAAAGGCAGACAAAGACAGACGACCGTCGTCACAAAGGCAAGGAAGAGAAAAATGGTTTGTTTGCGCTGTATCATTCCTCTTCGACGTCTTTTGATGGGTCACGGAAATAGACATTGCCGTCGATGAATTCCTGCGTGGCGAGCAGTGTCGGCTTCGGCAGTTTCTCGTAGTAGCGCGAAATTTCGGTCTGTTCGCGATTCTCGAAAACTTCCTCCAACGAGTCGTTATAGGTGGCGAATTCCGACAATTTTTTCGTCAAGTCTTGCTTGATTTCGCCACTGATTTGATTGGCTCGCTTCGAAATGATGGCCACGCTTTCGTAGATGTTCTCCGTTTCGCTGCACAAGTCCATAATGTCCTGTGTCTGCGTGTTTACCGGTGCTTTTGACTTTTTGTAATCCATAATTTTTATTTACTATTTGACTATTTACAATTTACAATTTATTTGACTATTTTACGATTTTACGATTTTTACAATGTATTGTTGGTCGATGTATATTTCTTGCACTTTTCGATGAATTTCTCGGCCAAAGCGGTGCTTTTCGACTCGGGATATTCGTTCAAGAAGCCGTAGCACTCGTCTTCTGCGTCCTGATAGCGCTCGAGTTTCTTCTCCTCGACGCTGTTTTCGGCCAACTCAAACTTACTTTTCATCAGCAAAAGGGCAAATTCCTCGCGCATATCGCTGTAGGGGAAGTCTTTCAGCGCATTCTGCGAAGTGATGATGCAAGCCAAGTAGTTGCTCTCGCCAGCCTTGTTGCAGTTGCCGAAATAGGTGCCGAGGTCGTAATAGAGCCGCGCCGAATGTAATTCTTTCTGCACAAGTTTTCCTTGCAAGGCGAAAAGGCTTTTCTGCGCCTCGTCTTTCCTCGTGGCCAATGGATAGACATCGAGATATTCCTGCAGCGAGGTGATGGCAGCGACGGTTCGGCTCTGGTCGAGGCGCGGCTCGGGCGTACTCATATAGAGGCTCTGACCGACGTAGAACTTCGCCAGTTCGGCGTAATTGCCACGCGGATAGGTCGAATAATATTTCTTGAAATATTCTGCCGCCGTCTCGTAGTTTTTGGTGTTATACTCTGCCATCGCCAGCATATACAGACATTCCTGACCGTTGGACGTGCCCTTCATCGGAATCACAAGCCCTTCGAGCAGCGTGATGGCGCGAGTATATTTGCCAGTGGCGAAACATTCCTTGGCATACTCGTATTTATATTGAAAATCGTCAGACTTGAAAGCCTGGTTGAACTCTTTTGCACATCCCGTGAACAAAAGCGCTATGCTGAGAAAAATTAAAGCCGATTTCTTCATTTTCTTGGTTTTGACCTGCAAAATTACACAATAATCTGCAAAAAGCAAAAGCATTTAAGTGTTTTTTGATAAATTATGATGCTTTTAAACGTTTATTACAATGAAAATCACTAAATTTGCAGTCAAATTATGGATTTCAAACTCGTTTCCGACTATCAACCGACTGGCGACCAACCCGAAGCCATCAAGGAACTTTCCGACGGACTTCGGCGCGGCGACCGTGCACAGGTGTTGCTCGGCGTGACGGGCTCCGGCAAGACTTTCACCGTGGCCAACGTCATCGCCAACGCCGGTATGCCCACGCTGATTCTGAGCCACAACAAGACGCTCGCGGCGCAACTTTACGAGGAAATGAAGGGATTTTTTCCAGAAAATGCCGTTGAATACTACGTCAGCTACTACGATTATTACCAGCCCGAGGCCTATCTGCCGACGACCGACACCTATATCGAAAAAGACCTCGCCATCAACGATGAAATCGACCGACTGAGGCTTTCTGCCGTGTCGTCGCTGTTGTCGGGGCGCAAGGATGTCGTGATTATTTCGAGCGTGTCGTGCATCTACGGCATGGGCGGCCCGACGGCGATGCAGGAAAGCATCATTTCCGTGCATTGCGGACAGCGAATCGACCGAAACGAATTTTTGCGGCAACTCGTCAGTGCGCTGTATGTTCGCAACGACATCGAGCCGACACGCGGAAATTTCCGTGTCAAGGGCGACCACGTCGATATTTTTATGGCCTATTCCGAGCACATTCTGCGCGTGACGTGGTGGGACGACGAAATCGACCAAATCGAGGAAATCCACGCCATTGACTACCATCGTTTGGCCTCGTTCAACGACTATCAAATCTACCCTGCGAACCTTTTCGTCACGACGAAAGAGCAGCAAAATCAGGCCATTCGACAGATTCAAGACGACCTGATGGCACAAATCGACTTTTTTCAGGGACTCGGCGACAACATCAAGGCGCAGCGCATCAAGGAACGCGTCGAGTACGACATTGAAATGATCAAGGAACTCGGCCATTGCTCGGGTATCGAGAATTATTCGCGCTATTTCGATGGTCGGGAGCCCGGACAGCGCCCCTACTGCCTGCTCGACTTCTTCCCCGACGACTATCTGCTCGTTATCGACGAGAGCCACGTCACCGTGCCGCAACTTCACGCGATGTACGGCGGCGACCGTGCCCGCAAGCAGAATCTCGTGGAATACGGGTTCCGCCTGCCTGCCGCCTTCGACAACCGTCCGCTGCGCTTCGAGGAATTTCAGGAAATGACGAATCAGGTCATCTACGTGTCGGCCACACCCGCCAATTTCGAGTTGATGGAAGCCGACGGCGTGGTGGTCGAGCAATTGATTCGTCCGACGGGCCTGCTCGACCCGCAAATCGACGTCCGACCCACCGAAAACCAAATCGACGACCTGCTCAACGAAATCGTCGAACGGGCCGAGCGCGACGAGCGAATCCTCGTCACCACGCTCACGAAGCGAATGGCCGAGGAACTCACCGAATACCTGCTCAACCACGAGGTTCGCGCCAACTACATCCATTCCGACGTGGCGACGCTCGACCGCGTGCAGATTATGTCAGACCTGCGTGCAGGCCGTTTCGACGTGTTGGTTGGCGTGAATTTGCTGCGCGAGGGCCTCGACTTGCCCGAGGTGTCGCTCGTGGCGATTCTCGATGCCGACAAAGAGGGTTTTTTGCGCGACCATCGCAGTTTGACGCAGACCGCCGGACGTGCCGCCCGCAACATCAATGGAAAGGTGATTATGTATGCCGACACCATCACTGATAGTATGCAGCGCACCATCGACGAAACCAACCGTCGGCGCACGAAACAGCTGAAATACAACGAGGAAAACGGCATCACGCCGCAGCAAATCGTCAAGGCCATCAGCACGAAACTGACGCCACAACAATCGTCGGCTGACGCATCGAAAAACCAGAAATCAAATTCGCAACTTTCTGGTTATCAAGCCTATATCGAACCCGACGGCGACCGAATGGTGGCCGACCCGATTGTCAGCCGAATGTCGCGTGAACAACTCGAAAAGAGCATCGACAACACCATCAAACTGATGGAACAGGCTGCCAAACGGCTCGATTTCCTACAGGCGGCACAGTATCGCGACGAAATTTTGCGGATGCGGCAGTTGCTCGAAAAAGAGAAAAATAATTCCGTTGAAAACGCTTGAATCTAAAAAAAACGATGGTATCGATTTGGTTTTTCGGTTCAAAAATTGTAACTTTGCAAACGAAAACTTTTATGAAAACCATTATGAAAAGAAACTTTTTAATTTTAAGCCTGTTCTGGGGCTTCGCGTTGCTCACTTCAGCGCAAAATTCGAGTCATTTCATCACCGACAACGACCTTCGCACGAAGGTAGAGAAAGACTTTAACAAACAAATTCAACTCATTGGAAATCAATTCTTCCAAACAGATGGACTGAATGCGTCAAGTCAGGAAATCGAGGCATTGAAATTCCTCTATGCCTATATGCCGCTGGCTGATGCCACCGACTACTCGACGGCCTTCCATCTGGCGAATGTCCGTGCCTCGATGCAGGCGCGCGAAGAGATGGATTGGGGCGGAAAAGTGCCGGAATTGCTCTTCCGCCATTTCGTGCTGCCGTTGCGTGTGAACAACGAGAATCTCGACCTCTCGCGCATCGTTTTCTTTAAAGAATTAAAGGAACGCGTGCGCGGAATGTCGATGAAAGACGCGATTTTGGAGGTGAACCACTGGTGCCACGAGCGCGTGACCTACCAGCCGAGCGACGGGCGTACGCTGTCGCCGTTGGCCTGCGTGAAAACAGCCATCGGACGCTGTGGCGAGGAATCGACGTTCACCGTCGCCGCCCTGCGCAGCATCGGCATTCCTGCGCGTCAGGTTTATACGCCGCGTTGGGCGCACACCGACGACAACCACGCTTGGGTGGAGGCTTGGGCCGACGGCGAGTGGTATTTCCTCGGTGCCTGCGAACCCGAACCTGTGCTGAATCTGGGTTGGTTCAATGCGCCGGCGTCGCGTGCCCTGCTGATGCACACGCGCGCTTTCGGCGACTACTACGGACCCGAGGAAGTGATGCTTCGCACCAATAATTTCACGGAAATCAACCTCATCGACAACTACGGTTCGACGGGTCGCGTCGATTTCCGCATCATCGACCGCAAAGGCAAGCCTGTCAGCGGTGCGCGGGTCGATTTCAAGATTTACAACTACGCCGAATTTTATAGCGCCGTGACGAAATATGCCGATGCCAACGGAAAGACTTTCCTCACCGCAGGCAAGGGCGATATGCTCGTTTGGGCCTCGAAAGACGGTTGGTATGGCTGGGCGAAGGCATCGTTTGGCAAGGACAAGACCGTCACCATCAAACTCGCGAACAATAATTCAACTTTCAACGCGAAAAAATCGTCGGTTCAGACTTTCGACATCGTACCGCCTGCCGAGCAAGTCGTGATGCCCGCAGTCAGCAAGGAGATGGCGGCGAAAAACAAGTTGCGCTTCGCCTACGAAGATTCGCTGCGCAAGGCTTACGAGGCGACTTTCCTCAGCGAGTCGGAAGCAAAGAAATGGTGTCCCGAAGGTGCTACTTTCCTGACGAAATCGCGTGGAAACTGGCAGACGATTCTCGCTTTCCTGAACCGTCACGGTACCGACCGTCGCTCGCTCGACTTGCTGGCTTCGCTGAGCGACAAAGACCTGCGCGATATGCCGATGGACATTCTTGAAGACAACTACAACGCCACGAGCGACCAACTTTGTCCGCGTGTCGAAAACGAGATGATTATCACGCCGTTCAAGCAATATCTGGAGAAGGAATGGCTGTCGGAAACGGCTGGAAACGAAGATTTGAAGCCCGAAAACCTGCAAAAAGACCCGTCGAAACTGGTGAAATGGGTGAAGGAGAATGTGCAGTTGAATCCCGACGCGAAATCGCTTCGCATTGCGCAGACGCCCGTCGGTGTGTGGCGCAGTCGGATGACAGACACGCGCTCTCGCGACATTTTCTTCGTCGCTTTGGCTCGTTCGCTGGGCATCGAGGCACGGAAAGACGTTGTGACAGGAAAAGTGCAATATAAAGCCCCCTCCAACCTCCCCCAAATAGGGGAGGCTAACTGGATAGATGTCGATTTCGCGGCTGCCGACCAGAAAAGTGCGAAAACGGGTACGCTGCAACTGACTTACGAGCCCACGAAACTGCTCGACGACCCGAAATATTACAGCCATTTCAGCGTGACGCGCATCCTCGACAACGGTACCACACTGCTGATGAATTTCGAGGAAGGACAGGTCGATATGGGCGGTGGAACGAGTTGGACCAACACCTTCAAAAAAGGTGCGCAACTCGATGTCGGCACCTATATGCTGACGACGGGCACGCGCCTCGCCAACGGTAGTGTTTTGGCCAGCAACCAACTGTTCAGCATTGCCGAGGGCAAGACGACGACGCTTCCGCTGCAACTTCGCCAGAGCGACACGGAAATCAGCGTCATCGGTTCGTTTGACTCGGAGTCGAAATTCCTGCTGACCGACGGCGGAAAACTGGCCGACAGCGACCCCGTGAGCATTCTTTCGCAGACGGGTCGCGGCTATTTCGTCGTGGGAATCCTCGGCGTGGGTCAGGAACCGACGAACCACGCGATGCGCGACATTGCGAAGGTGAAAAACGACCTCGACAAGTGGGGCCGTCCCTTCGTGCTGCTCTTCGAGAGCGAGGCCGACGCAGCGAAATATCAACAGGAGAATTTCGGTGCACTGCCTGAAAACATCGTCTTTGGCATCGACAAGGACGGCACAATTCGTCAGCAAATCGCTGCACAGATGAAGTTGCAAAATGGCGGTCAGTTGCCCTTGTTCATCATCGCCGACACCTTTAACCGCGTGGTGTTCTGCTCGCAGGGCTACACCATCGGACTCGGTGAACAAATCGTAAAAGTTGCAGGAAAACTTTGATTTTCCTGCGACTTTTTACCCCCAAAAAGGAATTTTCAAGGATTCGGCAGCAGCAACCCAATCGACACGGCCAGTCCGTAAATAAAAATGTTGCGGGCGGTCTTTCCGAGAATGCGATTCAACGCTGTGCCCTGCCCGATTTTCCACATTTCGACGAACGTCGCCACGTGCAGCGGCTGATAGATGATAATCGGCAGCCACGTCGCCCAATGATGCTCATAATAAGGCAGAAAACAGCCTAAAATGACGGCTGCGAAGCCCAAAAAGAAATAAAAAACTTGCCCTTGTCGTCGGCCCATCGCCACGATGAGGGTTCGTTTTCCTGTGCGACGGTCGTTGTCGATGTCGCGCACGTTGTTCACCACCAACAGCGTATCAACCACCAATCCACACGCCACCGACAGCAGCAAACACTCCGTTGTCACAGTTTGCATCGCCTCGGGCATTACCAAATAATAGGTCATTGTGACGGGGACGATGCCGAAAAACAGCACGACGAGCAGGTCGCCCATTCCGACGTACGACAAATGGGTCGTGTAGAGGAAGCAGAACAGCACGCAAACCGCGCCGACCGCCACCATTTTCCAACCGCCGAAATACACCAATGGCAGTCCAATGATGCAAGCCAAAAATGTCGTGAAGGCAATCGCCCGAAGCATTGCTTTCGGCGTGACCCAACCCTGCGCACAAGCGCGTTTCGGACCCAGTCTCAGTTCGTCGTCAGCACCCTTGCGGAAATCGAAATAGTCGTTGATGAAGTTCGCGTCGATTTGCATTGTGAAAGCGAACAAAAAGCACAAAACCATCGGCAGCCAGCGCACTTGCCACTGCGCATCGCTCACTGCCAACGCCGAGCCAATCATCACGGGCACGGCGGCACCGGCCAGCGTCTTCGGACGCGCTGCCAACAGCCACGCTTTCGCGCTATTCGTCGTGATTTCGGACATAATCGGTGATTTTTTTGACTGCCAAGTGGTAACTCGCCTTCAACGCGCCTTCCGACGTGTCGAGCAACTTGCTCATTTCGGAATATTTCATTTCGTCGAAATAGCGCAGGTTGAAGACCATCCGCTGCACCTCGGGCAGTCGAGCGATGGCTTCGTGGAGCAGAGCTTGAGCGGCGTCGCCGTCGAAATATTCGTCGGCCATCAGTCGATTCGCCACTGAAAGGTCCTCGTCGGCACTCACGGAAGAAGCCGTTTTCTGCTTGCGCAAAAAATCGAGCGATTCGTTCACCGCGATGCGATAGAGCCACGTCGAAATTTTCGACTGCTGGCGGAAGTCGTCGAGATTGGTCCAAGCCTTGAGGAAAACGTTCTGCATAATATCGTTTGCATCGTCGTGATCCAAGACGATGCGACGCACCTTCCAATAGAGAGGTTCGTGATATTGCCGCACAATCGTTGCGAATGCCGAACGCCGTGTTTTCGGGTCGTTCAGCTGGCTGACAAGCACCTCATCGGACGGAGATTTTTCGTACTGTCTTGCCAACTTTCAGAATGTAACAGCCTTTCGGCAAATTGAGTTCAAAACGCTTGTCGTCGCCGTCAATCTTGATGCTCTTGATGCGGACGCCTGCCACGTTGTAAACGTGGAGGGTTTCGCCGTTGGCACCCACAATCTGCACGACAGATTCCCTGACGTTGATGGTGATGCCCTGCGGCTCGTTGTCAAGAATTTCGATGGCGGTGTTCGCTTGAACAGTCATCGGAGTTCCTGCCAACAATGTTGCGGCCAATGCCATTTTGAGTACATTTTTTATCATAATTCGTGCACGTTTTCAATTTATTTGGGGCAAAGTTAGTTTTATTTTCCTAAAAATAGAAAGATGAACGCGACTTTTATTGTATGTTTAAGATTATTTAACATCTATGACCATTTTTTCGTCGCTCAAATGGCTTTCTGCGAAGATTTTTCGGGCTTCGTCGAGCAGGATTTGTTCGTTTTCATAGCGTGCGCTGTAATGTCCCAGAAAAAGTTGTCCGACTTGGGCATCGCGGGCCACCATTGCCGCCTGTTCCGCCGTGGTGTGGAAGTATTTTTCGGCGTTATGAAGTTGGTCGTTGGCGTAGGTGCTTTCGTGGTAGAGCACGTTCACGTTTTTGACGATTTCGTGGAGCGTCGGCATATAGCGCGTATCGCTGCAATAGGCGTAACTGCGGGGCGGTTCGGCAGGTCGCACGAGGCGGCTGTTCGCGATGATTTTGCCGTCGGCGGTCGTCCAGTCGGCACCATTTTTGATGTTGTTGATTTGGCTGACGGGAATCTGGTAGAAGTCAATCATTTCGCGGCGAATGTGGGGCAACGACGGTTTTTCGCGGAAAAGATAGCCACAACAGGGCACGCGATGCTCCAGCGGAATCGTTTCGACGGTCAGGCTCTTGTCTTCGTAAATGACGGTCTGTTTCGTGGTATCGACGGCGTGGAATTCGACTTCGTATTCGAGGTTGTGGCAAAACATTTCGAGTTGCGACCGCAGCATCGGCTCGAACTCGGCAGGTGCGAAAATCCGCAGCGGCTGTGTGCGACCGAGCAGTCCGAAAGTGCTGATCATTCCAATCATTCCGAGGCAATGGTCGCCGTGCAGGTGCGAGAGAAAAACGGTGGAAAGTCGGGCGAAAGCGATGTGCGAGCGCCGAAGGGCGATTTGGGTGCCCTCGCCACAGTCAATCATAAAGAGTTTGCCGCGAATCTCGACGATTTGCGAACTCGCGTTGTGCTTCAGCGTCGGCAAAGCACTTCCGCAGCCCAAAATATGCACCTTGAACGACTCCATACTGCCCTACTGCACGCGTTTATAGACGAAAATTCCGTTGCGATTCTCGAGATAGAGGCTGTCGGCACCGAGATTGACGATGTCGAACGTGTCGGTGTTGAGCAACAGCCGACCGTTCAGAATCTTCCAAGACACCCACGGATTGCTCTCGGCCTCGACGTTGGAATTGACCATTCCGCCCTCGACAATCTCGAAATTCTTGTCCAAACTCGTCCATTTTCCGAGCAAAGTCGTCAGGTTCAGCACTCGCGAGGCCACGAGTCCGTCGTGTTCGCTGCCAATCACGGCCAAGCGGTCGCCCACCATCATTCCGCCGGCGATGTGGGCATCGTCGTCGATGTTCACCGAGTAGTAGAGCGTGTCGCCGCCGTCGGTGATGAGTTCAACGGTGTTCATCATCGTTCCCTCGCCGCAGACGCCATAAACGGTCGAGTCGAGTTCGGCGATTTCATTCACCACAATCGAGTCGGAATCGACGACCACTTCCTCCGTTTTCGGAGCGGTTTGCTTACAGCCCGAAATGGAAATCGTCACGGCCAAGAATGCCATCCAAACATAGACTATTTTTTTCATATTTCGCAGTTTATTTCGTGTTCGATTTTTCCAAATTCTTCGCTTCATTCCAAAGGTCATCCAATTCACGTAAAGTCATGTCTTTCATCGACTTACCGAGTTCAGCAGAACGCGATTCAACATAGTTGAAACGACGGATGAATTTCTGATTCGCGTGTTCCAGAGCGTTGTCGGGATTGAGTTTGTAGAGTCGTGCCGCATTGATGATGGAAAAGAGGAAATCGCCCAGTTCTTGCTCTGATTTTTCGTGATTTTCCTTGTCGAGTTCGGCTTGCAGTTCGTCCAATTCCTCGTGCACTTTCGCCCAGACTTCCTCGCGTTTTTCCCAGTCGAAACCCACGTGGCAAGCCTTCTCCTGAATGCGAAACGCCTTGATAAGCGATGGCAGCGACTTCGGCACGCCCGACAGCACCGTTTTGTTGCCGTCTTTCTCGCGCTGTTTGATTTGCTCCCAGTTGTCGAGCACCTGCGTGGCCGTTTCCGCCGTCGCGAATTCATCGGTTACCGACGTTTCATCTTGTTGATTCTCAGGAACATACGGCAACGGCTTTGGGTCGGGCTCACCGATTTGCGACGGATGATAGACGTGCGGATGGCGAAAAATCAACTTATCCACCGAGCGGTTGCACACGTCGGCAATGTCGAAATCGCCCTGTTCTTCGCCGATTTTCGCGTAGAAACAGATGTGCAGCAGCACGTCGCCTAATTCCTTGCAAATCTCGTGTTTATCGTCCTTGATGAGCGCGTCGCAGAGTTCAAACGTCTCCTCGATCGTGTTCGGTCGCAGGCTTTCGTTCGTCTGCTTTTTGTCCCACGGGCACTTTTCGCGCAGTGCGTCGAGCACGTCCAAATATCGCCCGAAAGCCGCCATTTTTTCTTCTCTTGTATGCATTTTTATAAATAAATTCGTTCTTGCTTGCAAAGTTACGACTTTTTTCCAAATAATACACGATTTTTTCGTAGAAAACTGCTAATTTTGCAACCAAATTACACGAAAAAGATATGAAAAAAACAATTTTCGCAATGCTGCTGTTGGTGATTTTCGCCAGTTGCAGCGAGAATAAGAAATCGGGCACGAAAGCCCCGACGAGAGTAAAAACGGAAGTGTTGTCGCCAGCGCTGGAGAACGGCAGTCAGAATTATGTCGGCATTGTCGAGGAACGCGAGGCTACGGCCGTCAGTTTCACGGGAATGGGCGTTGTCAGGCGCGTTTTGGTGAGCGAGGGGCAGGCTGTCGGACGCGGTCAGTTGATTGCCGAGATGGACAACACGCAGGCGCGGAATATGCTCAGCGGTGCCGAGGCGCAGATGGCACAGGCCAACGACGCTCTGGCGCGCTACAAAATGCTCCACGACGCGGGTTCGCTGCCCGAAGTACAATGGGTGGAAATCCAGAGCAAGGTGGCGCAGGCAAAGTCGCAACTGGCCATCGCCAAGAAAAATCTGGCCGATTGCCGTCTTGTGGCACCCGTCAGCGGCATCATCGGCAAGAAAAACGTGGGTGCTGGCGAAACGGCGATGCCCTCGCAGGCGGTGGTGACGATTCTCGACATCAGCAGCGTGAAGGTGAAAGTAGCGATTCCCGAGACGGAAATGAACGCGATTACACCCTCGACGCCGTCGGTGGTCAGTGTGGAGGCGGTGCAAGAACGAATGCCGGGCGGTCGCATTGAAAAAGGTGTGCTTGCCGACGCACTCACGCATACCTACGACGTGCGCATCAACGTGAAGAATCCGAATCGGAAACTGCTGCCGGGCATGGTGGCGAATGTTCGTTTCACGGCCACAACAACGTCGCAGGCCAACCAACAGTCGCTTCCCGTCACTGCCGTGCAGAAATCGGCCGACGGTTCGCTGTTCGTCTGGACCGTTTCCAAAGACAGCACGGCTCATCGCACCCGAGTAACCATCGGCGAGACGCAGGGAAACCGTGTCGTCATCACCGATGGTTTGCAGGCCGGTCAGCGCGTGGTGACGGAGGGTTATCAGAAGTTGAGTGAGGGAACGAAAGTGGTGTATTAATTGACTATCGACCATTATGAAAGAGAAGATGAACTGGCTGAAATGGCCGTTGGAACACTACCCTATCTCGCTGCTGATTGTGGGAATACTGTTCGTACTGGGCATTTACGGTATGTATGTGATGCCGAAAGACGAATTTCCTGCTTTTACGATTCGTCAGGGCGTGGTGGTGGCCGTTTTTCCAGGTGCGACAAGCGAAGAAGTAGAAGAACAGGTGGCCCGACCGCTGGAACACTATCTGTTCACCTTCGGCGAGGTGAATCGGCAGAAAACGACCACGACGGCGCAGAACGGAATGTGTATCGTCATGGTGCGGCTCAACGACGATGTGAACAACAAAGACGAAGTCTGGTCGAAAATCAAGCACGGACTGAATTTATTTAAGAATAGCCTTCCGAAAGGTGTGCTCGCACTTGTCGCAAACGACGATTTCGGCAACACTTCTGCCCTACTCATCGCCATCGAGAGCCCTGAGCGTAGCCATCGCGAACTGCAACACTACACCGACCGCCTTTCCGACCGTCTGCGTCGTATTCCATCGGTGGCGAATGTGCGTGTCTATGGCGAACAGAAGGAACAGATTTCGCTTTATGTCGATCGACAGCGACTGCAAGCCTACGGCATCGGCCAACAGACGCTTTTCTCGCACCTTCAAGCACAGGGAATCACCACGATGAGCGGCAGTTTGAGCGACGACGACCAACAAATTCCCATCCACATCGAAGCTACGCAACGCGGCGAGGAGGAAATTGCCAATCAGATTATTTTTAGCGACCCCGTGAGTGGGAAAGTTGCCCGTGTGCGCGATGTAGCGAAAGTCGTGCGCGAATACGACCACAGCGGTGGCTACATCGAGCAAGACGGCCATCCCTGCGTGTTGCTGTCGCTCGAAATGACACCCGGCAACAACATCGTGGCCTATGGCAAGGAAGTTGACAAGGTTTTGAGCGATTTTCGCGAAAACGAACTGCCCGACGACGTGACGACGACCCGAATTGCCGACCAACCGAAGGTTGTGGCGTTGAGCGTCAGCGATTTTCTGCGCGACCTCATCATTTCGATGGTGATTATCATTCTTGTGATGATGGTGCTGTTTCCCCTGCGTTCGGCGATTGTGGCAGCCATCACCATTCCGCTCAGCACCTTTATTTCCGTGTCGATTATGTATATGATGGGCATCGAGCTCAACATCGTGACACTGGCGGCGCTAATTGTCGTGCTGGGAATGGTGGTCGATAACGCCATCGTGGTCATCGACGGCTATCTGGAATATCTCGGTAAGGGCTACGAACCGAAAAAAGCCGCCATCGACTCCGCCAAACAATATTTCATGCCGATGATGCTGGCGACGCTGTGTATCTGCGTGATTTTCTATCCCTTGCTCTGGACGATGAAGGGCGCTTTCAACGACGCGATGAAAGATTTTCCCATCACAATTACCATCAACCTAATGGTGTCGCTCTTCCTGGCCGTGATGGTGATTCCGTTCTTGGAAGTGCTGATTATCAAACCCGAAAAAGTAACGACGAATGGGAACGGCATCACCCGATGGGTGCAAAACACCTATGAGAAGGTGCTCGACACTACTTTCCGCCATCCTTGGCTGACCATCGGCGGCGGCATCGGCGTGATTCTGTTGTCGAGCCTGATTGTTCCGACGCTGAAAATCCGACTTTTCCCCTTCGCCGACCGCGACCAGTTTGCCGTAGAAATCTTCCTTCCCGACGGCAAGGGAATCGCCGAAACCCGCCTGATTGCCGACTCACTGCGAAACGTGATGCAGAAAGACGACGACGTGGAGTGCATCACGAGTTTCGTGGGTTGTTCGTCGCCCCGATTCATGACGTGCTATGCGCCGCAGATGGCTGGCAAGAATTTCGCGCAATTCATCGTGAACACCTCGTCGCAAAAGGCCACATTGAGGCTTTTGGAAAAATATCAGCCCGAGTGGAGCGAGGCTTTCCCCGACGCCTACGTGCGCTTCAAACGACTCGACTATTTGGAGGTTCCCGAACTTGAATATCGCTTCTATGGCGACGATTTGGACTCGCTCCATGTCGTGGCCGAGCGATTGATGGAGCGAATGCGCGAAATGCCCGAATTGGAATGGGTTCACAGCGACTTTCTACAGCCTTTCCCCATCATCAATGTCGAACTCGACCCTGTGGCCTCGGCTCAGTTAGGAATCTCGCGGACGACAGCTGCGCTCGCTCTCAGCGCCACGACCGGCGACTTGCGCGTCGGGCAGATTTGGGAAGGCGACTACGAACTGCCGATTGTCGTGAAAGACGACCAAGATATGACGTTCTCGGATGTGGCGAACCTCGGCATTGCGTCGCCCACGTCGATGATGTCGGCTGCAGCCTCGCAACTCTCAACCATCAATGCTCATTTCTCGACCAACACGACGGTTCCCTTGCGACAAGTCGCGAAAGTGAGCCCGAAATGGAGCGAGAGCCGCATCATGCACCGTGGCGGTGAGCGTTGCATCACGGTGACTGCGCAGTTTGCCAACGGAGTCTATGCCGCGCCGGTGGAAAGTCGCGTGGCCGACATCATGATGCACGAAATCGAACTGCCGCAGGACGTTCGCGCCGAAGTGGGCGGAGAAATTGAATACGACGCCGAGGCACTGCCTCAAATCTTTGGCGGCGTGGCCATTTCAATGGTGATTATCTTCTTCTTCCTGCTCTTCAACTTCAAGAAGTTCGGCATCACCACCATCTGCATCGTAGCCCTCGGACTGATGTTGCCCGGAGCGCTCGTCGGCTTAGGACTGATGAATCGTATGCTCGGACTGACCTCTATCATGGGTGTCATCACGCTCATGGGAATGATTATGCGCAACGAAATCCTGATTTTTGAACACGCAAACAATGTTCTCAAGGAAGCGGGCGTACAGGGGACTTCTGACGATTACAACGAGGTCGTGAAAAGGGCGGCTTACGAGGCTGGAAAACGCCGAATGGTGCCGATTTTCCTCACGACGGCGACCACGGCAGTCGGCGTTGTGCCAATGATCATCGCTGGTTCGTCGTTCTGGATGCCCGTCGGTGTCACCATCTTCGCCGGAGGCATCGGCTCGCTCATCATGGTGGTTACGATGCTGCCAGTGATTTATTGGAAAGTCAATTTAAAAAGTAAAAAGGGAAAAAAGTAAAAAATATGAAAACGACAATGAAAAACAACGGATTGGGCAAGGTGATGGGCATTTTACTCCTTTGCCTTTTAACCGCTATGCCTTCAACCGCTCAAACCTATCGTTTGCAACAGTTGAAAGATTCGGCCTTGCACAACAACATCGCCATTCGCAATGCGAAATATAGCATCGAGGCCGCCCAACAGCAACGAAAAGAGGCGTTCACGAAGTATTTTCCGAACATCAGCGGCACGGGGCTTTGGTTCAACGCCAACAAGGGAATGGCGCAGATGGACATCAACCTTTCCGAGCAGGTTTCGCCGGAATTGGCTGCGGCACTCGCGCAGATGCTACCGCCCGAGGCTTTGGCCGCGCTTGCCAATCCCATGAGCATTTCGATGATGAAAAACGGCACCGTTGCAGGCATCACCGCGACACAACCCGTCTTTGCCGGTGGACAGATTGTCAATGGCAACAAATTGGCGAAAATCGGCGAGGAAGCCGCGGAACTGCAACTGCAACTCTCTGAGAATGAGGTGGAAAAGACCGTCGAGCAATATTTCTGGCAACTGGTTTCCATGCAGGAAAAACTGAAAACCATCGCCGCCGTCGATACGCTGCTGGCAGACATCCATAAAGACGTCGATGTGGCCGTGCGTGCCGGTGTGGCGATGCGAAACGACCTTTTGCAGGTTCAACTTCGTCGAAACGACTTGGAAAGCCAAAAAGCGAAACTCCAAAACGGCATCAGCATCGTCAAACTGCTGTTGGGTCAGTATTGCGGTCTGACGAACGACGACCATTTCGACATTGTGCCGCCTGACATGGAACTGCAAAACCAGACCCTTCCCATTTTCGATGCGGAGGGTGCCGGAGTGCCACTTCTCGCCGAGTATCAACTCCTTCAGAAGCAAGTCGAAGCCACCAAACTGCAAAAGCAGATGACCGTCGGGGAAAATCTTCCGACGGTCGCGGTCGGCGCAGGCTACAACTACCACAACCTGCTCGAAAATAACCGAACATTCGGCATGGTTTTCGCCACCGTCAGCATTCCCATCAGCAACTGGTGGGGCGGCAGTCACGCCATCAAGCGCAAGAAAATCGAGCATCAGAAAGCCATTGAGGAGCAACAAGACAAATCGGAACTTTTGAAAATCCGTATGCGAAACGCATGGAACAACGTCACCGAGAGTTTCCGACAGATGGAAATTGCCAAAAGCAGCATTGAACAGGCCGAGGAAAACCTGCGACTCAACCGCAACTACTACAAGGCCGGAACGTCGAAGATGTCAGACCTGCTCGAAGCCCAACTGCTCTACCAACAGGCTCACGACGGCTATGTCGAAGCATTCGCCAACTACCAAAACCGCCTGCTGGAATACCGGCAGGCGTCGCCGATGGCATTTTTATAATCTTGGAGGAACATTTGCACACACCCTACAAATATGGGGTACATTCAAAAGAAATAGTATGGCATGTGATTACTAAATTTGGTGCGAGTCTCGAATACATGCGTCACGGCCGACGAGCATTGCGTGGGAAACCAAGAGTTGGAATCTTCATAATAAACTACTTTTTGGTAAACTTAAAAGCGCTGTTTCCAATTTTTAAAATATAGACTTCGCTTGATTTGAGATTAGATATATCAATTTTCACCGTACCTTTATTTGTCTTAAAAGATTGTATAATTTCTCCTGATGATTTGATAAGACTAACCACTGTCGCATCTTTTATGTCTGAAATCGATATTTCGCAATCCTTATATACAATTGCATGATAATCTTTTATGATGTTATTTGTAGAAGATTGCATAGAATCATCAAATAATATTTTAATGGAGTTTGATAATTCATAATCTTTTTTAAACAAGGAAGTTTTCAATTGTATTTTCCCACCATTGTATGTAATTATAGGATTAGAACTAATCCACAATTTCATGTTTTCTTGTCCAGCGGAATTAACATACATACAATCATCAGAAGAATAATCCTTTTCATATGCTATGTTACCAGCCTTCATAAAATCCAAAATGGGTCTTATTGGCATACCATAACAACGATCTTTTCCATTCACTAATACTGTTCCAAATGAGTCATAATAATATGCACCATTGGGAGAACTAATTAACTGATTAAGCCAATAAGCCATCATTTCATTAATCCAAACAACTCGTTTTTCCATTTTATATCCAGCAGCTGGTATGAATATGGAATTACCATTGGGGCCTGTGTACAAAACACCACTTCCATCAGGTAGTCCCTGGAGAGTATTAACCCTACTAGAATTCCTGATTTCCTTTCTTTCGCAATACCTAATCAACTCATATATATCATAAAATGATGGAGTTCTCCAACCTTGTCCCCAATTTATATTTGCAGCATCATCTTGTAAACTCAACTCAATATTGTCATCTATAAAGCCATATTTTTCATCAAGACAATACCTGTCTAGTTGTAATCCTTCTAATGGATGTTTGCCATTACCAATTGAATAAGTTTTCCAACTATATTCATCTTTAGGATAAATTTCCCCCCATGCGAAATAGTCTCCATGCCCTTTAATAGAGTCTGCACCAATATTGCAAGAAGCCCACATAACACCACTTGGAAGTCCTAAATCCACATATTCATAACCATTATGGATAAAATTAACATTATCATCGGTATAATGGAATACTATACTGTCAATTTGTTCTACTGAAAGTTTGACAAAATCTCCCTTATTCCAAATTTTTACATATCCAATTTCTGAATCTTCTTTATTCGATAAATATGTTACTGGTCTAACAGTACAACCATAGTATCTGTAATACTTGCTACTTCCTACAGAAGGAGCTGTAAATGACTCCTTTTCAAATCCGGAAAATACATAGGCAAGAGCTTTATCACTGGAATAACGAACCAGATTCCTTGTCCAAAAAGCCCCAACAGGTGCAATTTCCGGGTCATTCATATTAAATGATTCTATTCTTCTACCAGCTTTATATCCAGTTATTGGAAAATACAAATAATTGTCATTGCTTGCCCTTACTTTAAAGCCTGGAAGGGTTGGGTCAAAAGTCCAACTACAAAAGGCTTTTAATTCTTTAAAATCTTCTTCAGATGGTATACGCCAGTTCTTTCCCCATTTTACATAGGCTATATCATCCTCATACTCTAGCTCTAGAATATTATCAACCTTTCCATGATTACTATTGGTACAATATTTTGTTTGTTTTAGCCAACTGCCATCAAAATATTTGGTATTTTCCCAACTATAAAAGTCTTTTTCATCGAGTTCAGCCCACGAAACATACATTCCAGGAGAGAGGGGATCTGATGCCCCTACATTACATGATGCCCACAAAGTTCCACTAGGAAGCCCCATATCTACAAAACTATACCCATTGTAGGGGTCTGCTAATGGCTTTTCTGGTGTTGGAGTAATTGTGATACTATCAATATTTGCTCCATAGAAATTTTTATGAATGCCATTTTTCCAAACTTCAATTGTCAAATACTCTTTGTCCTGAGCCACAGAATCATTAACTACACAACTAAAAATCAAAATTAATAAAAGCCATTTATTCATATTTTTTGCTTATAATTTATTAGATGAACATCTCAAAATTAATTCTATTTTAATTTTGTAGCAAAGATAGAGTATTTTTTGGAATCAACAAAACATTTACTCGATTTTTTATATCACGGACTACTTTTTTCAATTACAAACTACTATTATGATCTTTGATAGTCAAATATTTAACGGTTATCTCATTTTTCATTACCATACCCTTTTCACTCTTACAATTTATTAAACTCATTTGACCTTTTCTACGTTTGGCATAATTGAAATAAAATACAATCTCACTTTAACAACTTCCTGTTGTTATTCCCCTCCAGCACTTGCATCTGTTGAATGGCAATCCGGTTGAGTTTTACGAGCCGTTCGCCTTGCGGAATGCCATCGTTGATAAGCACGGCGTTGATATTCTCCATATTCGAGAGGCAGATGAGTTCGTTGATGGTGGCATAGTCGCGGATGTTGCCTTTCAGTTCCGGATTGGCCTCGCGCCACTGCTTGGCAGTCATGCCGAACATGGCGACGTTCAACACATCGGCTTCTTCTGCATAGATGATGTTGGCCTGCTCTCTGGTTACCTCTTCAGGTATGAGGTGACTCTTGATGGCATCGGTATGGATGCGATAGTTGATTTTCGAGAGTTCGCGCTTCGCTGTCCAACCGAGCATTTTCTGTTCTTCGGCTTTCAGGCGTTGGAATTCCTTGACCAGATACAAGCGGAACTCTACAGAAATCCACGACGAGAATTCAAAAGCAATGTCTGAAACTGCATAGGTTCCACCATAACGCCCCGATTGAGACAAAATACCAATGGCGTTGGTTGCTACTACCCATCGAGAAGGCGAAAGAGTAAAGGCGTTCAACCCTGCTTCCTTTCTAAACCCCTCGAATTCGAGGGGGTTAAAATTCGGATTATTCAGCGTTTCCCAAATACCCAAAAACTCTACCGTGTTCCGATTTCGCATCCAATTCGCAATCACTCCATTGGGATCAGTATCATTCTTCTGCCGAGCAATGTCCGTAATGCAAATGTAGTCGATGTCATTGACGGCTATCGTTTTGATTGTAACGTCTTTAACGGTTATCTCACTCTTTTTTGCCATTTTTTTCCAATTTACATTTTTTCCGTCTGCAAATATACAACTTTTTTCTGAATTAAACAATAATAAAAATAATAAAAAAGAAAAGTGTTGATTCTTTTTGCATTCTGCTCACTTATTGGATAAATTTCTCTCGCTCGACAAAATATTTTTCTATTTTGTCCTCACTTAATCGAAATTTTACGTAACTTTGACTTTGTCGAAGTTACTTTCGTTCGAGAATGTAAAAGAAAAATGAGTTTTCCTTTTGCATTCTGCTCACTTATTCGTAACTTTGCAGCCAAATTTCAATCATTAAGGAACAGAAACAAGAATATTTTATGGAATTAGCAAGCAAGTACGACCCGCAGGCGGTCGAATCGAAATGGTATCAATATTGGATTGACAACAAATTATTCAGTTCAAAACCCGACGGGCGCGAACCCTACACGGTGGTGATTCCGCCGCCGAATGTGACGGGCGTGTTGCACATGGGCCACATGCTCAACAACACGATTCAGGACATTCTGGTGCGTCGTGCGCGAATGGAGGGCAAGAACGCCTGCTGGGTGCCAGGAACGGACCACGCTTCGATTGCAACGGAGGCGAAAGTGGTGAAAAAACTCGCCGAACAGGGCATCAAGAAGCACGACCTTTCGCGCGACGAATTCCTGAAACACGCTTGGGAATGGACGCACGAGCACGGTGGCATTATTCTGAAGCAGTTGCGCAAACTCGGTGCGTCGTGCGACTGGGATCGCACGGCCTTTACGATGGACGAAACGCGGTCGGAAAGTGTCATCAAGGTGTTTGTCGATTTATACAACAAAGGCTTGATTTACAGGGGTTTGCGAATGGTAAACTGGGACCCGAAGGCGCTGACGGCGCTCTCGACCGAGGAGGTCATCTACAAGGAGGAACATTCGAAACTCTATCATTTGAAATATTATGTGGTCGATGCCCCTGAAATAGAGGCAACCGACGACGGGAACGTGATTCACAAGGATGAAAAAGGCTACTACGCGGTGGTGGCGACGACGCGTCCCGAAACGATTATGGGCGACACGGCCATGTGCATCAACCCGAAAGACCCGAAAAACCAGTGGTTGAAAGGTCGGAAAGTCATCGTGCCGCTCGTCGGTCGCGAAATTCCCGTGATTGAAGACCGCTATGTCGATATTGAGTTCGGCACGGGCTGTCTGAAAGTGACACCTGCCCACGACACCAACGACCACATGCTCGGCAAGACCCACAACTTGGAAACCATCGACATTTTCAATGCCGACGGCACGATTTCCGAAGAGAGTCCGCTCTACGTGGGCATGGACCGCTTCGACTGCCGCCGCCAAATTGTGAAGGATTTGCAGGATCAGACCAGGGCTGTGCTGTATGACCGGCCCCGGAAGGCTTCGATTGAATACTTTGAAGGGAAGAATGTCGTTCTGGCCGACGGTACGCGGGCGAAGATCAGCCGCACCCAGGCGGTGCAGATCTATCAATATCTGCTGCTTAATGGCTATATCGACGAGAACGAAAACGTTACGCAGGAATACCGGGATGACGCCCGCATGAATACACTGCGGCCTGTGTCCGCCGCGTTGCAGCCGATGCGGGACAGCGTTCATAAACTGGTGCAGGCCATCTTCGATGACAGCGTGCTGGCTGACATGTTTGAGGACGGCAACCGCACGCCCGCGCCGGAGAACCCGCTGAATGAACGGTTCTATAAGGAAGCGTTTCAAACGCTGTGGAATACGATCAATCACAAATATGCCTATACGGTGGACTTCGATTCCGATGAATTGATTCGGAAGGCAATTGATGAG
>CACYQZ010000018.1 GCA_902776665.1 uncultured Prevotellaceae bacterium
TTTTGGGATTAATGTCAAGAGGATTCGTAACACGATAAACCTGCTTGATATTAAAACTCACACCACCGATAGTTTTACACTCAACGTCAATTGTACCGCAATCAACTCCAATCTTCTTTTTATACACTCCATCTATTGGAATTTGGAAAATTGGAGGGTCGCACGAAACAAAGCATAACGCTAACACAATTGTAAATATATACATCAATGATTTCAAACCGCCGTAGGGGTAGTAGTAAGATTTTGTCATACGCTGCAAATTTAGCGAATAATTTTGGTTTGCCAAAATTTTCGCGTCAGAATCTTTCGTTGTTCCGTCATTTTTGCGTAACTTTGCAGCGTTTTAGAATTTTTACACAATATTGTATGGAACCAACTCCAATTAGGAAAGAAATTGTTGATGGCCTCATCAGCGAACTCGGCATTCAAGACTTCGGAAAGGCGACGATTCGCGAGGTGAAGCAGGTGGCGGCGATGGCTGAACAGCAGTCGGGCGTGGAGTATATCAAGATGGAAATGGGTATTCCGGGCCTGCCGGCGGCGAAAATCGGCGTGGAGGCGCAAATCAAGGCACTTCAGAACGGCATCGCCTCGCAATATCCCGACATTCAGGGCTATCCCGAATTGAAAAAGCAGGCTTCGCGCTTCGTGAAGGCGTTTGTCGGCATCGACATTGCCGCCGAGGGCTGCATTCCCGTGGTGGGCTCGATGCAGGGTGCTTTCGCGTCGTTTCTGACTTGTTCGCAGGCCGACCCGAAGAAAGACACCGTGTTGTTCATCGACCCGGGCTTTCCCGTGCAGAAAATGCAGTTGCAAGTGCAGGGTGTGAAGTACGAAACGTTCGACGTTTACGACTATCGCGGTGAAAAACTGCGTCCGAAAATCGAGAGTTATCTGTCGAAAGGCAACATTTGCGCCGTGATTTACTCGAATCCGAACAATCCCTCGTGGGTGTGTCTGACGGAGGACGAACTGCGCACCATCGGCGAACTCGCCACGCAATACGACACGATTGTGCTCGAAGACCTCGCCTATTTCGCAATGGACTTCCGCAAAGACCTCAGCGTGCCGTTCCAACCGCCGTATCAGCCCAGCGTGGGCCACTATACGGACAATTATATGCTGCTCATTAGCGGCTCGAAAGCGTTCAGTTACGCTGGCGAGCGCATTGCGGTGGTTTGCATCAGCGACCATCTTTTCCGCCGCCACTACCCTGCCCTCGCCCAACGCTACGAGGGTCTGCCCTTCGGCCTCGTCTTCTCGACGCGAATGCTCTACGCGCTGTCATCGGGCACGAGCCATTCGGCGCAGTATGCCTTGGCAGAGTTGTTCCGTGCGGCTTGCGATGGCGAATACAATTTCCGCGACGACGTGCGCATCTATGGCGAGCGTGCCCGTCGGCTGAAGGAGATTTTCCAGCGTCACGGTTTTTATATCGTTTATGACCACGACCTCGACGAGCCCGTTGCCGACGGTTTTTACTTCACCATCGGCTACCCGAATATGACAAGCGGCGAACTGGCCCGCGAACTGATGTACTACGGCGTGTCGGCCATCTGTCTGACCACGACGGGCAGCCATCAGCAGGGACTTCGCGTCTGCACATCGTTCATCGAAGACCATCAGTATGAGCAACTGGACGAGCGAATGAAAATTTTTGCAATGAACAATTAATAATTAACATCTGAAGGTCACTGACCGAAAATAAAATGAGAAAGCATCATTTTTGGGCCGTATTGCTGTCGATTTTCAGCAGTACGGTCGCATTGGGACAAGAGAAAGACATCGACTGGATGCAGGAAATCAAAAGCCGCATCACCATCAACGGATACGCGCAGGCTGGCTATGCCTACAGCGACCAAAACGGACAGACGAGTAGCAGTTACAACCTGAAACGCACGCTGTTGTGGGCAAGGGCGAGGATTACCGACCGTTGGTCGTTCCTGTTTATGCACGATTTCAACAGCGTCGTACAGGAATTCTACACCGACTACCGCATCACGAACGACAAAGGGCTGACCGTCAGACTCGGACAGTTCAAGAATTCGCTGACGCTGGAAAATCCGCTGTCGCCCGTGCAGTTGGAATTGATTGACATTTGTTCGCAGGCCGTCACCAACCACAGCGGCTGCTACGACCCGCTGTTCGGACTGCAATACGGTCGCGACATCGGTCTGGAAATCTATGGCGACCTGTTCAACGACCAGATTCACTACGAACTGGCGCTGATGAACGGACAGGGAATCAACGTCAGAGACGGTAATAACGACAAAGACGTGATTGCCAAACTGGAATATCGACCCACGAAGGAACTGCGTTTCGTTGTCAGCGGACAGAAAGGTCGCGGCCACGCGGTCGGAACTGCCCCGTGGAACCCCGAAATCAAGGTTGGCGACAACTATCGCCGCGACCGCATCAGCGCCGGTTTCGAGTGGAAAAGCGGCCAGTATGCGCCTGCGAAATACAAGGAGGGTCGCCCGATTCGCTTCCGTGCCGAATATCTGGCTGGAAAAGACGGCGAAGTCAGTAGCCGAGGCGCTTATGCCACGACGACCATCCCCCTCGTCAGCGGTATCGACGCAGTGGCGTCCATCGACTATTTCGACCGCAACACCGATATGAACTACAGCCAGACGCAGGCAACCGCCGGTCTGCAATATTGGTTCTACAAGAATTGCCGCATACAACTGCAATACACGCGCACGTGGAGCAAATTCCAAGATGATTTCAACTGGTTGCAAGCGCAGATGCAGGTGGCGTTTTGAAGGGTTAAAAGGTTATTAGGTTATTAGGTTATTAGGTTATTAGGTTTTAAGGTAAAAGATGGTTATTAAGATTCTTTTGACGGTGATTTTTTTCGCCGTAACGCTGGGCGTGGGCGTTTATTCGCGCAAACAGGCGAGTAGTGTCGATGGTTTTGTGTTGGGCGGTCGCGCCGTTGGTCCGTGGCTCACAGCCTTTGCCTACGGCACCAGTTATTTCTCGGCAGTCGTATTCGTCGGCTACGCAGGCCAATTCGGTTGGAAATACGGCCTTTCCTCGACGTGGATTGGCATTGGAAACGCGCTGATTGGCTCGCTGTTGGCGTGGATTTTGCTTGGTCGGCGCACGAAACTGATGACGCAGCACATCGAGTCGCGCACGATGCCCGATTTTTTCGGCACGCGCTTCAACGACCAAGGACTGCGCGTCACGGCGTCGGTCATTGCCTTCGTTTTCCTGATTCCCTACACGGCAGGCGTCTATAAAGGCATTTCGACCCTGTTTGAGATGGGTTTCGGCATTCCTTACGAATATTGCGTCATTCTGATGGCGATTCTCACGGCGATTTACGTCATTCTCGGCGGCTACAAAGCCACGGCGATGAACGATTTTGTGCAGGGAATCATTATGCTCTTCGGCATCGTCATTCTGATTGCCGCCGTGCTCAACACGCAGGGTGGACTGTTCTCGGCAGTTGAGAAAATGGCGGCCCTGCCAGCCGATGGAAGTTCTTCTGCAAGCGGTCAATTTACTGATATTCTCGGCCCAGCACCCTGGGATTTGCTCGGCGTGGTCGTGCTGACCTCGCTCGGCACGTGGGGACTGCCGCAGATGGTCGGAAAATTCTACAGCATCACCGACGAGAGCGCGATTCGTCGCGGAACGATTATTTCCACCATTTTCGCCTTCATCGTGGCGGGCGGATGCTACTTTTTAGGCGGTTTCGGACGACTTTTCGGCACACCGCCCACGCTGCCCAACGGTCGGCTCGACTTCGACTCCATCGTTCCGTCGATGCTCACCACCCTGCCCGACATCCTGATTGCGCTCGTGGTGTTGCTCGTGCTGTCGGCCTCGATGTCCACGCTGGCCTCGCTCGTGCTCACTTCGTCCTCGACAATGACGCTCGACCTCATCTATCGCGACAAGAAAGCGCTGCCCGGCGAGGTCGAGGAAGGCAGCATCGACGACATCGTTTCCGAAAAAGTCGAACGGCGAAAAGTCGTCATTATGCGCGTCCTGATTGTGTTTTTCATCGTCATTTCGCTGATGATTGCCCTCAATCCACCGACGTTCATCGCCCAACTGATGGGCATTTCGTGGGGTGCACTCGCTGGTGCCTTCCTCGCGCCGTTTATGCTCGGACTCTACTGGCGCGGCACCACGCCGATGGCCGTCTGGGCCTGTTTCGTGTGGGGTGTCGGCATCACGATGGTCAATATGCTGTTGGGCAACCCCATCAACCCCATCAACTGCGGTGCCATCGCAATGGTCGGCGGTTTCCCGATTGTCTGGCTCGTCAGCCTCGTCACACCGAAAATGTCGCGTGGAATGGTTGAAAACATCTTTGACTGCTTCAAAAAATAAAAAAATCACGTCTTTTTCGACAAAATTGTAATAAATTATCGTCGAAATGGAGGAAAAGTTGTAATTTTGCAACTTCTTTCAAGAAAAGATAGTGAAATTATCAAAAAGTAAAAAGTCAAATCGTAAATTAAAATGGTGATTTGGAACCCGAACAAAGAATGTATGAGTCGCGACGAAATGAGCGCGCTGCAAGGAAAACGACTGCATAAAATCGTGGAGTACGTCTATCACAACGTGCCGTTCTATCGCCATCGACTGCAAGAAATGGACATCACGCCCGATGACATTCAGACCATCGACGACATCCGCAAACTGCCCTTCACGACGAAGAAAGACCTGCGCGACAACTATCCCTTCGGACTGCAAGCCGCGCCCCAAAGCCAAATCATCCGCATCCACGCATCGAGCGGAACGACGGGCAATCCGACCATCGTGGGCTACACGCGCAAGGACATCGGCATCTGGAGCGAGTGTATGGCACGCTGTCTGACGGCCTACGGCGTGACCCACGACGATATTTTTTCCGTTTCCTACGGCTACGGCCTGTTCACGGGCGGACTCGGCGCTCACAACGGCGTGGAGAAAATTGGCGCGTCGGTCGTGCCGACCTCGACGGGCAACACCGAGAAACACGTGAAACTGATTCGCGACCTCGGCATCACGGGCATCGCCTGCACACCGTCGTATGCGCTCTATCTCGCCGAAACGATGGACAAAATGGGCATCACGAAAGACGAAATCAGCCTGAAAATCGGTGCTTTCGGCGCAGAACCGTGGACGGAGCAGATGCGCACGGAGATTCAGGAACGGCTCGGACTGAAGGGCTACAACCTCTACGGACTGAGCGAAATTATGGGGCCAAGCGTCAGTTACGAATGTCAGGAACAGCACGGCAGCCACATCTGCGAAGACCATTTCTATCCAGAAATCATCGACCCCGTGACGCTCGAACCGCTGCCCAACGGACAAACGGGTGAACTCGTCTTCACCACGCTGACGAAAGAAGGAATGCCCGTGCTGCGCTATCGCACTCGCGACCTCTGCACGCTGCTTCCCGACACGTGCGCCTGCGGTCGGACGAACATCAGAATGGGACGAATCGAAGGTCGCTCAGACGATATGCTCATCATTCGAGGCATCAACGTGTTCCCCTCGCAGGTCGAGAGCGTCGTGCTGTCGATGAAGGAGTTTGCACCGCGCTACCTGCTCATCGTCGATCGGAAAAACAACCTCGACACGCTCACCGTGCAGGTCGAAATCCGTCAGGAATATTTCACAAGTACCTTCGACACGCCTGCCGCCATCGACGAACTCGAAAAACGGCTGGCCTCGCGGCTGAAAAGTGTGCTGAGCATCGCCGCCAAGGTGCAACTCAAAGCCCCGAACACCATCGAGCGCAGTCAAGGAAAGAGTGCCCACGTCATTGATAACAGAAAATTATAAGATATGGAAAAATACTTCAACCCCGAACTTGAAACAATGCCCCGCGAGGCATTGGAGAAATTGCAGTTGGAACGGCTGCAAAAGACCGTCCGCCACTGTATGAACGCAGAATTCTACCGCGAGAAATTCGCCGAACTCGGCATCACGCCCGACGACATCCAGTCGCTCGACGACGTGCGCCGACTGCCCTTCACCACGAAAGAAGACCTGCGCGACCACTACCCCTTCGGTCTGTCGTGCGTGCCGATGCGCGAATGTACCCGACTGCACTCGTCGAGCGGTACGACGGGCAATCCCACCGTTGTGCTTCACACGCAAAAAGACCTCGACGAGTGGGCCAATGCCGTGGCGCGATGCCTGTGGATGGTGGGAAGCCGTCCCGACGACGTTTTCCAGAACTCGGCAGGCTACGGAATGTTCACCGCCGGACTCGGTTTCCAATACGGTGCCGAGCGCGTCGGAATGCTCACCGTTCCCGCTGCCGCTGGCAACACGACCCGTCAAATCAAATTCATCAAGGACTTCGGCACGACCGTGCTTCACGCCATTCCGTCGTATGCCTCGCGCATCTACGAAGTGATGAAGGAAGAGGGCGTCGATCCGCGTCGCGACACCAAATTGCGCGTGCTTTGCATCGGTGCCGAGCCTCACAGCGAGGAACAGCGCCGTCGCATCGAGCAAGACCTCGGCGTGAAAGCCTATAATTCCTATGGAATTTCGGAAATGATGGGCCCGGGCGTGGCTTTCGAGTGCGAAGAACAAAACGGACTGCACATCTGGGAAGACTATTTCATCGTTGAAATCATCGACCCCGTGACGCTCGAGCCCGTTGCAGAAGGTGAAATCGGCGAACTCGTCATCACCACCATCAACCGCGAGGCGATGCCGCTGCTGCGCTATCGCACACGCGACCTGACGCGCTTGCTGCCAGGTACTTGTCCCTGCGGTCGCAGCCATCGCCGACTGGCCCGTCTGCAAGGTCGAAGCGATGATATGATCATCCTCAAGGGTGTCAATATCTTCCCGATTCAAATCGAGAAAATCCTGCTGAAATTCAAGGAATTGAGCAGCGACTACCTCATCACCATCGAAACCACCGACAGCGGCGACGTGATGACCGTCGAAGTGGAACTCAACCAGCTGTTTGCCGACGATTACAAGCAACTTCTCACCCTTGAGAAGACCATCGCCCGACAACTGAAAGACGAAATTCTCATCACACCGAAAATTCGCCTCGTGCAGAAAGGCACGCTCGCCAAGAGCGACGAGAAAAAAGCCGTGCGCGTCCGCGATTTGCGCAAACTCTATTAATTGTTAATTGAAAATTGTTAATTGTTAATTGAAAAAAACTATGACCATCAAACAACTATCCATTTTCATCGAAAATCAGTCGGGCACGCTCATCAACGTACTCGACGTGCTGAAACAGGCCGGCATCCAGATCGTGGCATCGACCATCGCCGACACCGCTGAATACGGCATCTACCGTATGATTTGCAACGAGCCGAATCGGGCTTACGAAGCCCTGCGCACTGCCGGCATCGCCGTGGCGCTATCGGATGTGTTCGCCATCGCGCTCGACAACACGCCCGGACGTGCCGCCGACGCCATCCGCGCATTCAGCGACGCCCACATCAGCATCGCCTACCTCTATTCGTTCCTGCTGAAAGACAACGGAATCCTCGTTTTCCGCATCGACGAGATGGAGGCAGCCTGCAAGGTGATTCGCGACAACCATCTGCGCTACATCAACGAAGAAAACATCGGTCAGTGGCTCTGACCGATGTTTTTCCCCTCTGAAAAACGGATTTTTCAGTTTATTTTTCGACCAAGATTCGGGCATCGACAGCCACCACGTCATTTTCGTCGGCGAGCAGCGGATTGATGTCCATTTCCTTGATTTCGGTAGCGAAACGAAGCAGTGTCGAAAGGCGCACGATGATTTCGGCGTATTTCTGACGATTCACACCGCTCTGTCCGCGTGTGCCCTTCAGAATCTTATAGCCACGAAGCGACTCAATCATACTTTCTGCCTCGGGATAGGTCAGCGGAGCAAGGCCGCTCGACACGTCTTTTAGCACCTCGACGAAGATGCCGCCCAAGCCGCAAAGCACCACGTGGCCGAAGCGCGGCTCGTATTTCGCGCCAATGAACAATTCCGTGCCCTTGATCATTTTCTGCACCATCACCGCCGTAGCGTCGGGAATCTGCATCATACGGTCGAACTCGGCTTCCAGCACTTCTTTCGAACGAAGATTCAGCGCAACACCGCCGACATCGCTCTTGTGAACAGGACCGACGACCTTCGCCACCACGGGATAGCCGCATTTCTCGGCGAAAGCGACGATTTCCGACTTCTCGGCACTGACAAATTCGGGAACGGTCGGAATGCCGGCACTTTCCAACAACTGATGCACGAGTTCGGGCGCAATATAGCCGTTTTCGCTGATTCCGTCGATGATTCGACGGATGCGCGGCACATCCACGCCGTGAATCTGAATCTGCTGTTCGGCGGGCTCTGGCGTCTGCATAATCTGCGTCAAAGCGGTGGCGAGCGTCACCTCGTCGGAGAAGTTCACGTGGCCGCGACTCAAAAATTCCTGCACCTCGGGACCGGCAGTGTTCACACTCGGCAGAATCGGGAAAATCGGCTTCTTACACTCGCGAATTTTCTTGTCGAGCACGTCGTAAACCTCGAAAATCTTCACCAATCCGGGCGTTCCGAAGATGACCATAATGGCATCGATTTCCTTGAATTTCTTTTCACAATAGTCGATGGCAACGCCAAGATGTTCGGGCATTCCCGTCGCCAAAATGTCGATGGGATTGGCGACACTCGAACCCGGCAACAGCTTTTCCTTGAGTTCGTCGGCGGCCTTTCCCGACAACGCAGGCACCTTCATTCCACCCTTCGACAGCGCGTCGGTGAGCATCACGCCCGGACCGCCTGCGTGGGTGACAATGGCAAAATTCTTGCCCGTGAATCGGGGCAGTGTAAAAATACAACCGACGGTCGTCAGTTCCTCTCGCGAGAAACAGCGGACGATGCCGGCCTTGCGGAACAATGCCTCGACAGCGGAATCGCTCGACGCAATGGCACCCGTATGGCTCGACGCCGCACGACTGCCGCTCTCGCTCGAACCAGCCTTGATGGCGGCGATTCGACAGCCCTTCCGAATGAGCGAAGTGGCGTGATAGAGCAGTTTGTCGGGGTCGGAAATGTTCTCGATATACAGCAATTTCACGAGTGAATCGTGCTCGGGGTCGAAATGCTCGTCCATATATTCCAAAACGGTCTCGATGCCAATCTGCTTGCCGTTGCCAATCGACCACACCGAATTAAACGGAAGGCCTTTCGTCACAGCACTTTCGAGAATGAAAACCGCTGTCGCACCCGAACCGCTGATGAAATCGACACCCTTCGGATTGAGCGTGGGAATCGGCTTCGTGAACACCGAGTGATGCCACCGATTGAGCAGTCCGATGCAGTTCGGACCGATGAGCGCACAGCCGTATTGCTCGCAGGTGGCGAGAATCTGCTGCTCGAGCACGGCACCTTCGTGGGTTTCTTCGCCAAAGCCAGCAGATATAATAATGAACGCGCGAACACCCTTCTCTTTCGCGAGAAATTCGACGTACTGCGGACAGAATTTCGCCGCCACGACCAGAATCGCGAGTTCGGTCGGCGGAAGGTCCTTCACATCGTGAAACGCCTTGATGCCTTGAATCTCGTCTTCTTTCGGATTGACGATGCGCAGTTCGCCCTCGAATCCGCCACTCAGCAGGTTTCGCACGACAGCACCGCCGGGCTTTTGAACATTGTTCGAGCCACCGATGACGACGATGCTTTTCGGTTCTAAAAGTTGTTGGTTAATCATAGGTTTTTTCTGTTTATTATTAGGTTTTGAAGTCCATTATTTTACAAATTTGACTTGCGAACGCATTCCGTTGGGTTCTACGGCGAGAATCACATAAGTTCCTCGCAGGTAGTTGGCGACGGAATAGGTGTCGGTTTCGCTCGTCTGATCGACCAATGCGCCAGCGCTGTTATACACGAAAAGCCTTGCGCGTCGGGCGAGTTGCAGCGTGTCGCCCTGCCACGTGGCCGACTTCGTCTGCGCAGCGGTGACTTTCGTGTCTTTTTCGACGATTTCCAGCGGAATGTCCATCGCAAAACCTTTCATCAACTCGCCACAGGGCTGCGGAACGTCGCCCCAAGCGTCGTTGTAGCAAATGCGCAGGCGCGTCTGGCCTGGTTTGGCAGTCTCGGGCACACGAATCGTATAGGTTCGGTTTCGCAGAATCGTGTTTTGGGTCTTTGCTGAGCCTTGAATCGTGATTTTCTCGTTGGTTGTCGTGTCGAAAATGCTGTCGCAGTTCCAGTCGGCGAAAATGCCGATGCGACACCAACTCAGGTCGTCACCATTTTGCGTGGCGACGGTTTGTAGGCGGAAAGTCGCACCGCGCTCGACAACAATCGGGTCGTTCACCACGACGTAGCCATTGACACTCGGCGACGAGGCCGAATAGTCGATGTTTTGCGTCGCTCCAGTCGATTTCAGGGTGGTCAGCCATCGTTTTTGAATAGCGACATCGCGATTATTGTCCTCGAGCATCACGTCGCAATAGTCGAGAACTTCTATGACGGGCTCGGGCGCGTTGTTGAGCACGCTTTCAAGGTAGTTCACCCGTTTCGAGGCCGGTTCCATATAGGTCAGAATGCCCGATTTGAAAGTTGCAACGGCATCGTTGAGCTTTTTCAATGCCTCAGTATCGCCATTTTTCTTATATTCCTCGCGAAGAATCCGAATTTTCTCGGCCTGCTCGATGCCCTCGATGAAACGTTCCCAGCGCACGCTACTGCGCGGTCCGGGGTAAATCACGTAGGTGTCGCCGGGCGAGAAGAGGCGGAAACGGCTGTCGGTGAGCGGTGTGTCGTGCCAGTTCATCCACGACCAATGCAGATAGCCGTCGAAATCGTTGGCGATGCCGAAAATCGGCAGATAGGCGGCCTCGGCAGGCAGGCTGTTGGTGAAAATATTGGGTTGTTTTTCCGTGCAGCAGGTATAAAATGTTGAAAACCAACCCTTTGCACGACGATTTTTCAGTTCCGTAGCCGAGAAATTCTGTCCGAACGCAATGCAATAGTCACCGAGTTTATCGACGAGTTCGGCGTGGTAGTTTCCAGCCAACGCCATCTTCATATCGGGCACGGTTTCCTGCACGATGGCGTATGCGTCGAGCATATTCTGAAGACCGCGCTCGTCCATCGCAATCAGCGTCTTCTCAAACCAACCTTTTTCCTTCAGATGGGCGGCAAACGACGTGAGAAAAGCCTTCCAAAGTGCTTTGTATTCGGCTGAGGAAGTCGTCGTTTTCAAATCGACATCCTTGCCCTTCGCCTCGTCGAAATAGCGGAACGTCATATCCCACGGAATCATCGAATAGCAGTCGATTTGCTTGTCGATGCCGCACGATGCCATAAATTCCACCCAACGGTCGAAAATCGTGTAGTCGTAAGCCCACGAGCCGTCGCGCTTCTTCGTCGTTTGAATCATCGGCGAGAATTTGTCGTGGCTTTGGTCGCCCCAAGGCTCGTAGAACAAAATCGCCGAAACGACGCTCTGACCGGCCCTCGCGAGCAGTTCCATATACGGGCGAAGCAACTCGAAATGGCGGTCGCTCCAACGCTCGACGCCGTAGTAGCGCGAAACGGAATAGGGCTGTTGCCAGAAATCGAGGTGGAACGCCTGATTTTCGGGTGTCGGAAGCGTTTTATCCTGAATTTTCACGCGAAGATTCAGCTGTTCCACTACCGCGTTGCCGCCGTTGAGAATGTCCAAAGTCAGCGTGTATTCACCTGCTTCGGCGTCGCGTGGCACTTCCAACGTCACCCACACGGGGCGCGTCGTCATCGCCTCTACTCGCAACGAATTTTCCAAGTCAATCACGTCGGGCACGAGATACGGCGGAAGGTTGTCGGGATGCTTGCCGCAGGCCTTGAAACCGTCGGTGAGCACATAGCGCAGGAATCGCGCCGAGCCTTGCGTGGCGGGAATCGTCGCGCCATTTTTCCGCCAATCCGACAGCCTCAGCGACAATTTTTCGGTGGCGACTGGTGAAAACAGCACCGCCTCCACGCCGACGCGCTCGCCACGCCACGCAAAAACCGTCGTGTCCGCCTTCATCTTCAACTGCGGAACTGCCGTTTTCACGTAGTGAACATCACGCGAAGCCCAACTCGCATACAGCCTGTTTTCCAATTTGTTCCAACTCTCCACATCGGCGCGAATGCCGTCGTTGAGTTCGTTGTAATCTTGTGAAAAACTAAGGTTAGTAGCGCAAAAAATCGCAATCGCAATGCAAAAAAATCGTCTGGTCATCATATTTTTCTTGCAAAGATACAACTTTTCCGACAAATTACCACAAAAATAATTTAATTTAACTATCACGCGATTCACTTTTTTTTCGTAACTTTGCAGCAAGAATGACAACTCTGAACCTTCCACCCTACGACGTGAGGCTGGGCGGCACACGCTCGCAGCCGACGATTTTCGACACGCTGCGCCGTCGCTACGTGTCGCTCACGCCCGAGGAATGGGTTCGGCAGCATTTCGTACACTTCCTCATCGACGAAAAGGGCTATCCGCCGACGCTCTTGGCCAACGAGGTGAGCCTGAAAATCGGCGAGAAGAGCCTGCGGGCCGACACCGTGCTCTACGACACCGACCTGCGACCGCGAATGATTGTCGAATACAAGGCACCGACGGTGGCGCTCACGCAGAAGGTATTCGAGCAAGTCGCTACCTACAACCTGCTGCTGCACGTCGATTTTCTCGTGGTTTCCAACGGTCTGGTGCATTATTGCTGCCGAATGGACTACGAGCGAGGAAGTTATGAGTTTTTGACGGATATTCCGGAGTATTCAAGGTTGAAAAGTTAAAAGGTAAAAAGGTTAAAAAGTAAAAATGAAATGATATGAAAACAAAACTGATGACCCTCGTTTTTGCCCTGCAAATCGTATGTCCGTTCGTGTCGAACGCGCAGACGACGCAGCGGCTGTTTGAAACCGTCGAAGGAAAAATTCCCTATCGCATTCCAGCCATCGCCACGACGAAAAACGGCACGCTCATCGCCGTGGCCGACTATCGCTATTGCTACAGCGACATCGGCTTCGGACCGGTCGATTTGCACTATCGCCTGAGCCACGACAACGGCCTGACATGGGGCGAAGAGCGCGTTTTGGCCGACGGAACGGGCGACGAAACCGACGTACAGAATCCACAAACGGCGTGGCGATATGCCTTCGGCGACTGCGCCATCGTGGCCGACCGCGAAAGTCAAGAGGTGACGGTGCTCTGCGTCGGTGGAAAAACAGTCTATCACCGTGCCAAACGGCAAAATCCGAACCGCGTGGTGCTCTTCCGCAGCCACGACGGCGGCGAAACGTGGGACAAGGGACGCGAAATCACCGAGCAAATCTACGGTCTGTTCGACCAGCGTCGCGAAGGCCCCATCAACAGCCTTTTCGTCGGTTCAGGCAAGATTCACCAGAGCCGATACGTGAAAGTCGGGAATTTTTACCGACTGTATGCCGCCCTTTGCACGCTCTCGGGTAATTTCGTGATTTATAGCGACGATTTCGGTGACACGTGGCGCGTTTTAGGCGATCCGAACCACTCGCCGGCTCGCGACGGCGACGAACCGAAGTGCGAGGAACTGCCCGACGGCTCGGTTATTCTCAGTTCGCGTTACCAAGGTCGATTGTTCAATATTTTCACGTCTACTGACGCTGCCAAAGGCGAGGGAACGTGGGATTTGCGGGCGAAAGCACTCGATATGAAAAATGTTCAAAACGCCTGCAACGGCGAAATCATCCTGCTGCCCGTCACGCGAAAAAAAGACTCGAAAAAAGTCTGGATTGCCTTGCAGAGCATTCCCTTCGGCCCGAATCGCACGAATGTCGGTTTTTACTACCACGAACTACTTGCCGACCACGAGGGTGCCGCCCTTTTCGCTTACAACTGGAAAAAAGGGTTGCAAGTGAGCACGCAGTCGTCGGCCTACTCCACTTTCACCCTTCAAAAAGACGGAAAACTGGGCTTCCTCTGGGAAGAAGGACCGACCGGCTACAACATCGACTACCGATCGCTCTCCATCGAGGAAATCACCCTAAACGAATACCGCTAACTCCTCCCCTTCGGGGGGTGGCTGGGAAGGGGCTAATACAAGTGAAACATCCGCTCCATCATCTGCCACTTCTCGTTTGACGTGGCCGACGGGTCGCAGTTTTGGAAGCACGCCATATACTCCTCCCATTCCTGCTGTCGCGGCAGTGTGGCGAGTCGTGCCATTGCCGTGTCCCAATCGAAGTCGAGTGGTGTTTCGACAATCATCACCAAGCGCGTTCCGAGGATGTAAATATCCATTTCCAAGATGCCCACTTCGCGGATTCCCGCCAGAATTTCCGGCCACGCCTCGCCCTCGCTGTGGCGTTTCCTGTACTCCGCGATGAGCGCTGGCTCATCCTTCAAGTCCATCGTCTGCACATACCGCTTCACCGGCACGGCATACGGCTTCATTACGTTTCCTTCAGTCATCGTTTTCTATATCAATATCTACAACTTTTTATTTCTTCTTGAAAGCCGACAAAGCCGGACGACCTACCCACGAACGCGGTGTTTCAAGTCCGAAAATGTAGGCGATGGTCGCAGCCGTATCATACTGCATCATCGGTTCTGTGATGATATTCCCAGATTTGATTCCAGGGCCAGCGATAATAAAAGGATGCTCCATTTCTCGCAGCGTTTTTCCGCCGTGACCCTGTCCGATTCCACCGTGGTCGGCAGTGACGATGATAATCGTCTGGTCGTAGATTCCAGAATCCTTCAAGGCTTGGATGACGCGACCGATATAGCCATCGACTTCCGACAGCGACTGATAGTATTCTGGCGTGTCGTGCCCGATTTTATGCCCTGTGTGGTCCACCTGATCCCAACAAACGGCCAACAAGGTCGGTTTCTTGCTCTTGATAAACTCCGCCGCCATATCGCTCAACCGCTCGTGATGGTTTTCCCAATCGGGGGCGAGCGAATAATCGTCAATCGACATCGTATCGACGACGTGCTTGATGCCGTCCCACTCGGTAAGGCAGCCCGTGACGACATTCGGACGCGCATCGCGAAGAATCGAGAAAATCGTCGGAAACTTGCCGTTTCGATTGAGTTCGACCGACGGAATTTCGGGCACACGAGAGCCCCACGTCGTGTATCCATGCAGTTCGGGGCACGACCCGTTGAACATCGACGCCCAATTGACATTCGACTCAGAGGGAAGCACCGACCGTTTCTTCAGCGTGTAACTCCCCTGCTCCATCAGAGCCCGAATATTGGGGATGTCGTGCGCTTTTTCGACACTATAACTGCCCCATCCGTCAAGTCCGAGGACAAGTACATGCTTCGCCTTCGGTTTAGGCGATTTTCCTTTGGCGTAGTTGGCAGTAACACCAAAAACTATCAAGGTCAACAATAAAAAAGTTACGCGTTTCATGTGTTTTTTCATTAAATTGTCATTCTTTTATAACTCCGCCATCCATACACCATAATGATAATGAAGCAGATGAGCGGCAGCGCATAGGAAACATTCACAGCGGGATGGCCGAAGACCGTCTGTTGGTCGATGATCATTCCCTGAAGCGGGGGCATCAAGGCACCGCCGACGATGGCCATCACGAGGAAGGCTGCACCGAGCGAGGTGTCTTGCGAATCGACGTTTTCAAGGGCGATGCCGTAAATTGTCGGGAACATCAGCGACATAAAGAAACTGATGCCGACAAGGCAATACAGACCGACCATTCCGACAATGGAAATAGCTCCAATCGTACACACGGCGGCTCCGATGGCGAACACCGACAGCAGCACGCGCGTGTTCACATAGCGCATCAAAAAGGTCGAAATGAAGCGGCTACACAGGAACAGCGACATCGCGACAATGTTGTACATCTGCGCCGTGGCCTTGTTGATGCCGAGGTGGTCGGCATACTGGATGATGAAGGTCCAGACCATGATTTGCGCAGCGACGTAGAACATCTGCGCCACCACGCCCTCGCGATAAATGCGGTTGTGCCAGAGGTTCGAGAGGGTTTGGCCGGTCGTGTGGACATTGCCGAGGGCTTTTTGCTCCTCGCTCTGCGTCTGCGGCATTTTTGTCAGCGCGATAATCACGAAAATTGCCACAACGACGAGTCCGATGGCCACGTAGGGATTGCGAATCACGGCCAAGTCGTGCAGTCGAATCGAGGCTTTCTCGGCTTCGGAAAGTGTTCCGAAAATGATTTGTCCGGCGGCATCACGACGGTCGGACAGCAGGTTCGGCAGCACCACAAACGACGCGACGGCCATTCCCGACAGCGAACCCATCGGGTTGAAGGCTTGCGCGAGGTTCAATCGGCGCGTCGAGGTCTCTTTCGAACCGAGCGAAAGGATAAACGGATTGGCTGTCGTTTCCAAAAAGGCGAGTCCGAAGGTCAGGATGTAGAGCGACAGGCAGAAGAACATAAAACTCTGCTGTGCGGCTGCCGGAATGAACAAGAATGCGCCGATGGCGTAGAGTGCCAAACCGAGCAGAATGCCCTTTTTATAACTGAATTTTCGGATAAACAACGCCGCCGGAATGGCCATCGTGGCGTAGCCGCCGTAGAAAGCGAACTGCACCATCGAGGCCTTCGTCGCGGAAATTTCCATCACCGTCTGAAACGCTGCCACCATCGGGTTGGTGATGTCGTTGGCGAAGCCCCAGAGCGCAAACAGCGAGGTGATGAGAATGAAGGTGATGAGATATTTCTTCTCAATCAGTTTTGATTTCATATTTTTTACTTATAAATCGGTCCAAAATTCTCGCAGGCACGATAATCTGCGCCCTCCTTGTCCATTCCAAACGCATTCCACGCCGCCGGACGGAATACGTCCTTGTCGGCGATGTTGTGCATACATACGGGAATACGCAGAATCGAACAGAGCGTCAGCACGTCGGCACCAATGTGGCCGTAGGCAATGGCACCGTGGTTCGCACCCCAGCAGTTCATCACCGAATAAACGTCCTTGAAGCAGTCTTTCGTCGCGTCGAGGCGCGGCACAAACCACGTCGTAGGCCACGTTTTATCGGTTCTGCGATTCAGAATGTCGTGGATTTCGGGGTCGAGATCAACGCTCCAACCCTCGGCCATCTGCAACACGGGGCCAAGCCCTTTCACACGGTTCAGACGCATCATCGTCATCGGCATTCCGCCGCGTGTCAGGAAGTTCGACGAGAAACCACCGCCACGGAAATAGTCGCGGTCGGCAGGATACCACGTCGTGGCCTTCAAACAAGCCTCCACGTCTTCCTGCGTCATCTCCCAATGATGCTTCATCACGGAATTTCCGTCCTTGTCGCTCATCGCACCCGTCGCGTCGAGCGTCGTCGCACCACTGTTAATCAAATGGATGAAACCGCCTGCGGCCATACCCTCGGGCTTCTTGCCAGACACGCGCTCCACCGCCTCGGGACTCCAATAAGTGCGGATGTCAGAGAACATCACACCGCGATTCGTCAGCAAGTGGCCGAAGAGCATCGAAACGCCGTTCAGCGCGTCGTTTTCGGTCGCCAAAACCTCGGCTTCGCGAATGCCGTTCCAGTCGAACGACGTACACATCAGCGACTCGGGGAAGTCGAAATTCGGCCAGTGGTCGGTCCACTGACGCTGTCCCTGCACACCTGCCAACAGCGCATTGTGGCCCAGAGCCTCTTCCTTGAAGCCGATTTCCTTCAACTTCGGATTTCCGTGCATCAAATCGCGGATAATCAGCATATTTTTCACCGTGAAATCCCAGTCGGCATCTTTTTCCTCGCGGGTTTTGGCCTTGCCCTTCTCCACGTTGTAGTCGCGACCTTCGTTGGGCATACAATATTTCTTTGCCCACGCCATCGCCTTCTCGTATTCGTCCTTGTCGTAGATTTCCAACTCGACGCGACGCAGAATTTCGACCAAATCGGCATATTCCGTGCGCATTCCGAGGTAGTCTTGGAAGAAATCGGCATCGACAATCGAGCCGGCGATGCCCATACAGGTGTTTCCGAGGCTCAGATACGACTTTCCGCGCATCACCGCCACAGCCTGCGCTGCACGGGCGAAGCGAAGAATTTTCTCGGCGACATCTTCAGGAATCGAGTTGTCGTCGAGGTCTTGCACGTCGTGACCATAGATGCCGAACGCGGGCAAACCCTTTTGTGCATGGGCAGCGAGCACGGCAGCCAGATAAACTGCTCCCGGGCGCTCCGTTCCGTTGAAGCCCCACACCGCCTTCGGATAGTGCGGATTCATATCCATCGTTTCCGAGCCGTAGCACCAGCACGACGTCACCGTAATCGTCGAGCCGACACCCTCGCGCTCGAACTTCTCGGCACAGGCGGCACTCTCGGCCACGCGACCAATCGTCGTGTCGGCAATCACACACTCCACAGGACTTCCGTCGCCGTTGCGAACATTGCTTTCAATCAGGTTTTTCACTGCCTTGGCCAAAGCCATGGTCTTGTCTTCCAAACTCTCGCGCACACCGCCTTGACGACCGTCGATGGTCGGGCGAATGCCAATTTTCGGGTACTTGTTCATATTCTTCTTATTTTAGGTTTTCATAAATCCATCGGCAAAGTTACAAAAAATTGCGAATACTTGCAAATGATTATTTGTTTTTCGCAGACAAAAATTTTGCAATTCAGCAGAAAATCGCTACCTTTGCATCAACATACACAAAAATTGTCAAATCGTAAATTGAAATGGCATTCGCAAAATGGATAGGCGCCTTTTTAGGCTTCATTACGACTGGCTCGCCTCTCGGCGCACTGGCCGGATATGCGCTCGGCTCGCTTTTTGAGTCGGGGCTCGACTCGTTCAGCGAGTCCGGCAACTACAACAACCGTGAATACGACGACAACGACGCTTACCGCCGTTATCAGGAATACCAACAGCAGGGACAGCGCAACTCGTTCCTGTTCTCGCTGCTCGTGCTCGCGGCCTACATCATCCGCGCCGACGACAAGGTGATGCACTCGGAAATGAACGTTCTGCGCACGTTTTTGCAACAGAATTTCGGCCAACAGGCGGTTTCGCAGGGCGAGGACATCGTCAAAAAACTGTTTGAACGGCAAAAGCAGGAGGGCTACGGCTACCGCACGACGATTCGTAGCGCCTGTCAGCAAATCGCGATGAATATGGACTATTCGCAGCGGCTGCAACTCGTGAGTTTCCTCGTGATGATTGCGCAGGCCGACGGCTCGGTGGTCGATGCCGAAATTGCAGCCTTGCGCGATGTGGCGGCGAATCTCGGTGTTTCCGCGGCTGACATCGAGTCGATGCTGAACCTGCGCTCGTCGAAAGACGACCTCGCAGCGGCTTATAAAGTGTTGGGAATCAGCCCATCGGCCACCGACGACGAGGTGAAGGCCGCCTATCGCCAGATGGCTCTGAAGCACCATCCCGACCGCGTTTCTACGCTTGGCGACGACGTGAAACGTGCTGCCGAAAAGAAATTCAAGGAAATCAACGATGCCAAAGAAAAAATCTACAAGGCTCGTGGCTTGTAGATTTTCAAGAATGCTCAGGAATCCTTATTCCGCAGCACTAAATTCGTCTTTTCCAACACCGCAGAGGGGGCAAACCCAATCTTCGGGAAGGTCTTCAAATGCTGTTCCGGCAGGAATGCCGTTTTCGGGGTCGCCCACTGCAGGGTCGTACTCGTAGGCGCAAACGTCGCAAATGTACTTTTTCATTTTTTCCTTGTATTAAAAATTTGACAAAATTGTTATTTACTTCAGATTCCAAGCCCTGATGATGCTTTCTTTCGGAAGCGTCTCAACAGCACTTTCGATGTTGTCGGGCAGATTGCAGAAGAAATCGATGCCCGTGAACCGCTCCAGTTCGCGAATGGAAACCACGTAGGGTTTCAAGTCTGACGACATGTTCGACTGATGCTGAATCCAAAAACCAAGGGCCTTGTAGCCACCGTTGAGCGCGTCTTTGTTCTTGCAAAGAACGGCCATGAAGAAATATTTGGGCACGGGAATACGATTGCGACCCGAACCGATGGTTTTGATAATGTGGTCGGCCTTGTCGATGGTGCCACCTTTCGCAATGTAGAGCGTGTCGCGGAAATTGTTGTTGTTCCACGTGCGAACCTGCTTCTCCATTTCCGCCCAGATAAACGCATTGAAATTGTTCGACTGCGGCTGCATGTTCGTCATGTAGAACGTCTGCGTGTTGGCCTGAGCGTTGTAGGAATAGGCGCGGTCGGCAGAGGGGAAAATATGGCCGTGGTCGTAGCCCGTGTTCCAATAGGGGTCGGCCGTGAAATGGAAATCACGGGGCAGATTCGGGTCGTTGGGATATTCGGTGAAGTCCTCACGGCTGGTGTCGCGAGGCTTGCGGTCGGTTCGGCTACTGCTGTTGCCCGGATGCATCTGATAGCACGACCAGCGCTGCGAACGCAACGAGCCACCGTCATTCGACCAGTCCCAACCTTCAGGACGAAGATTTGTATCCCATTCCACGCAATAGTTCACGCCGAACGACGCGTTGTGGATGAGCACAATGTTGTTAGTCCCGCCTTTGAGCCGTGGAAATTCCAGTCGGCCATAGACGGGGTTGAGTGCCGTATTGTTACAATTAGAATTTACCGATGACTTTTCTTCAGAGCCATCGTTAAATTCAACATCGTTGCCGCATGACGCGAGCAACATTGCCGCCGTCAGCAGGAAAAGTAGCTTTTTGATAAGCGTTGGTTTGTTCGTTTACTTTTTGATCTTACCGTAGCGGTTCATGAAGCGATCGACGCGACCGGCGGTATCGACGAGCGTGCTCTTACCCGTGTAGAAGGGGTGCGAGGTGTTCGAGATTTCAACCTTTACCACGGGGTAGGTTTCGCCTTCGAACTCGATGGTGTCGTTGGTCTTTGCGGTCGATTTCGTGAGGAACATATCGCCGTTCGACATGTCGCGGAAGACGACGGGGCGATAGTTTTCGGGATGGATTCCTTGTTTCATTTTCTTCTTTATTTTAATTGTTATAATTCCGTTGCAAGTGAGGCTTTTTTCGGCCTTTACGCTTAGCAGGGTGCAAAATTACAAAGAATTCTGCACCCTGCCAAATATTTTAAGAATTATTTTCTAATTTATGCGATTTATATGTATTCTCGCACGCATAACAATCCTGCCTTACTCGAATTCGACGGTGAGTTTTTCCATTCGGACCTGTCCGTTGTTCGCGTGGAGGACTACCTTGGTGGCAGAACCTTTCCAAGTCACGGTCAAAGCCGACTTGTCGCAGGTCGCGGAAGCGCCACCTTCAAGTCCCGACATATCGAAGCAATAGGAAGTCGTACCAGCATTCGGAGCGCAGCCAATGATAATCTTCTTAATCTTCTTCCCATCCGTTGTAGCGATGCTAAGGGCAGAGTTCTTATACACGCGCACATGGTTCTCATTCGGTGCAATCAAGGTCGAAGAGGATGTGTGCTTGTAGTAACCAATGTTCAACCCCTGCGCCGTAGTACCGAAGCCAACGCCGTAAGTACCGTCAGTCGCCGCTGCCCAACTCTGAGCACCGGAATTTGTGGCAAATGAAACGGAATTTCCGCCCGAGCTGTCACCGCCACCACCTTCTGAACCGCCGCCACTGGACGATTTCAGCGAGTACAGGTAAGCTTCGCCAGCCACCGTTTCAGGTGTATTGCCGCGATAGTTCATCAGTTTACCATAGACGACGACCTCGTCGCCTACTTTAATATCGACTTTCTCGCCAGTATATTCATTATACTTGGTGTTGTCGAGATACAGAATGCGGAAGCAGTAGAATTCATCGGTCTGCGAACCGTCTTCAGAAATGTAGAACGAAGCGTTGCCATAAGTTCCGCCACCAGTGTATGTGCCGTTGTTGGCAATTTTGGAAATTTTGCCTTTCACATAGACATCGCCAGTCTTTTCGTACTCGGTGTTGCTCGTCCAAGTCAAATCTTTCACGGCATTGGCTGCTGCCACGGCGTTGAACGGATTAGCCTTCGAGCCATCACCCTTTGCTTCGCCAGAGCCACCGCTACCTCCGCCACCAGAGCCGCTATCGGTTGCGCCATTGAGCGAATAGAGATATGCTTCGCCAGCCACCGTTTCAGGCGTATTGCCACGATAGTTCATCAGTTTTCCACAGATGATGACTTCGTCGCCTACCTTGATGTCGGTCTGACCCGATTCGAATTTCTTATTTCCAAGGTAGAGCACACGGAAGCAGTAGAATTCTCCATTTTCCGAACCGTCTTCAGAGATGTAGAAAGAAGCGTTGCCATAAGTACCGCCTTCAGTGAAAGTGCCGTTGGTGGCAATCTTGGAAATCTTACCTTTCACATAGACCTCACCGGTCTTCTCGTATTCGGTGTTGCTTGTCCAAGTCAAGTTCTTCACAGCATTAGCGGCTGCCACCGAGTTAAACGGGTCGTCGAGCGTACCACTACCCTTTCCTTCGCCAGCATCGCCACCGCCACCACCTTCAGTCACGCCATTGAGCGAATAGAGGAAGGCTTTGCTCTGCACGGTTTCGGGCGTGGTGCCTTTGTAGTTCACCACTTTGCCGCAGATGATAACCTCGTCGCCTTTGGCGAGCGTGGTGCCGCTGGTGTATTTCTTGTTGCCGAGGTAGAGCGCACGATAAACATAGAACTGCTTGGCGCTGGTGCCGTCGTCGGAAATGTAGAACACGGCGTTGCCGAACTGCGGTTCCGACTCGTTGTAGTTGGTGTTTACCGACACGACTTTACCCTTGATATAGACATCTTGGGGGGACTCGGCATCGACAGCAAGGCCATTGACGTAGTCGAGCGCGGCTGCCACGTTGTACGGGTCTTCGAGCGTGCCACTTCCGGTGGGCTCAATGACAACCGGATCTTCGTTGCCCGGAAGGGCGTAAGGTGCGGGAACGTCCTCGCAACTGGTGAATGTCATAGCCGAAATGGCCAGAGCAAACATGGAATAAATGAACTTTTTCATATTGTTATTCTTTTTTATATTATTGTTCAATTTTTTCTTAACTCCTTAATTTCCTAACTCCTTGACTACCAAGTCCGATGTCTTTCGCATCATAATCTGCCAAGTTCCGCGATATTGCGTGGCGATGCCGATGATGTCGCAGGGGATTTTCTTGTTGGCGATGGTGTCGAAGGGCAACACGGTGGCCGCAAAATCGGCGTAAGAACTCGTGCGAACGATGAGTTTATTCAACGCATAGTCATCAATGCCCTGCGTAAAGTAGTTGCCACCCGACGCAGAACCGTCAATGAGCGTTGTTTTGCCGTCGGCGTTTCTGAACGTGACATTCGAGAGTCTGACCAACATTCCACAGTAGGTATTGATGTTGTTCTCCACATCTTTCGTGAATTCAATCGGCTGCACGCCTTCCGAGGGAATACCTCCCACGAGTTTGAAGTGGGTGCTCCAAATGTCTTTCGACATACGTCCGATTTGTCCGTTATAGGGTGCGCCGAGTTCGACTTGGTTGCCGTAGCCACCGATGTAGAGGCCTTTCAAGTCGATGATGAGCTCTTGACCTTCGGCGAGATAGCCGTTGAGTCCGCCCTGATTGACGGCAACGATGAGTCCGCCCGTAGCGTCTTGCACGGCAAACTGCTTGTAGAGGTTGCCGCCGAGGTCGTTGCCACCGACGCGCACGCGCAGTTTGATGTCGTCTTCAACGAGTTTGTTGCCGCTGTTGGCGATGGCATCCTTGTAGTTCGGGTGTGCCTTCAGTTCAGCGATGGTGATGATGCCTTCCTCGGTGATGCTGTTGTTGCCGAAGGGCGGCTGACTGAGTTCGGGGTCTTTCCAGTCGTTGTTGAACAGCGAGTCGTCGCCGTCGAGGCACGAGGTCAGTGCGAACACGGTCGTCACTGCCGCGATGAATAGATATTTCAATGTTTTCATATCAGTCTGCATTTTTTAGAATTTGTAGGTCACGATGAGCATTCCGTTGATTCCGTTGGCATAGAATTTCTTCGGATTGTAGAAGAATTTATAGGTGCGGATGTCGTCCTGGCCGTACTGTTTGCTGTCCTTGCGGTTCTGTTCCATACCGCCGGTGACGATGTTCGTGTTGTTGAGGATGTTCGTCAGCATCAGGTTGATGGAGAGTTGGCCTGCGCGACGCAAACGAAGGGTTCGACCGATGCTGGCGTCGAGCATAAATCCGCCGTTGCCCTTGGCTTGTGCATAGCGGTTGTAGTCGGGATTTCCGAGGTTGTCGGTCTTCTCGTTTTCGCTGGCGTAGCGCGTCACGGGCGTGTAGTAGAGGTAGATGCGGTCGTAGTAGTTACCAATGAGGTCGATGAACCAGCCACCTGCGTGGTAGGCCAAATCGACACTGGCAGCGGTGAGCGGTGTGCAACCTTCGCGAATGTCCTTGGTGAGCACGATGTCGTTGTACTGCTTGCCGTCTTGCGAAAGGATGTAGGACACCTTTGCGTCGTTGGCATACTTGGCTTCGCTGATGGTTCCGAGCATCTTGATGTTGAACGAGTTAGAAACCTTGAAGTTCATTCCCGCCTCAACGCCGTAGTAGCGCTTGCTGATGCCGTTCACAGACACGTAGGAGAACGAGTTTTGCGAGTCGTCGTAATACATGCTATACTCAGCCACGTTGTTGAGATAGCTGTAGTAGGCGTTGATGTTGGCGTGGAGCCACGACGTGTTCAACTGATAGCCGAGTTCGAAGGAATAAACGTCTTCGTTCTTCAGGTCTTTCACGAAATCGTTGTTGATTTGCGGTGCGGCGAAGGCTGTGCGAGCCACGGGAGCCTTTTTCTCATAGCCGAGGCCGAGCAAGATGGCATTTCCGCGTCCGAGGTTGAGCGACGAACCGAATTTCACGCCGCCGTCGAGGAATTTCGCAGTTCCACCCTTGCCTTTTGAGTTGTCGAGGGCAAGACCGTTGCGCATTTTTCCTTCGCGCTGCAGGGTCTGACCGCCCACGCGAGCCGACAGTGCATAGTGCAGCGGACCGAAATTCTCGGCGTAGGTAGCCCAAAGTTGCGCCTTATTGACGAAGATGTTGTAGTCGTAGGCGAAGCGGTCGCCAACTTTCACTTCCGCGCCGGGGTTGTCAGCGTCGTACATCGCCTGCATATCGCTGCTGAGATAGGTTCCAACGACGTAGGAGTTCACGTTGTGGAACGACGTGGCACCGAGCAGGTCTTCCATCGTCTGGTAGTGCATACCCTTGTTGGTTGAAAGCACCAGTCCACCGTTGAGCGTCTGCGTCTTCGACAGCTGTTTTTTCAGCGTCGAGGCGAGGCTGAAACTCAGTTGGTCGTCGTGGTAGGCCTGCAAATAGTACATTGCGTCGCCACCCTGTGCCGAAACGGCCTTGTTCGAGAAATAGAGCTGGTCCCAGTTGATTTGGCGATTGGCCTTCGACGCGCTCAGATAGTCGTAGGAAGCCTGCCAAGCCTGCCGTCCTGCCTCCGTGCGGTTGTCGAGGTCGGTCGGGTCCCACACATTATAATTATAAGAGGGCATAATGCTGTAGTAGTCGGGAGACGGGTTGGTCGAGTTGTTGTAACTCAGGCGCGAACTGCTGTACATCGCGTATTTTCCGAGCAACGATGTGGTGAGTTTCGTGTTGCCGTCGATGTTCCAGTCCCACGTCAGCATCGCCGACGGTGCCCAGTCGTGGATGATGCGCGAATTGCGCTTTTTGCCGTTCTGATAGCCCCAGTTGGGGTTGTAGAAGCGGTCGTTGGCAATCCAATACATCTCGTCGGTCGAGGCTGCCTGTGCACCGCGCTCTGTGGGGTTGCCCCACGTGACGAGCGACACGCTGTGCTGCGGCGAAATCATCTTCTCGATGCCGAGGAAGTACGACAGCGCGTTGTAGAACGTGCCCTCGACGTAACCCTCGTGGGCGTAGCGATAGGTCAGGCCGAACGAATAGGCCCAGCCCTTCGCGTTGAAGCCCGAGTTGTAGCTGTACATTCCGCGGAACACGTAGTTGCGGTTTGCACCGGCCAGCGAGACGCGATGGCCTGCGGGCTGACTGCTCGGACGGAAGTTGTAGTTGTTACCGCCGCCCATACTGGTCGTTCCGAAATTGTTGGCTTCGAAAGGCAGCGACGCCTCCACGTTGCGCGTAAAATTGTTCAAGCCACCCACGAAGGAATAGCGGAACTCGCCGCGCTCGACATCGTTGGCAGGGTTGCCGTTGATGTAGATGTCGTTGTACTTCGAGTTGTACGCACGGAACTTGAATCGGGCGGGACTCCACTTGTAACCCACCTCGTTGGCATACGCGCTCGTGTTCGATCCGAACACCGTCACCTCGTGGGCGACGTTGTCGTCTTCGCCGAGCTGCGATTCGGTGAATGTGAAGGCCGATTCGTCGATGATGACGGCCTCTTGCACCTGTGTCGTGTCGGTCTGGGCCATCGCCGCTGCCGACAGACAAAGCGCCATCACACTAATTTTCAGTCTTTTTTGCATATAGTTGATTGTTTAAATTTATGAATGTAGCTGCAAAGGTACGAAAATAAAGTGAATATCGAAAAAATATCTGAAATTATCACACCGATTTATATTTTTTTATCAAACAAAAGAGCGCACCGTTGTCGATGCGCCCTCTTGCCTTATTGGAATGGGGTTATTTCACCACGACTTTCTTGCCGTTGAAGATGTAAATACCCTTCTCGGTCGGTTTGCCGTTGAGTTTCACACCGTTGATGGTGTACCAACCGTCGTTGTCAATTGTCAATTGTGAATTGTTAATTGTCTCAACGCCGGTAGCCTCGTCGAACGACTTGGCGTTTGTTCCGCCGACCATCGTTGCGCTAAATGCCGAGCCAATACCACTTACAGCATTAGCAGAAGCCCAAGTAGCCAAAGTTCCGTAATTTGCAAAGTCATTGAGGTAAGCCACCTCATTTCCTACTTGCAAGAGGAATCCTCCTCCACTATGAGCCGATGGGCGAGACATAAAGCGTGTACCAATGAGCGACATCTGAGTTGCTGTGCCGTTCTGTACGAATCCCACCAATTGCATATCAGGAGCTGCTGCGTTCACAACGATAAATCCTGAATACGGATTACCGTAGAATGCCCACTGCGATTCGGGAGCTGCTGCATCGCCGAGATTTGCATTCAGCGTTCCCTTTCCTGTATTGGCATTGTACTTCAGGTAGCGTCCCTTCAGCTTGACATGGCAATAAGCCACGCTATTCGGAGTGCTGATTGGGAACAGAGTCCAAGTCGTACGAACAGGAATCGTGGTGATTTTGTTGCTGACAGTCGTTTCAGAGAAATCGTATTCGCAACCATCGAGGCGCATTTCTTCTGGAATTGCAGTCATCACCGTACCAGTGGAAATTCCTTTTTCGCGGAAAGACTTCCAAAGCATAGTACCCGTAGCATCGTAGAACTCCCATACGACCGTACAACCTTGGGCTTCGTTTGCCTCCATAGTGCTGAAAGCAGAGCCAGCACCACTAACAGCATTCGCATTCGCCCAAGTAGCAAGTTTTCCTTCGTTAGCGAAGTCATTGAGGTAGGCTACGCTTTGGCCTACTTGCAGCAAGAATCCACCACCTTGATAGTCGGATTCACGAACGCTGAAGCGCGTGCCGCCAACTGCCAGGTAAGCATATTCTTTATTACCTGGTTTACCCGTCAAGTACAAATCTGGTTCAGCCGCATTGACAACAAGGAAGCCGGAGTAGGGGTTGCCAAAGAATGCCCACTTTCCAGTCATATCGTCATCACCCGGACGGGCAGCCCTGAGCAGCACCTTTTGGGTACTAGCATCCCAACGAGCAAACTTTCCATTAAGTTTCAGGTGTTGGTAAATCGTGTCATTTGGCGTGCTGATAGAGAACTGGCTCCATGTGCAACGCACATCAATAGCGAGGTTACGATTCACCGCTGCGGAAACAGGCGAATACGTACAGCCTTTGACACGGAACGTATCGGGCAGTTCGCTGATTTGCGTACCAGCCTCAACACCTGTTTGTTTGCAAAGCTTCCACAGTTTAGTTCCTGTCTCATCGTAAATTCTCCATGTTACGGTGTAACCAGATTCTGACTGGATGTTCTCCTGATTGTCGATAACATTTCCATCTTTACCGTAGAAGAAGATTTCGTTGAGGGCGAGGAAAGTACCGCCAGTCGGGAATTCGACTTTGAGGAATCGACGAGTTGCTGGAGTTGCCAGGGCTACTTCACCAAAGTTTCCTTTGAAAATAAGATGACCATTCCTCAAAACAGGTGTCCACGAAGTGGCATTGTCGCTCTCATAGACATTGATCATCGTGGGCAGATAAGATTTGTCATTACCTCTTTCCGCATAGATTTTGAGAGAGTAGATTTCGTCCAACTGACTTCTATCTAAGGTAATTCCATGCGGATACCCAACTACCGACGGCTTGTACTCGCTATGCCACATCGTTCCATTCTTTCCATCTACAAAATTTGCTGCGGGCGAGAATTCATTCACAAGTTCCTCATCGCTGGCATCGATAAGGCGATAGAGCGTTTGATTCAACATACCTCCGACAATTGCAGTACCATTATTCCCCAAATTAAGGGCAAAGACTCCGCGCGATTCCGTCCAGGCATCACCATCAGGGCCAAAATTGTGGCGCGTGCCCACGTTGCCGTAAGAAGTGGCATCAGTGCAGTTGCCGCCACTCTGGTTGAACTGATAATAGAGCAACAGACCGTCATTCTGGACAGCAGCAGGGATGTCGGCTATGGGAGCAACTGCATAGTTGCGGAACTGAGCGGCAGAAAGTGCTGTATTCCATACACGGAACTCATCAATCATACCCTGCAACGGAGCAGCAGAACCGCCAATTTGGATAGTATTGAAATGACTGCTGAAATCGCTCACAGAGCAAGCAGCCCGACTAGACTCAACACCATCGCGATAGAAAATGACATTTCCGTTGCTATAACTGATGGCGTAGTGACGCCACTCGCCTGCAATATAATAGGCATTTGCAGACTTGGCAAGAACTGTCGATCCTTGTTTGAGCGTAACAACGCCTGCAGCATTCGAGGTAAGTTGCAGGTCGTTAGAACCGAAGATACCGGCACTTACATCCTCAAGCGTAGTAGGATTCAGCCAGAAATCGACGGTCCACTGCGAGGTGATTCCACTGGGAAGATTCGCTGTCACACGGTTGTTTCTGCTCGTAAATTGCAAACCATTGTAAGACGGCGCATTGCAAACAAGGAGCGCTTTCTTCTGGTTGATTGTCGCATCACCTTTCACGTTAGAGGCCGTAAACATCACCTCGTATCTGCCAGGTACAGGAGTGAAAGTCGGATTTTGCTCATTACTTTGATAGCGAACCATCTTATCCTCCAACAAAGTCCACGACCATACAGACGGGCTGTAGAGGCTCTGGTCAGTAATCGTTACACTTTCACCTTTCAAGATGACAGCGTCGGACAAACTGAAAGCAGGAACAGGCGGAGCTAGCTTTACCGTAATCTTTTTCGTGACACTCTTTTGCGTTCCATTGGGTGCCGTAACCGTAAGCGTCACGTTTTTCTGTCCGATGGAAGTATAGACAACCGATGCGTTACGGGTGTCTGCTGTAAGTTCCTTTGTATCTGGGAAATTCCAGTGGTAAGTACAGCCCGTAAGCTGGTTGGAAGCAAGGAAACTAACCCTTTCGCCACCAGCTACTTCCGACTTGCTCATCGTGAAGTCAGCCGTGAGCGCCGGGGCGGCCTGCACCGCCACCGTACGACTGATGGTAGAACTCTTTCCCTTCATATTGACAACCGTACATTGCACGGTCTTATTACCTGCCGAAGAGAAGGTTACGGTCGGGGCAGTTGTCACATACGTTTTACCGTCAATAGTCCAACTGCACGAGGCAATATCTCCATCACCTGATAAGCTGAATTGGGCAGGAATCGAAGCCTGTATGGTTGTCGGTGCCACAATGCTTGCGACAGGCACTGGCGTTGCAATTGTTACGGGATAAATCCTATACACCGAGTTGGGACCATCCACAGGATAACCAACAGGCGTATTAGCCGTTCCATTCAAATATTGTCTCTCCATCTTCCCGTTTCGGGAAGCCACCGCTGTGGAACTCTGCAAAAAGAACAGACCCGTTCCCGCAGATGTGGCCGTAAAGCTGTCGGCATTATCGCTTGGCGCAAACGGCTTGTTAAACGTCAGTAAAGGTATTGCTCCATTGATAGAAGTGAATGTGAGCGTTCCATTCGCATTCTTGCCTACACGGAACAGATACTTGTAAGAATTAGCCGTCGGAGCAACATTGGTCGCTGCATAGGTGCCTCCTTCATCTACGATGAAGAATTTTCTTCCATTGTTGTAAAGAGCCACTAACTGGCCGTCTTTCAAGTTGGATGCCGTCACAGAAGTATAATCGCCGAGGCCTCCAATCTCGACACCACTCACGCGAACAGGAATGATTTTATACTGCGAAGTATTTTCTGCCGCGTGCCAAGTGACAGGTTCAGAATCTGTTCCATTGAGATACAACGAGCCAGACTTAATAAAGAATGTCTTGTTGTTGGCGTTGGCCTGCGTCACGGTAAAGCTTCCTGCGGTTTGGCTTACTGCAATGCTCACATTGTTAGATTTGAATGCCGGTAGGCTGCCGTTTGCAGAAGCAAAAGTATATGTATTTCCCGACTTTCGTACCGTGAACACATATTGACAGCCGTCAGAGTTCAGTATGCTGGGTGCATTTCCCTTGAAACGGTATGTATTCTGTCCCGTATCGCAAATATATTTCCCACGACCATTATTGAAAAGAACAACCTTCATACCATCTTGCAATTCGCTGAGGGCACTAATGGGTGTCCCGATATAATTAAGGTATTCCTGTGTAAAGGAAAGATTGCCTTTCACAGGCGCAGATGCACCCGACAACTGACGGCGACCGTTGATGGTATAAACAGTTTTGACCGTAAATGTTCCACCAGATGTACCGATATTATAGTTAGTTTCATGGGCCGCTGTTTGGGCAATTTCTGTTCCGTTACGATAAACGACATAGCCCTGCGGAGTATAGGCTGCAAATTGCGGAGCATCCCAAGAAAGAGTCGTTCCAGAAATTCTGACATTTTGCGGAACTTTGAGTGCTTCACCATAGACAACGGTAGAAATAATTGTTCTACCACCCTGATTGGCGATATTAACGCTGTCGCCAGTAATTGCAAAAGGTGTTTCGACACCATTTGCATTAGAGATGTAGTCAATGATGTACGCCTCGTGAATACCTCCTACACCAGTGGCTGAAGCCTTACTATCGATGATGAAGAAGAACTTCAACGGCTGCGAAGGATCGAAATCGGCCAAAAGGTCGGTCAGGTCGAAGCCCAATTCCATCGGTTCGTAGTGCACGCCGTCTTTCCACTTACCCAGCATCGGGGTCATAGCATCCTTGCCGTCGCCATCGCCGTCACCTTTGTAGTTGAAATGCTCAAACAACAAAGTCTTTTGCGGAGAAGTTGCGTTCAAATCGGTGGAAATACCAGCCTTCAAACTAATGGCACTGCGCTGGGTGAAACTGAGTCTTACTTTAATGGTACGCGCAGGCGTATAGTCCTTTCGAATATGCCACATTTCTGGCGAGAAGCCATTGCCTACGGGCAGGTAACCTTTTCCTGTGCTGTTTTTCTTCGTCGTGGGCGATGCGAGGCCGTAGGGAACATAAGCGAAGCCGCCGTTGCCCCACCAGTCGCCCCACGAATTGACGACAATCCATGCACCTCTTTCGTCGTAACCATCGCTATTCTTGCGTTCGCCGACAATTCCGTTTCCGTCGAGGTCGAACTCAATGCGGTCGTCGTAGCCACACAAGGACATAGCATGGTCAACCGAGGAGCCAGGCACCCAATATACCTTATTCACCAGACCGTTTTTCCGGTTTTCCTCTGTATCGGGAATCTTGATGAGATTATAGCCAGATGACACACCAAGCCCCATAACTCCGCCTGTGTGGAAACTCTCGTCGCCATTGTGGTTGTAGAGCCAACGCTTGGTGGCGATGGCACCCGGTCCGAAACCGCCGAGCCCCCAATCTTCAGTGTTGTTTTCAGGATAGCCGATAACGGAAACGGGGACGCTCGACGCACCCCAGATGCGGTTGTGCATTGTCTTATACCACTTGTCATAGCCCGTCATCCAACCTGCGTTGTTGGATCTCGGACCATAGGAGCCATAGATATTGCTAGCCGGGAAGCCGCCGTAGGTCGCCATACTTGGGAAACCAATCTGATAGGCCATCGTGTTCTTGTTCGGCCCCGTATTGTCGTAAGGATGCTGAATGTTGGGTGCCAAACGGTTTTCGGGAAGCGATGCGTCGGTTCCGCGATAGGCATTCAACTCTTCGCAAAGCATATAGCCGGCACGCGACGAAACGCCGCACGAGCCGCCGTCCTGACTAAATACAGGCGGAAAATACTTCGTCTTTCCATTGTCCCAATGATCGGGCAAATCTGTAACACCTGCGGCTTTCTGCGGTGCCTTTAGCGGCCCTCTTCCGTTATTTATTTTTGCTTTTTGACGCACGCTACCGATGCTACCAGCACCAGGTGTCATGATGTAAGGATCAGGATTCCATGTCGGGGTGTAGTCAACCCATTTCGACTTGTCTACTGTGAGTCCATCGAGGTCCCACTGTGCTCGCGCAACGACTGCAAGTAGCAGGGCGCAAACGAAGAAAGTAGTTCTTCTTTTCATTTGGTTTTCGTTTTTTGTGAATAATTATTAGTGTTTGATGATAAATTGTTAGCCTGTTGTGCGAAAATGTATAAATTTGCACGTTTCGGGCGCAAATTTAGTTAAAATTATTCAGACAACAAAATCTAAATCCGTTAAAAAACATAAAAAAGACACATCCTTTTCGATGTGTCTTTTTTGACTTAAAAATTTTGAAAATTTGTCGCTCACTCAATCACGACTGTTGAGCTTTGCTCGAAGTTGTTCACGTTCGGAAAACTTCGAACAAGTTCGGTATTCGCTCACTCAATCACGACTTTTTTACCATTGACAATGTAGATGCCTTTCTTCGTCGGCTTGCCGTTGAGTTTCACGCCGTCGATGGTGTAGTAACTATCCACTGTCAACTGTCCATTTTCTACTGAACTGATTCCCGACGGGTCTTTCTTGGCGTAATCCGTTTCAGGACCGCTGAGCAGCAGGTCGGTGTCGTCGCCAAGCGATGCCACGAGCGAGTAGGTGCCGTCCTTGATGCCTGCGGCAATCTCGCTATTCGTCGCGAATGACATTCTATTGCTCACCCAGATGAGTTCGCCCTTCTCATTGTAAATTTTGAAACCTACGGCACCTTTGCCCGTGACGACGATTCTCGTTCCGCTAACCTTGAAGGTCAGAGTGGTCAATTCATTCTTGCCGAAGTGGGTGTAGGTGCCAAGACCGCCTTGATTCTGCTGCGCTCCGCCGTCGGCATATTGTTTTCTCTTGCCTGCCAGCGACGGGTCGTATTTCAGACATTCGGCATCTTCATCGATTTTTGTGAGTTCGCCCGTGTCGTTGATGAACATCACGCCCGGCGCCTTCTTCTGATAGCTTTGCATCTTGTCCTTGCACCATTTCACGGCGTCTTCATCGATTTTGTTGCCACGCATCGGCAGGCGCACCAAGTAGTTGGAATAGTCGCCAATGCGGAAAATGCCGCTCTTCGGGGCGTCGGTGGAACCACCGTCGGATTTCACTTCGTCGGAATAGCCGAAGAATCCCCACATCTTGAAGAATTCGTAGAGGTCGGTCTGCGAGGCTTCACAGGCGGCGAGTGCCATACGCATATATTCACTTGTCCAACTGCCGTATGTGCTGGCCTTTCCTTGCAGTTCGGAAATGGTGCGTGATGCACTCTGGCGAGGAATGGCGTTTGCTCTGTCGTCGGTATCGCCAGCCTTCTTGATACCGCCATCCATCGAGCGCAGTTTATCCATCCAACGGGGGAAGAAGTCGTCGTCGCCCTTCAGGTGGAAGTAGAGCCAGAGCTGATACCACAGTTTATTGGTGAGCCACAGGCAATCGCCGCGACGCGGATAGTCGATCCAAGCCACACCCTCGTTGAAGTAGTCGTAGGTGCTGTTTTGGGCTCTTCCGCGAGTGGTGCGAAAGCCCCAGAGGTGGGTCACAATCTGGGCGAGTGCGTTGTTGCTGACCTCGGTGGTGCCGCTGAGGTTGATGGGACCCTGATGGCCGTGGCCTTCCTCGTGCTGGATGACCCACTGCTGACCGCCGTCGGTGCCGGAGTAGAGCAGGGTGCTGTAGTTCAGTGCGCCGTTGCCCCAGATGCCAGGCATGGACACACGACCCCACGACCAGTTGGGATTGCCGCCCGAAGCGTCGAACACGAGCATGATGGGACGATAATAGCCATTGTTGAACTGCGAGGTCATGAGTTTTTCCTCGATTTCAAACACGTAGTCCCAGATTTTCAGTGCACCTTCGATGTTCTCGGCGTTTTTCACGCGGTCGAGATAGCAGTTCATCACGTGCCATTTCGAACGCAGGTGCAGGTATTCGTCTTTGAACATATTTTTCAGGAGCCACGTCCAATCGCTACGGGTGTGGCCGCGATTCATGTCGAAAGTACCGTTACACGTACCGCCGACGATGTGAATCTTGATGTTGGGATAGCGCGAGAGCGGCTTGTTGGTGTTCGTGTTCTGATAGGTGATGAACACTTCACAGTCGTTCGAGGCGATGATGGCGTTGTAGCCTCGTTTCAGGGTGAATTGTGTGCCCGAGAGGTCCACGCCAGACACCATTTCTGCATAGAGACGGGCGTCGGAGTCCACAACATTGTCATTGACATGCAAGAAGACCAACTGACCCGACTTCAGTCGGACTCCCGTGGGTTGCGTGAGGCGACCGAAGGCACCGATGCCGAGTTTGTTGGCCCAAGCACCCGGCTCGGAATAGACTTCAAAGTCATGAATGCGGAAGTCTTTTTCGTACTTGTTCCAAGTCGAGTTGTCGTTCCACTTGTCGTTCTTCACGCGCACAGCCTCTTCGCGCAGCGTGACGGGCAGGTCGCTCATAGCAGCGCGCAGTTCGTCGTCGCTCATCGAAGCGTAGTTGCTTTTCAACTGCGTGCAGGCGTAGTCGTCGTAGAAGGTCATCAACTGGTTGGTGTAGTTGGTATTGACGGCCTGCTGCAACTCGTAGATGGCTTCGAAGTCGATTTTGCTTTCATCGACCATCGTCAGCAACCATTTCGAGGCATCGGCATCGCCTGTCCATGCCACCACGGTGTTGCTCTGGTGAGGTGCCGAGTGGAGTGCGGTGTAGGCGGAAATATTGTTTTGCGTCGAGAACCAGAACCGCGTTTTGTCATCAGAAGTAGATTTGCCAAAATAGAACGTGGCGCCCGAATTGCCCGTCTTCCACTGTGAACTGGTGCCAGGCGAGCCGGTGATATACTTGCCGGTGAGCAGGTTTTTGAACTTGTAGCCGCTACCGCTCGAGGTCAGATACCAAACCTGACTGTAGTTGTTCTTATCGGTCCTCGAGGTCACCAGTCCACCGCCGGCATCGGTCATCGAAACGTTTTGGTTCGTGAAACTCACCAAACGATAATACTTGCCGCTGGTGATACTGCTGACATAACTCGGAAGTTCCTCGGCTGCATCGACGATATACCAACGCGCATTGTTGCCCTGCGACTTGTCGGTATAGACATACGAGCCTGCGCCGGCACCATCGTTCGGGGCAAGAATTCCCTTGCTCGACTTGAGATAGGCATAGCCATCGCCAGCATCGACGAGCGTCCAAACGGTTCCACCCGTGTTCGAGGTGTTCCAAGCACCATATTTGGCGTGGGTCGAAAGGCTCAGCGTCTTGTCGGTTCCTTTTTTGGTGAATACATAGCCGTTGCCGCTCTTCGTGATGGTGAACAGCGAGCCCTCATTTTCCAACGTCGTGGCATTCACGGAATTGGTTTCTTCGTAAGTGTCGTGCAAAACCATGTATTTGCCCGTTGTCACATGCTTCAGCAAATAGTCTTTATCGGCGCTGAAGTCCCATTGTGCCTGCGCTGCGACTGCAAACAGCAGGGCGCAAGCGATAAAAGTAATCTTTTTACCCATAATCTCAAAAATTTAGTTATTTGGGGGCAAAGTTACGAATAAAACCGATGAACGACCAAAAATTATGTGTTAAAAAAAATTACAAAACAAGAAGAGCGCACCGTTTCCGATGCGCTCCACTTGCCTGATATAAGAAAATCGTTATTTCACAACTACCTTACGACCGCGATGGATGTAAATGCCCTTCTGGGTCGGCTGACCGTTGAGTTTCACACCATTGATGGTGTACCAACTGTCGTCGATGATGTTGTCGTTGTCGTCGATGAGAACGTCCTCGATGCCCGTGACACCTCCGCTGACGACCGTTGCGCTGAAGGCCGAGCCGACACCGCTGGTGGCTTTCTCGTTAGCCCATGTCGCAAGCAGACCCTCGTTGCCATAGTCGTTCAGATAGGACACGTTCAAGAACACCTGCAAGAGGAAGCCGCCACCCGAATAGGTGGAAGTGGTGGAATTGAAGCGCGTTCCGGCAGCGTCCAACACGGCATAGGATTTGTCGGGCACCAGACACGCGAGGTACATCTGCGGCTCGGCAGCGTTGGCGATGAGATAGCCCGAATAAGGATTGCCGTAGAATGCCCATTTGCCGATTTCCTCGGTGACAGTCGGCTTGCCGCTCTTGAGCGTCACTTGTCCGGCTCCAGCGTCCCAACGGAGGTACTTGTTGTTGACTTTCACGTTGTGATAGACGGGGCTGTCGGGCTTACTCGGTGTGAACATACTGGTCGGCCATGTGCAGCGCACGTCGAGGGTGATGTCGCTTTCGACCGTTGCGGAAACCGTCGAATAGCTGCAACCCTTGATGCGATAGGCGTCGGGCAGTCGGTTGATTTTGGTGTTTTGAGCCACATTCTTCTGCTTGAAGATTTTCCAGACTTCCTTTCCTGTCCTATCGAGGATGCGCCATGTGATGGTGTAGCCCGTGTCGGACTTGCCGTCCTCGTTGTCGATGACTTCGCCTTCGTTTCCGAAGAAATAGATTTCGTTGAGGGTCAATTCAGGTCCGCCGGCGGGGAATTCAATTTTCACGTAGCGTCGGGTGATCGAACTCGGCAGCATGATGTCGCTGTAGTTCTCACTGAAACCAATCGGTCCGTTCGTCATGACGGTCGTCCACGTTGAAGCATCGTCGCTTTCGTAGATGTTCATCAGCGAAGGCAGCGCGTTCACGTCGTTGCCACGCGACGAATAGAGCCTAAGCGCCTGAATTTCGTCGAGTTTGCTTCTGTCGAAGGTGATAGTGAGGGGATAACTGACGGTTTCAGGCTTCCACATCGTGTCTTCCTTGCCATCGACCACTTTCGCGACATCGCTGTCGGTGGTGTCAATGACGCGGTAGAACGTCTGGTTCAACATTCCTCCAACCATCGGGAAATCGTCGAGGTTGATGGCGAAGACGCCACGCGACTCCGACCAAGCATCACCGTCGGGACCGAAGCCGAGGCGCACACCCTCGTTGCCGTAGGATGTGGCATCGATACAGTTGCCGCTCGACTGGTTGAACTGGTAATAGAGCACCAATCCGTCGTTTTGCTCAGCGTCGCGAATGTTCGCGATGGGAGCAGCGGCATAGATGCGAATTTTGGCGGCGGTCAGCGTCTTGTTCCACACGCGGAACTCGTCGATCATACCCATCAGCGGAGCGGCTTCGCCACCGATTTGCAGGGTGGTGAGATAGTTGGTGAAATCTTTGGTCGAGCACGTCGCACGGCAATATTCGACACCGTCGCGGTAGAAGATGACGGTACCGTTGCCGTAGGTGATGGCATAGTGATGCCATTCGCCTTCGAGGTAATAGTTGTCGGCAGAGGTGGAAAGTTTCGTCGTTCCACGAGTGAGCGTCACCGCGCCGTTGTCGTTCGAGGTGAGTTTCAAGTCGTTGGAACCGAAAATACCTACGCTGGGAGCCTCGAGTGTCCTCGGATTCATCCAGAAGTCAATCGTCCAAGCCGATGTGATGCCTTCGAGATTGGTCGTGACGCGATTGTTGCCTCCGGCAAATTCCAGACCTGTCAGCGACGGCGCATTGCAAACGAGCAGCGCACGCTTCTGGACGAGGGTTCCGCTACCCACTTCGTTGGTTGCCGTCACGTGGAGGTTGTATCGGCCTGCTGCCGGCGTGAAGGTCGGATTCTGTTCCGTGCTCTGGTAGCGGCGATTCTTCTCTTCCAACAGCGTCCAAGTCCATGCGGTCGGGCCGTAGAGGGTCTTGTCGGTGACAGTCACGCTCTCGCCCTTCATGATGACAGTTTCTGACAAGGTGAAGTCGGGAACCGGTGCCACCTGCTGCACGATGATGGTCTCTGTCTTGGTCGCTTTCCTGCCATCGGGAGCGGTGACGGTGAGCGTCACTTGATGCTCGCCCGTGGCCAGATAGACCACCGACACGTTGCGCGTCTCGGCAGTAACCTGCTGTGTTCCAGGGAAGTCCCAGTGATAGTTGCAACCAGCCATTTGGTTCGTGGCATGGAAACTGACGGGCTCGCCACCGGCAATGGTCGTCTTGCTCACCGAGAAGTCGGCCGACAGTTCGGGCGCAGCCTGCACGGTCAGCGTCTTCGTGACGGTCTTACTCATTCCGCGCATATTCACGGCGGTACATTCAATGGTCTTGCTGCCTTCGGAAGTGAATACAACAGTCGGAGCAACACTCGTATAGGTCTTGTCCTCAACCTTCCAGACACACGAAGCAATGTCGGCATCGCCCGTCAGACGGAGTTGAACAGGTGCAAAGACCTGAATCGGTGTCGAGGCAGAAATGGTGATGTTCGGAGCCGTCGAAGAGGTCTTGACGGGATAGAGGCGATAAGCCGAGTTCGTGCCCTCGCTGTTCCATCCGACAGGAGCCGTTTCGTTACCATTCAAATATTGACGTTCTTGCTGACCGCCTGCAGAAGCCACCGCAGTAGCGCCTTGCAGATAGAACAGACCCGTTCCGGCGGAGGTCAGCGTGAAGTTTTCAGCGGTGTTGCTCGGGGCGAAGGTCGCGTTGTAGGGAAGCACGGGGATGGCACCGTTCAGCGAGGTGAACGTGAAGGTGCCGTCGGCATTCTTGCCTACGCGGAAGAGATAGTTGTACGACTCTGCCGTGGGTTCGGCCTTCGATGCGCCATAGCTGCCGCCCTCGTCGGTGATGAAGTAGCCGCGACCATTGTTATACAGGGCGACAATCTGACCTTCCATCAGATTATCCAACGTCACGGTCGTGTAGTCATCGAGTCCCTGAATTTCAGGATTGCACTCGACGGGCGTGATTCTGTGCTGCGAATTGTTGTCACCAGCACTCCACGTCACAGGCACGTTTTCATTACCATTCAGATACCACGAGCCGTTCTTCAGCAAGAAGGAAGAACTGGAACCCGTCACGGTGAATTGTCCGGGCGTGTCGCTCACGGGAATGCTCACATTGTTCTCGACGAATGCCGGCAGACTACCGTTTTCAGAGGTGAACGTGAAATTGTTGCCCACTTTGTGCACAGTGAAGACGTATTCGCCACTGTTCGCATCGCCTTTCTTCGGAGCAGCCGACTTGTGTTGATAAATCTTGTCACCCGTGTCGCAGACGTATTTCTGACGACCCGTGTTGTAAAGAATCACGGTCATGCCGTCTTTCAGGTCGCTGACCTTGCTGATGGCCGTTCCAATCTTGGTGATGTATCGCTTCGAGAAGGAATAATTGCCCTCGACAGAAGCCGACGCAGCCGACAGTTTGCGCTGTCCGTTGAATTCGTAGATGGTTTTGACGGTGTAAGTACCCTCGCCCATTCCGACGTTGTAACTGGTGACGTTGCCTTCGGTTTGGGCGATTTCCTCACCATTTTTATATACAATGTAGCCCACCGGTTTGAAATTCGTCTGCGGTGCTTCCCACGAAAGGGTCGTACCCGAGATTTTCAGGTTCGTCGGCGGATTGATGGCCTCACCATAGACGATGGTGGAAATTTTGGTCGATTTGCCTTTGTTGCCAATGGTTATGCTGTCGCCCTCGATGACGAAAGCAGTTTCGATGCCGTTGGGGTCGCAGGTGTAGTCGATGATGGAAGCCTCGTGGATACCACCGACACCCGTCGCGGTCGATTTGCTATCGACGATGAAGAAGAACTTCAGCGGCTGCGTCGGGTCGAACTCGGCCAGAAGGTCGCTCAGGTCGAAGCCCAATTCCATCGGTTCGTAGTGCACGCCGTCGTTCCAACGACCCAACATCGGGGTCATCGCGTCCTTGCCGTCACCATCGCCGTCGCCCTTGAAGTTGAAATGCTCAAACTGCAACAATTTTTGGGGTGAAGCAGCCTTCAGATTCGTCGAAATACCAGCCTTCAGGCTGATGGCACTGCGCTGGGTGAAGCTGATTTTCACCTTGATGGTGCGGGCAGGCGTGTAATCCTTGCGGATGTGCCACATTTCGGGCGTAAAGCCACTGCCGACGGGCAAAAAGCCTTTTCCAGTGCTGTTTTTCTGACACGTGGGCGTTGCAAGGGCGTAGGGAACATAAATAAAGCCATTGTTGGCCCAGCCACCCCACGAATTGACGATAATCCACGCGCCTTTTTCGTCGAGGCCGTCGGAGTTCTTGCGCTCGCCTACTTTTCCGTTACCGTCGAGGTCGAACTCTACGCGGTCGTCGTAGCCGGAAACGCTCACAGCGTGGTCAACCGATGTGCCCGTGACCCAATATTTCTTTCCCACCAAACCGATTTTGCGGTTTTCCGCCGATGAGGGGATGTTGAGCACATGACCGCCAGATGCCACACCGAGTCCCAACATTCCACCCGTATGGAACGACTCGTCGCCGTTGTGGTTGTAGAGCCAACGCTTGGCGGCGATGGCACCGGGACCGAATCCGCCGCGTCCCCAGCCTTCGGGATTCTCTTCGGGATAGCCGATGACAGGCGAGGGAATGCTCGATGCGCCCCAGATGCGGTTGTGCATCGTCTTGTACCACCTGTCATAGCCCGTCATCCAACCTGCGTTGTTGGAAGTCGGTCCGTAGGAGCCGTAGATATTGCTCGACGGGAAGCCGCCGTATGTTGACATACTCGGGAAACCAATCTGATAGGCCATCGTGTTCTTATTCGGACCCGTGTTGTCGTAAGGATGCTGAATGTTGGGCGACAAACGGTTGTCGGGATGCGAGGCATCGGTTCCGCGATAGGCGTTCAACTCCTCGCAAAGCATATAGCCGGCACGCGACGAAACGCCGCACGAGCCACCATCCTGATTGAACACAGGCGGGAAGTGCTTGGTGTTCGCATTGTCCCAATATTCGGGCAAGTCGGTTGCTCCTTCGGCCTTCTGTGGCGCCTTGCGAGGGCCTCTGCCGTTACTGAGCTTCGTGTTCTGACGCACGCTACCGATGCTGCCAGCACCAGGCGTCATGATATACGGGTCGGGGTTCCACATCGGGGCAAAATCAACCCATTTCGACTTGTCCACCGTGACGCCTTCCAAGTCCCACTGAGCCTGCGCAGCCACTGCAAACAGCAGGGCGCAAGCGAAAATCATCATTTTTTTCATTGTTTCCGTCATTATTAAATTTGATAAATTATTTGATTACAACCTTTTTACCATTCACGATGTAAATACCCTTTTGCGTCGGCTTCGCGTTGAGTTTCACGCCGTCGATGGTGTAATAACTATTAATTGTGAATTGTCCACCTTCAACTGTACTGATTCCCGACGGATCTTTCTTGGCGTAGTCGGTTTCTGGACCACTGAGCAACAGATCGGTGTCGTCGCCGAGCGATGCCACAAGCGAGTAGGTGCCGTTTTTGATGCCGT
>CACYQZ010000019.1 GCA_902776665.1 uncultured Prevotellaceae bacterium
GTGCGAAAAAATTTGGCGACCGCCCCTTTTCCGTCGTATTTTTGCAGCGACATTTTGAAATTAAAAACTAAAAATCAAAAATTGAATTATGAAAGCAATTAACATTCGGCGTTTCGCCACAATTCTTTTCTTGTCGTCTGCCGTCTTTCTGACGATGGTTTCCTGTTCGCAGAATGCAAAACATTCGGAGAAATCCGACTTACAAGAGCTCAAGCTGGCCATCAGTAAAGTTGAGAAGCTGCCAGACTCGCTCGAGCTCAAGTCGGAGGACGAATTGCTGAATTCGAATGCGGTCATCTTCGACCCATCTTTTTCCTTAATCTTTATCAACGGCGAAAGATGTCGCGACAACCTTCCTGACGACCCATTTAGAAACGGAGAAATCCAGGAGATTCCCATTGAGGTGTTAAGGGCTTTTCTCAAAGAACGGAATTATATTCTTGACGATGTGAAAATCTTGAAAGACGATGAATCTCTAAAAAAATATCGTAAAGGGGGATATGTTGCTTCTGGTGCAGAAAAACGGATAGAAATCGTCTATGAAATCAAGGCGCACCTCATCAACCCAAAAGGCGAAATCTTCAGGTTTGTAAAGAAAATGCCTCGCTTCCCTGGCGGCTACGACGCTCAAACATTGTTCATTGCGGAGAATGTCCGTCATCCCAAAGAAATGCTTCGGCAAGGCATTTACGGAATGGTTCTCGTTGATTGCGTCATTGGAAAAGACGGGGCGGTCGAAGAACCAAAAGTCATCGACTATCATCTGAAAGACAAGGCGGGAAATCCGTGCAACAATCCTACCATCAAGAAACTCTGCAATAAAGAGGCATTGCGAGTTGTCAAAAAGATGCCGCGATGGGAGCCAGGCAGACAGGAAGATGGCGAAGCCGTGCGCGTGCGCGAACATATAACAATCTATTTTTTGGAGAAAATACCGCCTCAAACGGAACGTGAAAAATGAAAATTTGCGTTTTGAAGGGTGCAAAATCGAAAAAAAATCGTTATCTTTGCAGAAACAATCGAATCAAAAACCAATAAAAAAATATTTATGAAAACAAAAATCATCCTCGCCACACTTCTGATGCTGGCACTGTCGATGACGGCGCAGCAAAAGAAAGAATTTTTTCCCGTGGATTGGGAATTTATCAAAAAGGAAGCAACCGAAAACCCTGAACGAATCAAGGAGTTGGTGGAAAGATTTTCGGCGAAGAAAAAAGGGAAACCCTTGACCGACGAGGAAAAAATCCTTGCTTTCTACGGTCAGTCGTACCTCACGAACGACCGCGAAGACGAATTGTATATGTTCGAAATGTACGAACTCAGAAAAGCGGGAAAAAAGGAGGAATGTCTGGCACTGACGAGGAAAATGCTGGAAATCAACCCACTGAACTTGGATGCGCTGACTACGGCGAGTAACATTCTATTTTCGTTGGCGAAAGACTCGACGAGTTTGGTTGAAGCAAGCGACTATCTTTTTCGTTCCAGATGTATTTTCTGGACAATACTTATGACGGGCGACGGCTCGGCTGAGCATCCTTTCGATGTCACGAAAATTAGCGACGAATACAATTTTATGCGCCATTATCTGAATATTTGGAAGATAAAAATGCAGGAATTTGATGGGAAATGTGACATCATAACACTTGACGAAAGCAGTATGCGCTACAATCGCCCAACGATTTATTTTGACGTGACACGTGTGAGGGAAATAATCTCATCGCAAAGTAAAAACAGAACCTCGAAAAAGGAAAACCTTAACAGCATATCCACACCCACCAAAGACAGCGTTTTGATCGTGATTAACGGTGAACAATGTTGCGACATCACCTCTGATTTCATCATCAATGGAACATACGATGATTATGAAAAATTCTTAAATTCGCGGAATTTGACCCTTGACCGAATTGACATTTGGAAAAATGAGAAAAAGAAAGACCAATTCCGTCGGAAATTCGGCAACTGGGTGAAATCGGTCATTGAAATCACGGCTCGACCCACCGACAGACCGACCGAGAATCCTCGCGGAATCTACAAACTGATGTCCATTAAGGGCGGTATTCAGGAAATCAATCCTTATCCCCACGATGTCTATAAAATCTGCACCGATCAGGTCACGATGAGAATGACAATGATAGGAGGACCCAACAATATGTTCAGAATCGACCATTCCGACCCCATCGTTCTCAACTACACAGGTGAAAAAACTGACCTTGACCGAACAGCCGACAAAAGCATACGCATTTTCGACAGCAACGACAAGCATTTCACGCTGAAATGGTGGAGTACGCTTCCGAACAGTGCCTATTATCCCTATAACAATTGGAGTTACGAATATTATGAGTCAGGAAAATATTCCAAAGCGGCCAAATCCGTTGCCGAGATGCTGACGAGCGCACCCGCACACAACCCGAACAATCCACTCATCGGCACGTGGCAGTATGTGATGAAAATTGATAAAATGGATGGAGAAAGCCAAGGAAATTGGATTGACGAATTAAAAAAAGTGGACAATCTGAAGGATGTGCTGACTTATCTCAGCCAATCCGATCCGGGTGAACCCAAACAGTTTCAGGTATATACCCCATCGCATTTCTTTATTATGAGAATGCTAAATAATATGAAAGAAATGATGGGAGCCTTCGACAATATCACTTATAACGGCAAAGAATCGGTCACGGCACCAGGTGGTGAGGTGATGGAAATCCATTGGCTGACCGACGACTTTTTCGCCATCAAACAGCGTATGGGAAAAAAGGTATTGTATCGAATTTGGGAGCGCGTGAAAGACGACCAGACGATGCTCAACCGAATTGGCAGCCATTTTGTTCAGCACAAGGAATAGATATGCCTTTATAAAAATGGTAGGCAATAAAATAAACAAAATTTAAGGGTGCGAAATCGAAAAAAAATCGTTATCTTTGCAGAAACAATCGAATCAATAACCATTAAAAATATTTTTTATGAAAACAAAAATCATCCTCGCCACACTTCTGATGCTGGCACTGCCGATGACGGCGAAAAACAAGAAAGACGGAAATAAGTTTGCTGAACAAAAAGCCGTGCTCACGGGCATCTGGCAGCAGTGCCTCCCGCAGCCCACTGCCGATGGCGGCATTCATGTGAGATTTATTCCTCAATACAAGATTCTCTGCGGCGACGGCACGTTCTACAACATGGCGCAGATGAACCCCAGCGCGCCTGCCGCCCTTTACGTTTCCGGAACATGGTCGATGGCGTCGGACAGTACCTTCGTGGAGCATATTGAAACGATAGATACCGACACGAAATCTAAGGGGATGGACAACGAACTGACCTTCAGGCTATTTGAAGACAATAATGTTCTGGGAATTACCTATACGATGCCCGGAAACGGAATGCGCGGCAAAGAAGTCTGGATGCGGGTGCAGGAAGGCGATGCCGTAGCCATTGCGCAAAAATATTTTGAGCGGCTAAATGGAATCCAATCAGACGGAAACAATACCCTAAGAAATCAACAAAACCTCATCATCGAGGAGGGGCAGGAGTCGGACGAAAATCTTTCACTGACCGAAAATCCTCGCGGAATCTACAAACTGATGTCGCTCAAAGGCAATCGGGAAATCAAGCCTTACATCGGCGACATCTATAAAATTGTGACCGACAGCGTAACGATGCGGCTTCAAGTCAATAACGCGAACAGAAAAATTTTTATGATAGACATTCCCGACTTCCGACCCTTCAACTACACGGGCGCGAGAACCGACCTCGACTTGATTGACAAAAGTACACGAGTCTATGACAGCAATTCAAAGCGTTTCACGCAGAAATGGTGGAGCACGATTCCCAACCACACGATTTTTCCCTACAACCAATGGTGCTACGAATTTTACGAGTCGGGAAAATATTCCGAAGCCGCCAAGCCCATCTTCGATGAACTGAGAACGTCGCAGCAGTCCGACCCGAAGAATCAACTCATCGGCACGTGGAAGAGCACGATGGAAATACAAATGATTGCCTCTTTCGCGTGGTTCCAGAAATGGGGCAATGGCGTCGAAAATTGGGTTGAAAACCTGAAAAAAGTAGATAATTGGAAAGAGATGCTGGCCTATCTCAATCAGACGAATCCCAAACGCGAATACGACCAGAACGACTTCGCTGAATACTACATTTTCACACCGTCGAAACATTTTTTCTTCGCCATGTTCTATAAACGGCAGTTGGTGGCTGGCGAATACGATAACATCACCTACAACGGCAAAGAAACGTTCGTCAGCGGAGACAACCAAAACCGACGAATCTATTGGCTGACGAAAGATGCCTTCGTGATGAACAGCAATCCTGTCGGCAAGGAAAAATGGTGTATCTACGAGCGCGTAAATGACAAAAACACGATGCTCAGCCGAATTTGCAGCCATTTTATTCAGCACAAGGAATAGTTTTTTCCTTATAAAAATGGTAGGGTTACAAAATTAACAAAATTTAAGGGTGCGATTTCCAAAGAATTTCGTTATATTGGTAGAAAATGAAAACGGAGTACCCTTCATACCGGAAAGAAATAGCGGAATTCGAGCAATCCGTCGGACAACTGCGCGAGCAACTTGTACGCACGGCGAAAGGCTTTCTGCACGACGCAGACCTGGCCGAAGATGCCGTGCAAGAAACGCTGATGCGATGTTGGATTGTGCGCGACCGACTCGGCAACATCGGTGAACTGCCAGCCTTCGCCCAGCAATGCGTGAAAAACCATTGCATCGACCTGCTACGACAGCAGAAAAGCCACGGAAAGGTGGTCGCCATCGACTCGCTCGCTGCCGACCACGCATCCCACGCCGAAACGCAACTCATCGTCCGCGAACAACACGAATGGATGATGGAATGTCTGCGGCAACTGCCCGTCGGAGCGCGAGCAGCCATCCAAATGAAGGGAATTGACGGCCTTTCCTACAGCGAAATGGCCACCATCTTAGGCACCACTGAAGCAGCCGTGCGCTCGAAAGTGGCGAAAGCGAGAAAACAACTTTGGCAACTCTACAAAAAAAGAAAATGACGAACCGAAACGACATCAACGAACTGCTGCGCCGATACGACGAGGCACTGACGACCGACGCCGAGGAGCGACAACTGGCCGAGTTCTTCCGCTCGACCGACGACATTCCCGACGAATGGGCCGACTATGCCGCGATGTTCAAGGCGTTGGACGCGACCGAATCGCTGTTCAGCGACGAGGAAAAAGACCGTTTAATGGCACAGCCGAAAGACGAAAGACGGCGGAAGACGTGGCTCTGGGCGGCAGCCATCGCGGCATTGGCAGTGATGACTGGCGCGGGATTGCTTCGCCTCAACCAACTGACGAAAGAAAATGCCGAACTCATCGCCGAAATAGAGCCGAAAGCCACCGAAATCCATCAAAAGACTGCATCGGAAGGCTCGATTTTCGCACAAAAAATTGTCCAGAAACCCAACGACTCGATTTCCACGCAAAAAGCAACCGCGAAAGTTGAGAAAGAAATCGAGGAGAAAGGTGATGAAAAGAAAGAAATCATCGAAGTCAGCGGCAACGTCTTTTCCCTGAGTGACAAAGAGCCCGTCGTTGGTGCCACGGTGATGGTGGTTGGCACGAAAATTGGAGCCGCCACCGATGTAAACGGCAATTTTTCGCTGCGGTGTCAGAAAGGTAGTCTCTTGAAAATCTTCTTCGTGGGAATGTATCCTACCGTCGTAGAAGCGCAACCGAGTCTGAACATCGCGCTCGCGCCCGACGATAGTGCTCTCGACGAAATCATCGTCGTAGGCTACGGAACAAGCAAAAAATCGGAAAACACTGGAAGCATCAGAATTCGAGGAACTTCTGAACCCACCGACGACAATGGTATTTTGGTGTTGATTAACGGAGAGGAATGTAGTGATTTCCCTTTTTACCTCTTGAAAAATGGTACTGACGAGGATATTAAAAACGAACTCCTCAAGCCAAAAGGATTGATTATCGACAGCATCAGCGTTTGGAAAGGCGATGCTGTAGACGAAAAATATCGCAAGAAATACGGCGATTGGGTAAAAGCCGTCATTGAAATCAAGGCGCATCCCATCAACTCGAAAGAAGAAAATCAGCCCGATTCTTTGAACTCGTAAATTTGCAAAACTAATCAACAAAAACAATATGAAAAAATTGATTTTAGCAACATTCAGCCTCGTGGCAATGGCAGGATATGCCGCCGACGACAAGAAAATCATCCAGCAGTCGAAAGGTAGCATCACCTTTGTGGTCGATGAATTTCTGGAGCCCATCGACAAACGAAATCAGCACTTCGACGGTAACAGAATCGCGAAATTTATGATGAACGACGAGAAAATTAGCACCGACCACCACGGCCTCGTCGCCACGAGTTTTGCCAACGAACAGAACCTGCTGAATCTGGGTCGCGATGCCTTTTATCGGTGCATCGTGCAGGCCTACGCCAACCATCAGTCGCTGGTGCTCTCGCCCGATATGATTTGGCTGCTCATCAGTCAAGGGTTTGCCCGCTACGTGAACGCCCACGCCGAGGAAATGCGCTCGAAACTGGTGAGTCACGAGGGGAAACAAACGCTGATTGTGACCACCAACCGCAACCTCTTCGAAGCCGAATGGCCGAAACTGATTGACGGATTCGGTTCGCAAATCGACCGATTCACGAAAAAAGACATCGCCCAAACCATCACCGCCAACTTCACGACGACGGGACCTGTGGAGCGTGTCGCATCGCAAATCACGCTGATGGAAACCGTGAAATCGTATTTCGAATACGTGGTGATGATGGTTGGCTGCGGCATTCCGTCGATTACGCTCGAAGGAACGCCCGACGACTGGCGCAACGTACTCAAAAAAACAAAACAGTTGGAACAATTCGGACTCGGCGAATGGACGAAGGGCCTCGAACCGATTCTCACGGAGTTCATCCGCGCCGCCGAGGGCAAACCGAATCAGCAGTTCTGGCAGGGCATCGTCAAGAAAGACCGCGTGAAGGAATTGGTGGGCGGCGCCTACGCTTCGGGCAAAACGACCCAACTCGACGGTTGGATGCTGAAATTCTTCCCCAACGAAGAAGGACTGACGCTCGACAGCGTTCCCCACACGAAGAAAATGCCGACGGAACGCGTGCGCGTCGGCTTCCGATACAAGGAATGTGACGAGAATGGAAAAGTCATCGGAGATGTGCCGATGGAACTCTGGGCTGGCTTCATCGGAGCGGAGGAAGACCTTTCCACGAACACGCTCAAACCGAGAATCGGATGGCTCGTGCGCATTGCCGAAACCGACGAGACTTTGCTCATAGAACTTCAAAAGAAAAATGAACAAGGGTCGATTCACCTTCGCATCGAAAACGTGCCCGAAGTGTTGTCGCAACTGGGTCACATCAATCGTCTGACCCTCGATTTCACCGAACACAAGGTCATCCTTCCCGAATGGCTCGAAAAGGTTTCCATCGGCGATTTCAGAGTAAAAGGAAAAGTGAGCGAAAAGGAGGAAAAAGCCCTCAAAAAACGCTTCCCGAACATCCAAATCAATGGACCGAAAGGCTTAATTGTGTATTAAAATTGATGGATCTCAATCCTTTTCCGACTGGTCGGGCGAAGCGAAGTGCATCTCTTCGATTTGCTGTCGGATGCTTTCTTCGTGGATATGGCCGAAAATGCTGGTGACAAACTCGGGCGACATACCGCTCTGAGTGCCCTGTTCGCCGCGTTTTGAAAGGATTTCGCTGTAGCGAATGGTTTGGAGCACAGTCATATTGTGCTCCTTTTTGTATTGTCCGATGTCGCGGCACACGCGCATCCGCTTTGCCAGCAAATCCATCAGTTGGCTGTCGATTTCGTCGATTTCGTGGCGGAACTGCGCGATTCCCTCCGTCGAAACGCTTTCATCGCGGATGACGAGGCGCGAAAGCAGGTCGGTGAGGGTTTGGGGCGTGACTTGTTGCATCGCGTCGCTCAGTGCCTCGTCGGGCGAGCAATGGCACTCCACCATCAGGCCGTCGAAGCCCAAGTCCATCGCCTGCTGCGCAATCGGAGCGATGAGTTCGCGCCGTCCGCCGATGTGGCTCGGGTCGGTGATGAGTGGCAGGTTCGGATAGCGACGGCGCAGTTCGATGGGAATCTGCCACATCGGAGAATTGCGGTAAAAACTGCTGTCGTACGACGAAAAACCGCGATGGATGGCCGCCAGACGGCGCACCCCAGCGGCATTGAACCGTTGCAGTGCCCCAACCCACAGTTCCAGGTCGGGATTCACGGGATTTTTCACGAAAACAGGCACGTCGATGCCTTTCAGCGCGTCGGCAAGGGCCTGCACGGCGAAAGGATTGGCCGTTGTCCGCGCACCCACCCAAAACGTGTCGATGCCGTATTTCAGTGCCAGTTCCACGTGTTCGGGCGTCGCCACCTCGATGGCCACCGCCATTCCCAGTTCGTTTTTCACCCGTTGGAGCCAAGGCAGCGCCTTCTCGCCGTGTCCCTCGAAGCAACCCGGCTTCGTGCGCGGCTTCCACACGCCGGCACGATAGATGCGACAGCCCATTTCCTGCAATTTTCGGGCCGTCGCCATCACTTGTTCTTCGTTCTCCGCCGCGCACGGCCCCGCAATCAAAAAGGGGCGTTGCTGGTCGTTGGGCAGTCGGAGTGGTTCCAATTCGAGGTTCATAACGAGTTGAATATCAATTTCTTACACAGAATCAACCTTTCGCGGCAAACTTCTCCGTCTGCTGACGAATCAGTTCCTCGTCGTTGAAATAGTCGATTCGCATCGCACGGCGCACTTCGTCCATCGTCTGGGCGGCCGTCTCACGCGCACGCGCGGTACCTCTCTTTAAAATGTTGTAGATTTCGGGGATATCCTTCTCAAATTCGCGACGACGCTGACGCATCGGCTCCAAGAACTCGTTGAGCACCTCGTTGAGGAACGTCTTGCACTTCATATCACCCAATCCACCGCGACGATAGTGGTCTTTCAACTCGTCAAGGTTCTGATATTCAGGCCAATAGCGAGCGAAATGGTCGTCGGTAGAGAAAGCGTCGAGATAGGTGAAAACGGCATTGCCCTCGACGTGGCCCGGGTCGTTGAGGTTGATGTGCTCGGGGTCGGTGTACATAGAGCGAACCTTCTGCCAAACCTCATCGGCAGAGTCGCTGAGATAGATGCAGTTGCCGAGCGATTTCGACATTTTTTCCTTGCCGTCGGTGCCGGGCAGGCGGCGTGCCGTGAGGTTTTCGGGCAGCATAATTTCGGGCTCGACGAGCACCTCGCCATAGACGTTGTTGAAACGTCGCACGAGTTCGCGTGTCACTTCGAGCATCGGCTCCTGATCTTCACCTGCGGGCACGGTCGTGGCCTTAAACAGCGTGATGTCGGCGGCCTGCGACACGGGGTAGCAGAAGAATCCAAGCGGAATGTTCGCCTCGAAATTGCGCATTTTAATCTCGGTTTTCACCGTCGGGTTGCGCTGCACGCGACTCACGGTGATGAGGTTCATCAGGTAGGTCGTGAGTTCGGTCAGTTCGGGGATGTGGCTCTGGATGAACAGCGTCGATTTTTCGGGGTCGAGACCGGCAGCGAGCCAGTCGAGCGCCACTTCCACGATGCTCTGGCGCAGTTTTTCGGGGTTTTCCGCGTTGTCGGTCAGTGCCTGCACATCGGCCATAAACACGAACATTTTATCATAGTCGCCAGCGTTTTGCAGTTCCACGCGGCGGCGCAGCGAGCCGATATAGTGGCCCAAGTGGAGTTTTCCGGTCGGGCGGTCGCCCGTAAGAATGATTTTCTTCATTTTAGTTTTGTTTTACCATCGGCAGTTTGCCGTAGATGATGATTTTTTTCTTCAGATTGAGTTTCAGCAGAACGAGTTTTTCCTCGCCGAAGTCGCAGTAGAGGTTGCCGTTTTTGTAGAAGAATGTGCCGCGGTTGATTTCGCCGTCGGGCAGCACTTCGCGAATTTGGTTGCCGCGAATCGCCACATTCACCACGCCGTAGTCGGCCTCCACGCGCCAAGTTCCTTCCAACCAGTGGGGCGGAATTTCATGTCCGAGTTCAGCCAATTTATTGTCGGTCGAGTCGTCGTAGAATTCGTTTTTGTCGATGACGTCGGATCCGTAGGAATGGTCTTCGTAGCAGTTTCTGACGAAGAACACCAGCACGACAAACGACACGATGAACACCAACAGACAGTTGCGCAAACAACCGTTGTTTTTCCGCTTATAGTCGGGGCTGTAGGGATTTCGCTTGTAAGAATCTGGCGTGACGAAAGGCGGTGGCGTCTGCGACGACGTTTTGCTGTTCGACGACGTTTGCGACTCCTGCCGAGGGTCGGAATATTGGGGAATCGGCGGCACTTTTGCGCGCTCGACTTCCTGTGTTTCGGGCTGTATTTCTCCGTTTTCGGGTCGCTGCACTGGTCGCTCGTCGCCCTCGGTCACGGAAAACGTGAAGGGCGTTCCGCATCGCGGACACACGCAAGCCACTTCATTCACACCCGAACTGACGGGGGTGTCGTAGCGAAATCGGCATTTGGGGCATTTTACTTCCACTGATTCTGAATTAAAAATGATAAATTAATAATTACGAATTCAAAGAACTTTATAATTCCTCGATTTCCTCTGCCGATAATCCCGTATATCGAGAAATCAAATCGACGGACATACCATCTTTTTTCATACGCCGTGCTGTCTGCACAAGATTTTTGTGAACGGCAGATTCTACAATTACCGTTTCATTTTTTTCCCATTCTGCCCAATCGGTTTGGGTCAGATAAAGGGTCACCTGTTCCCGAAGAAGCGGCAAGTCTTCGTTGATAACCTTCCAAACCTCCTTGGCATCGATTTTGTAATAGTCGTGAACCAACACGTGACGCATTTTTGCAACGGAATCCCAAGGCGTTTCGGGATGCTGATGGCAAAACGCACGGGTGAGTTTATAAGATGCCTCACCGATAATCTCAATATTTTTGACAATACCGTAATATTTCAGTTTATCGATTTCCAATTGCTCTGTCGTCTTACCGTTGGCAAAATCGAGGATACGGTCGATAGCCTCAACAATATGCTCCAAACGGTTGCGGTCTCTAACATTCTCTCTCATAAATCAGTTTTTTATCGCGGTTTGCACTTTCAACGGCAAAAGGAAGCAGCGTACCGTCCTCGACAATATCAACGGAGCGGTCGAGGATTTCCTCCAACTCACAAATCATTGCAGCGTGTTTCAACAAGCTAATTCCGTCGTCATCATACTGCACAAGCAAATCGACGTCGCTCAACGGAGTTTCTTCACCCCGCGAGAACGAGCCGAAAAGCCAAGCCTTCTGAATGGGCTGGGTTTTGAAATAGTCGGCTATCGTCTTTTGCATCAGTTGGGTACTCATAAATGCTTTTTTGATGTTCTTGATTGCAAAATTACGCAAAAAAGGCTAAACCACAAAGATTTAGCCCTTTTAATTATTGTTTTTTATGATTTTGGCAGTGTTGAGCGGAATAGGTAATTCGTATCTGCACTTACAATTTTCATACCAATGCGGCCCGCCGCATCGCTGATGCCTAACTGCGAAACACCCTCATGGGTCAGGAAACAATGCTCTCGCAAATACTGCAAAGAATACGACCTACTATAATATTTCGCAATCATACGGATGCAGACAGGGTCGCAGTCCATCGTGTCGTGCTGGAGGTAGTGAGGAATTTTTAAACGCATAAGCTCGTAATTATACTATCCACGTTTGATAAATGATTGCAAGCAGATTTCCTGTGGCATGAACAATCATACAATAGCGAATTTCTCGCGTTTTCGTGTAAAGAAAAAAGAGAATGACACCTATTATAAAAGTCTCGATAGGGTGAAAATCCAATACAAAAAAATTCACATGTCCCAGATAAAACAAAATTGATGAAAATAACAAAACTACAATGGGTGGGAAGCCACTTTCTTCCATTGATGTTATTACAAATTTACGGCAAAATAGCTCTTCTATAAATGCTGCGAGAAAAACAGAGGTGCATATTTGTAAAAAGAAATAGGCGATATCAAAATTTTGATGTTCAATGGGTATGTGAAATAACTCATTAAACAGAAGTCCGACACCATATAAGACACATCCCATCAAAACTGAACCTACGACGATTTTCCAGTTGAGCTTACCAGAGAAATCCCATAAACCAAAAGCCTTTTTCTTCTCTTGCAATGCTAAAAATGTCAATAGGATTACATTTAAAATTGGTGAAATGAGATATACTATAAATTTAGAGTTACTAACACTAATCAAAAGCATTGCTATTAAAAAACCAAAAAAATAACAAAGGATGATAATTTTTAGTATTGCCAAAAGGCATTTTCTTTTTTCCATATTCGTATATAAAGTTTTAAATCGGAATGCCTCAGAAAATACATTTTCTTGTGGAATTCCGGATTATACTATCCAAACAGGATAAATAACAGCTAACAAATTTATTGTGGCATGGGCAATCATGCAATAACGAATGTCGCGCATTTTCATATAAAGGAAATAAAGAACAATACCATCAATGAATGTATCTATACGATGAAAATCTAAAAGTAAAATATTTACATGATTCAAATAAAACAACGTTGATGAAACAAGAACCATGGAAAGTACAGAAAAATGCCTACTTTCCATATACGTAATTATCATTTTTCGGAAAAAGAGTTCTTCTACAAATGCGGCTACAAAAACGTAACAGAGAAAATGTAGGGTATAATTAGTCGTGTTAAAATCTTCGTGTTGTATAGGATGATTGAGTATTTTACCACATAAAATAGCAATGGCATATAACAATATTCCTAACAGAACTGAACCTGTAATATTTTTCCAGTTGAGTTTTCCAGAGAAATCCCATAATCCGAAAGATTCTTTCTTCTCCTGCCACATCAAGATTGGCAAAAGGAGAATTCCTACAACCAATGACATTAATTGCACTACAAAGGAAGTTGCACTAAAAACAAAAAATAATAATATTCCTAACAACAATGCAAATAGATTATAAATAATAACTATTTTAAGAATTGTCAGGATGCAATTTACTTTTTCTTTGGTCATTTTAATTATGATTTATTGATATATAATGATAATTTGAGAATTGGAGTAGAAGGCCGTCATCCGCTCGTTTTCCGTGCCGTGGCTGCTGAAGTAATCGGCGAGCGAATCGACCGTGGGCAGCCACCGCGCCGTGAACACCGTGTCGGCCTTGTTGCAGGCGGCCACGTACTGCATCCGCTCCCTCATCTGCTTTCCGCGTGAGCAGGCGGTGAGCAGGGCGAGGAGCAGCAAAAAGGGCAAATATTTTCGCGCAAAGTGTTTCATTTTCTACTCAAACCTCACGACGGCCTTTCGAGTGATTTTCCAGCCCGTTCCCTCGCGCGAGGCAGCGCCTTCTTCCTCGGTGATGATGTGGCGGGGTTGAATGGCGGTGTTTCCGCTGATTTTGCAGGCGGGTTTCACGAACTGCGACACGCTGATCATCGCGGTGGCAATGGCGTCGGGTGTGTCGAGAAGGATGAACGTACCGTTCTGGCCGTCGGTGGTGGTGAGTTGGTAGATGCTCTTGCCGATTTGCTCCATCGCAGATGCCTGCGAGAAGGTTCCGTCGGGACTTGGCGCTGCGAGATAGAGGATTTCCGGGGAGTGTGATTCGTGGAGTGTGGAGGGAGGAGTGTGGAGTGTGGAGGGAGTTTCGTGGAGGGAGGAGGGAGTTTCTTCGATATGGATGCCGACGGATTCCACTGTCGTGGTTTCCGAATCAAAATTCCTCTCCGAATCGACATTTTTGGCCTCCGAATCCATATTTTTCAACTCCGAATCGGCATTTTTTTCTTCCAATTCGGCTATCCGAGCCTCCATCCTGCGGCATTTCCGCTCCAGATGCTCCAACCGCTGGAAAAGTTCGTCCAAATCCAACTGCGGCAGGTCGCTGTCTTTCTTATTGTTGTTGAAATTAAACATCGTATTTCAATTTACAATTTTACGATTTACAATGTACTATTTATTTACAATTTTACTATTTACAATTTACGATTTATTTACAATGTTTCTGCATTTTACGATTTTCTCACCGTTCCCTCTCCATTTGGAGAGGGTTAGGGAGAGGCCTACAGATTTTCAATCAAATTGTCGCGAATACTTCCTATGATGGGATAGAAGAACACCGTGTCCTCGATGGGGTCGCTGCCGTTTTTGTCGTCGGCATTTTTGTTCACGAAATTCCATCCGTTGAGCAGATGGTGGTCGAGGTCTTTATTGACGAGTTCCTTGAAGCGCAGCAGCGACTTGTTATCGACGAGGAAGCGATCGACCACGTGCATTTCGTCGCACAACTGGCAGAAGAAATCGTTGTATTCGCGCACGGCTGCCACGATTTGCTGGCGCACCTCAGCGGAGGCCATATCGTCGTAGGTCAGTTTCTGCGTCGCAATCATCGAATAGTTGTATTTCAGCGGTGTCGAGAAGTCGTCGAGCAACTTGTTGAGCCGCTCCACGCTGATGCAACCGCTGTCGTCGCGCACCTGCATCAACGCACCGCGACAGGTAATCTGCTTCGGCTCCTTGCGCTCCATCACAACCGTAAAACCGTCTTGGTCGTATTTCTCGCCATAGACGCGCTCGAAAACGGCCTGTGAAATCAGGTCGAGGTCGCGCTTCGTGCCGACGATGTCGAGCACTTTCGAGCCCGTGCCGCTAAACATCACCGAACGCGGTTTTTCGAGGCCGCGCTGCCGCATCATTTGCGCCACGTAGTAGATGAGCGTCACATAGAAATAGATGAAGATGATTTTGCGCTGTCCGTCCTCGTTGAGTCGTTGGTTGTAGCTGAAAACGTCATTTCCGCCGACCACTTTGTTGTTCTGCACCGAGAACAGGAAGGCGTTGATGTCCTCGCTCTTGCGCTTCGAGGTGATGTCGTCGAGAATGCCGTTGAGTTCGCCGTATTTCTCGTCGTCGCCGTCGAAAAGTCGCTTGAAATAATCGACATATTTCACGAGCATCGGGTTCGAATCGCCGTGGGGAACTTCCGAAAAACCGTCGCCGAAGAGCACGTTGGCAGCGAATCGGAACGACGTGAGAATCGTGGGTTGCTGGGCATTGCTCTCAAAGACGACCACGTCACTTGAACCACCGCCGATGTCGATGCTTGCCACGTTGGAAGCAGAGCCTCGGAACTGGCTCGACGACTTGTAGAAGTAGTACGGCGCAACCGATTCTGGCATCTGGATGAGGTTTTCCTCGTTGGCCGCGATGCCGAACACCTCGCGGAATGTCTTTTCCCACATTTCGCTCATTTTTCGGATGTTTCCGACCTTCATCGCAAGCGGATAGAACCACACGAGCCTTGTTTTCGTGATGTCGCCGTTTTCGAGCAACACCTTCGTACGCATCAGTTGGGCGAGTTCGGTCAGATAAGCCTTGACGCGCTTCGACGTCGCCATTTCTGTGGACCATTTCAGGTTGGGAACGACGCGGTTGCCATAGCCGATGCTCTCTTTTTCGTAGATGAACGGCACGTTGGCGTCGGCCAGTGCGAGAATTGCATCGACGTGTTCGGCATCGAGTCGCTCAGCCTCGCTGATGACCGTGCGCTGCGGGAATCCGTAGTCTTCGCCGATGGTTTTCGGCAGGAATTCCTGCTTGAGAATCACGTCGTAGAGGATTTGTTCGCCGTTGTAGAGCGTCGCCAGAAGGCGTTGCGTAGCGGCCGAGTTGAGTTGCAGCGGTTCGGGCATTTCGCCGCCTTTCATACACTCCAGATGGGTGTTCGTCGTACCGAAATCGACGCTGAACGTAAAGGCGTCGTGGCCTGGGATGTGAGCCGGCCAACGCGGACAAACCATTCCCTCGGCGGCGCGATTGCCTCGCTCGTCGGTGAGGGTCACGGCGATGTAATCGAAGTCGTCGGCGAGTTTGTAATATTGCGAACCGACGCGCTTTTCCGACTTCAGACTGCGTTCGCGAAGCACCACAGCGTCGCCCGACAGTTGCTGCTGATAGCCGTTTTTGAAGAACGAGAGCGAGAGTCCGTAGTTTTGCAACATTCCGAGGGCTCGGTCGATGAGTTGGACGCTGTATTGGTTGGCCTGCGGCGTGCGAACGAAAGGAAAAACGCTCAGCGCGAAGGGCACGGTCAGGAAATGGCCGCGATTGTTGGCTTGGTCGTAGCGCAGGTCGTTGGTCTGCGCTGCCACGTAGTTGCGCTCGAGCGTGATGTATTTGCCTTGTTTCTGGATGGGAATGCGCAAAATAGCGCGCACGGTCTCGGTGGCACCGTTCTGCGTGTGGATGAGTTCAAATTTCGGCTTTCCAGCGATGGTTCCCCAGAGGTCGCTTGCGTTGAAATACTTGAAAAACAGCGGTTTCAAGGGCAATACGAAGTCGCAGTCGTCGGTGTCGCGAGAGCCAATCGTCAGGTTTCCGTCGAAGAAGCAGTCGCGGTCGAGCGTGTAGTCGAGTTTGATGAGCGTCGGCTGGAAGAAATCGTCGTCGGTGAGCCAAGGATATTCGTGGCTCGTGGCGGGCAGCACGCGCTTCTCAGGCGGCATCCGATAGTCGTCGGGCGTGATGACGGTGGCGTCGGTCCACGGCGAGGTGATGTACTTGAACGGGTCGGTTTGCGGTGCATTCAAGTGGTTTTGCAGCACGAGCGGCAGCGGTTCGCCGCAGTCGTCGCGTGAGGGAACAATCTTGAAATCGCTCTCTTGAATGGCTTTCTGCACATCCTCGGCACGTGCCTGATAGAAGGGAATGCCGAGCGCCTGAATGCCCTCGTCCATCTTCGCAAACGAGGTGTCGAGGAAGGTTTTGGCTCGCTCGATGCTTTCGTAGTCGTAGGCGGCGGGATTGCCGATTTCTTTCAGAATCTCGTTCTGCAAGGCGGCAGGCAGCAACGGCAGCGACGTGATGAGGTAGCTATTGACCTCGCCACAGAACTTTTTCAGGTCGGGATAGGCCGTGAAAAGGGCGTAGATATACTTCACGAACTTCTGGTCGCGCCGGTGCAGCGGTCGCCAGAGGTCGAAGAGGTTCACGTTTTGCTCGACGGGAATCGGGAAACGGCTTTCGACAGCGTTGGGCGTCGCCATAAACAGCGTCACGGGCGAGGTCGAACCGACCACTTGATTGCCATAGACGAGGAAATAGAGCCGATCCATTTTGTCGAAATTGAAGGCTTCCTTGTCTTGTTCGAGGAACATCTCGATGGTTTCGCCCAGCAGTTTGTGCTGCGGCGAGTTTTTCAGCATTTCGAGTTGCGTGTCGCGGTTCCACTCGACGATGCGCAGCACATTGCGCAGTTCCGAGTAGTTGAAAAACAGTTGTGCCACGTCGAAGGCGTTGGAAACGAGTTTCTCGTCCATCGCCTCGCCTTGCAGGTTGGGCCGCATCGACAATCGTTTAAACGCGTTTTTCACGAGGTCCATCTGCGCGAAAGGCGACGGAATGGCCGTACGCGGTTGCTGCGACAATCCGCCGTTGGGGTCATCGATCATATCGATTTCATCGGCGTTGTACTGGTTGGTCAGGGGAATCCATCCCTCACCCGTCGTTTTGTTGTTATAGGAAAGTATCTTGCTCATCCGTTCAATGTTTCAATGGTCAATGTTCAATGCTCAATATTCAATATTCAATGTTTCAAACTACACCGACAAATTTCTCGTCGAGCAGCCCGTCGAGCGTTTCGTCGAGCAGGTCGAGCAGTTTCAAGGCCGTGCGGTCGGTGCCGTATTTCTGGGTTTTCATCGCCTGTTGCGAGGCTTTGTTCAGCGCGGCGAGCACGGTTTTGTAGTCGATGGTCGATTTCAGGAAACCGCTCTTCGGTGCGATGTCGGTCAGCGCGTCGCTCAGTTTGTCAGTCGTGATGTTGAAGGGAACGAAACTGCGCTGGTTTTGCCTCAGTTCGCGCAACCACTGCCGATACGAGACGTAGAAATCGGCTGTCAGCGTGTTGTAGAACGAGGTCGAGAGAAACGCGTTCGAAATTTCGGGCTTGTCCTGCGTGTAGCCGCGTCCGATGTCCTGTTTCAACTGATGGGTGATGTACATATAGGCCAGATGGAACTTCGCCAACTGCCGATTGACGAGCGCTCGCGTCTGCACGCCGAAGTCCTTCAGCGAAAGCGTCTGCTTGTCGTTGGCGAGGCCAAATTCCTTGTAAATCGGGTTCTGGGCATTGCCATCGACGGTCTGCAACTGGTCGTCGGGAATCGACAGGAAGTCGAGAATCGACAACGCGCCGACATATTCCACGAGGTGGGCGTCGTTGCGCTGTCCGTTGCCGCCCGGGTCGTTGAAATAGGGGTTCGACGGCACTTGGTCGCCGAGGTAGTAGCAGGCATTGATTTTCGACAGCGGCAAATCGACACCGTTCTGGCGCAGACCCGTCAGGTTGTCGTGGTAATAGAACAATGCCGACTTGGTTTTCGAAATGAAATCGCCACGCGAAATTGGGCTGTTGTCGTCTTGCTGCACGTTGAAATAGGGCAAAACGGTCAGCGCACCGATTCGCGCGTCGCGCAGGTCGCCTCGGTTGTTGATTTGGGCGTTGTTGGCGGCGTTTCTGATGTTTTTCACGATGATCGGATAGCCCGCAGCACCCGTTCCGCCGAAGATGCTCGACACGACAAACACGCGGTCGGTCTTCTGGAACACGTTCGAGAACTGGCGGAACTCCTCCGAGTCCTTGAACTGGTTGAGGGCGACGCTTCCGATGTTCGGCGAACCGACGAAACCGATGTCCATTTTCGTCTGCAACTGATAGTCGCTGAACATCATCGAGCACAATGCCTGATTGCCCGTGTCGAGGGTCGAATAGTTGATGAAATCCTGGAATTTCTTCGACTCGATGGCGCCCATATTGAACAGGAACGTATCGCTCAACTGCGAACCGTTGGGCAGAATGTCGGCCAGACTCGAAATTTTCACCGAGAAAAAGCCTTTTTTCACATCGACCTGCTCGCCGTAGAGCGTGCGCCGAATTTGTTTATACCAGCGCATCAGGTTGTCGGTGCGCTTCAGGTCTTCGTTGGCCTTGTGGGGGTCAACGACAATGGGAACAATCTCAAGCGGCATCGGCTGCCCCTGTTCATCGACGGGATGAACACCTGCGGCCAACTGCATCATCAGCGGTCGCATCACTCGCGACCCTGTGCCGCCTACAAGGAAAAGAAAAAGTCTCATTTTTTATTCTGGAATAGGAGTATGACGACAATTTGACGACCACCACCGCATCGCAAACGACGCGACGATGAACAGCACGGCCTCGACTGCGAGAACGACCACGCAGAAACTGAACAACTGCGCCGAGAAGTTGTAGCCCTCGGCCGAGAAAGCGTTGTTGCAAATCACGAAACTCGTCACGGGCGCTGCCACGCACGCCACACCGAGCACAGCCAGCCAGTGCCACCAGCGCGAAAAACGCACCGAATTGATGACGTAGTAGAACACGGCGGCCAGTCCCCACGCGAAAATCACCGTCACGATGGCGACGACGAAGTAGAGGTTCTGGTTGTACATCTCGTCGGAGAACTGACGCTCGTAGTAGAGTGCCTCGAAAATAAGTGTGTTCAACACGATGAACAGCAGCGTAATCACTGCGCCTGTAATCAGTAAGATTGAATTTTTCATGCTATTTTTATCGATTGAGTTCCATTTTGAGTTCAAAATAATACGGCTCGCCCTTCGAATGTTTGCGATAGCCGTCGTAGATGCCTTGCAGCAGGTATTTCAGGCCGAAAGTGGTCTGCGAGAAGCCCGCGCCACCCACGTTGGTGTCGTCGTCGCTCGACGAAGCCTCGACCCACTGTGGCAGGCGGTTCATCAACTTGATGCCGACCGTCTGGCGATGCTTGATGCCCTGACTTTCGAGGATGAAGAGGTGGGTGGCCTTGCCCAGTCGCTTGCGCTCGGCTGGCGACACTTCCTTCTGGCTGACGGGGCGGATTTCCTTGATGACGAGCGCATCGTCGGCCTCGACGCGGTAGTTGTCGATGTCGAGCAGATACTGTTCGTCGATGAGCATTCCACTCAAATCGACGGCCAAGGCCAAGCGCAAATCGCCGCTATTTCGATCGACTTCGACGTTCTCGATGTCGCGAATCTGGTCGCCCTGACCGTGAACGGGACGGAAGCGACCGCGAATCTGGTCGTTGTCCAAAAGCAGCGAATAATAGGGCTTATAAACGTCGTCGGTCTCGAAAAGATACATATCCTCGTAGCCACGCAGTTCGCTGAATCGGCTGAAGGGCGCATAGCCCTCGTCGCGGGTCAGTCGGGCGATGTTTTGGTTCGAACCCACCACGACGATGTAGTACGGACGGCGACCCGTGTATTGCACGCCACCAGCGGCGTTATACGGATAGTAGGCACCGTTGTACGAACCCTGCATCTTCACCACGAGCAGACCCTTTTCTTTTACCTGCGACTTGAAAACGGCGTTCGTCATTCCCTGCGCCTCGGCAAAAACTTTCTGCGGATTCACACCCACCATCTGCTTCGTCGAATAAATCATATCGGTGACGAGAATCGAGATGTCGTCGTCGCCCGTTTTGTCGAGCAATTGCTGGAAAATGGCGGCGAAATCGGTCGAAGAGGCGTCGCCGATGCCTTTCGTGGCCTCGAAAATGTCGGAATCGGTCAGGAATTGCGAAAAACCTTTCGGATATTCGTTGATTTCAGAGTTCACGATGTAGATTTTGCTGTCGTCGTTGGTGCCGGGCAGACGGTTCAGCATCTGCACGATGGCCGCCTTGAACGAGCCGTCGCCACCGACAGCATCGTAGGGCACCATCGAACCCGAACGCTCCAAGTAGAAATTCACGCCGAGCGTCTTCCGACCTGCCTGAATGTCGATTTTTCTCGGCGGACGACGATTATCGAAGAAGTCGTTGATATACTCCTTCACCTCATCGACATCGAGTTGTCCGTCATCGTAGAAATCCTTGAAATGAGCCTTCTGCCCGTCGAGAAATTCGACGATTTGCTCCCATTCCGTTGCGTCGATGACCTCATCTTTGTCGGCCACGTCGAGCAACAGGCGGTTGAACTCCTTTTTCTGGCCTCCGCCACAAGCCATCAGTAGCAGCATCGCCACCGAAAGCCATCCGATTTTGCTTGATTTTATCATTGTTTTCGCTTGTTTTAATTCGCTTTTTTACATCAAAATTCGCTCGCGCATACGCACATACGCAAGTTTGAACGTGCAAAATTACGAAAAAAACTCCGAAAAAATGCCTTTCAGACAACATTTTCAGAGTTTTTAAGAGAAAATAATGATTTACGTCCTGTCAAAAGTGCATTCTGAGGTCGATTCCAGCATGGAACGGCGTGGCTCGCTGAGCGAAATAGCGCGTGCCTCCGGCGGCTGAACTTTGGATGGCGAAGGTGTTGAATTTCGTGTCGGTGATGTTGCGCGCCCAAAGCGACACGACAACGGGGCCAAAGTCGTAGTCGGCGTGGGCTCCGAGCGTGGCGTAGAACTTCTGCGAGAAGGTGTTGGCCTCGTCCCACCACGTTTTTCCCTGTCCGGCAAGGTTCGCGCCGACGGTGAAATTGCCGAAATGGTAGTCGGCCATCGCGCTCATCGTGTGACGGGGAATGAAGGGCACGAAATTGTCCTTATAATTGTCGTATTCGTCGAATTTCGCGTTCGTGAAGGCGTAGGTGGCACCCCAGTCGAGCGCGTTTTCAAATGCCTTACCGCGCAGCGTGATTTCCGCTCCGCAAGAGTGGCTTTTTCCCGCATTCACCATCATTCTACCGTAGTTGCTGTTGGGTTCCATAATGGACAACTGCTGATTGCGCACTTGCATGAAGAATAGGGCGATGTCGGCGTGGATTTTTCCGTCGAAGAGGTTGAGATGGGTGCCGACTTCGTAGTTCCACGACTCTTCGGGCTTGTAGGAAATCGTTTGTTCGATGGCGGCGTAGTCTTCGGCGGTGTGTTCGACTTCCATCGTTTCGTTTTGCAACTGACTGATACTCTTTCCGTTAGCCATCAAGTCCGATTGCAGAATATCGCTGAACATTTGGATGTTGTAACCACCCGAACGATAGCCTTTCGACACAGTGGCATAGACGTTGCCCAAACCGCCGTCGAGGTGGTAGGTCAGTCCGAATTTCGGCAGGAATTGCGTGAAATTCTTGTCGTGGTTCTGCACCAATCGCGAGCGCAATCCATTGGTGTATTCCATCGAGCGTGGTCCCATCTGTGCGGCGTAGTGCAACATCATCAGGGCTTCGGTGTCGTAGTCGATTTTCACCTTGTCGTAGTTCAGTCGGAAGCCGAGCGTCGCCACGAAACGGTCTGTCAGCCAGAGGTTTGACTCGTGGAAAATGCCCAGATTCAACTGCGGCGTGTGGAAAGTTTCTGCCACTGCGAGCGTCGGAATTTCCCAGATTTTGAACATCGACTGCACCTGCGGCGGCATATAATTCAAAATGATATTCGCCAAATTGTCGCGCATCGGCTGACCGAAACTGACGGGCGCGTCGGTGCGCAGCCACTGATACGAGGCGAAAAGGCCGCTCGCGTGCTGCCAACGGCTGTTTTCGCGGCTACGAAGCACCAATTCCTGCGTCACGGCGTTCATTTTCTGCCGCTGTTCGAGTTGCAGGAAGTCGGGTGTCATATAGTCTTGGTCCATCAGCATTTTGTCTTGCAGAAATTGGTAACTCGTGGTCGATGTGAAGAGCAATCTCGGCAGTTCGTAGCTGATGTTCAAACCTGTGTTGAGCATATTGCGCTTGTAGCTGTTCATAATGGTGGTCGCGGGGTCTTGGACGGTTTCGTCGGAAGGAAGAAAAGTCGAGCTGTAGGGTTCGGGAAGATAGTCGAACGGATGAAATTCCCCGTACCCGAAACCATTCTGATTGACGTATTGATAATCGGCTGTCCAGTCGAATTTCAGGCGCGTCGAGGGCTGATAAATCAGTCGAACCTTGCCGCCTGCCTCGTTCGACTTGTCGTTTTTCTCGTCGAACTGCGTGTTGTTGATAAAACCCTTTAAACCGCTGTAAAATGCGGCAACTGTAAACGCCAATTTCTCGCTCGGACGATGGTGATGCGCCACCTCGACATTCGAGTAAAGCCCCGTTCCGATGCCCAATTGCACGTCGGTTCCCTGATAGTTCATCGGGTTTTTCGAGTAGATGCGCACCAGTCCGCCCTCGGTGTTCTGACCATAGAGCGTGCCCTGCGGACCGCGCAAAATATCGACGCGGTCGAGCATATAAAAGTGGTTGTTGAACGCCGCCTTCGACATCAGCGGAATGTTGTCGTAATAGACACCTACAGCGGGATTGTTGATGCGCGAACCGATGCCTCGCACATACATCGACGAGGTCAGTCGCGAACCATATTGCGGCATTACAAACGACGGAACGAACTGCGACAACTGGCTCAAATCGCGCACGTTCAACTGCTGAATCTGCTCACTGCCGAACACGCTGCTGCTCAACGGTTGAAGGCGCAGTCGAACCTGCTCTTTCGGTTGCGAAACCACGACTACTTCGTCCAAGTCGAGCACACGCGACGTGTCGTTTTGTTCAATTTCGGCCATCGCAGGCACGAAAATGGCCTGAATCAGGCCCAAAAAGATAATTTTTTTCATTTTTTCAATCCTTCATTTTTTCATTTTTCCTCGTTCCTCGCTCCTCGAAACTCGAAGCTGAAACGATTCGGCTGCAAAGGTACTCATTCCGCCCATCATACGAAATCCTCATTTATATGGATTTTTTGTCGCGATTTCGATATTTTTTGATGGCGAAAATGATATAAACAACCAACAAAACGTAGCCGATCAACCACTGCGTGGTGATGCTGAAAACGATGTAGTTGATGGCACAGACACCGAGCAATCCGCCGAGGTAGAGCAGCGTTTCGCCGAAGGGCAGTTTGCCGCGAATGTCGTCGAGAACGGCCACACCAACGATGATGATGAGCCAGAATGACACGAGGAAAGCCGACAACAGCCCAGGCACGGAGAAGGGGTTGAGCGTCGGATGGTAGTAGAACTGTTCCCAAAGGTCGGGCGCGAACATTTGCAACGAGGCATAGAACGTGGCGGCGACGGCGACGATGATGGCGAGAAGCATCGGATAGAACGAGTCGATGTCGTTGAAATGCACGATGTGGGCGTTGTGGCGATTGACCTTGAAAAGCAGGTAGAAAAAGGCTATCAGAACGACGACGATGAGCGAATAACGCACGTGCTGGTCGGAAAATGTCGAAATGAACTGCGAAATGGGGTCGTCGGGCACGACGGCGGGCAACAGTTCGGTCTCGCGTGTCCAGCCAAACTCGGAATTTTGCGTGGCGACCTGCACCCAAACGGAGTCAATCGTGTCGTTGGGCATCACGCGGAAGTCGGCCACGACGAGATGGTTGCCTTTTTTGACGATAAACGAGTCAGTGAGCAGTTCGCTGGCAAGTTCCTCTGGCTGCTGACGGAGCAGGTCGATAGAATCGGCCTTCACCACGAAATTGTAGTTCACGTCGTAGTGCCGCGCCTGCGAATACTCTTCGTGATAGCAACCCGTCAGACTCAGCGTCAAAAATCCCAACATCAAATAGACAATATTCCTCATTTTTTTATTTTTTACCTTTTTACCTTTTTACCTCGAAAAAACATTCATCTGACAGTTTTTACAGTCGAATTCCAATCGAAACGCCCGTCCGTCGGCCAGTCGTAGCGACAACGGTTCGCGCCACGTCGGTTTTTGTCCACCGTGTTTCACGCAGTAGCCGAGCGTGTAGCGCAGACAGTGGCGACATTGCATCAGCATCGCCTGTGGCGGCTCTTTCAGTTCAAAAGCAGGCTCGACGGCGACGCCCTGACCCTCGTAGAATTCGCGAGCGAGGTGGTTGGAGACGTTGAGTAAGAATCCACCCTCATGGAAATTCCAACTCCCCTCCCGTGGGGAGGGGTTGGGGGTGGGTTTCTCTTTCCCCTCCCGTTGGGAGGGGCTGGGGGTGAGGCATACCTGCCGCCGCAACTCCGTCAGTTGGCTCGACGGAATGAAATATTTATCGGCATCGCCCTCGATGACGATTTCGTCGCAAACGAAGGGCGTATTTCCGAGTTTCGTGAGTTGCCGGACGATGTTTTCGCGCTGTGGCTTTTCCGCCAACGTTTTTTCGATTTTCAGAACCCCTTTCCGACATTCTCCCTCATCCTTCATCCCGATTCCTTCATCAAACGACAATTCAAAGCCGTCTGGAACCTCTCGAAACACCATTTTCACAGGGATTTTCCGCTCTGACGTCTTGCCCGACAGCACTTTTTCAAAGGCAATATCGTGGTTGCGATACAGCACCATTCCAGGTCGCAGTCCCTCGGGCATTTTCAGCGGGAAAAGGCGGTTCCCCTCTACCCGATTCACCCGAAAACCAACCAAATCATTCCCTTTCACTTCCCTTTCACTTCCTTTCCATTCCCTTTCACTCCCCTTAAAAAAACAAATCCCATCGCCATTCGCAAATGCCGCCGTGCCAGCCACCGTCAGCGAATCGCGTCGAATCTCCTTCACCCGACCCACATATTCGCCGAGGGCTTTCGGCGTGTCGAGCGAAACGATGTCAGCCTGCCGACCCTGCAAAATGCCCTGTTCATCGCGTTTGCAATGCAGAAAATAGTCCGTAAAACCTCGGTTGAAGGTCTTTTTCAGGTCGGGCTTAAAAAAATAATTCACGCGCCCGCGAGAAGCCCGTTGGAAGTCGTCGGGACGCTTCCGACAGAGCGCGTCGAGCCGTTGAGAATAGGCCGAAACCACGTTTTTCACGTAGCCGACATCCTTCAATCGACCTTCGATTTTAAACGACACGGCACCAGCATCGGCCAGCGCCTCCAAATCGTCGATGCGACAGAGGTCTTTCAACGACAAAAAATGCCGCTGATGGGCGATTTCGCGACCGTCGGCATCGACAATGTCGTACTTCATCCGACACATCTGCGCACACTCGCCACGATTCGCCGAACGACCGAAACAATGCTGCGACAGGTAGCACTGACCGCTGTAACTCACGCACAACGCACCGTGCACAAACACTTCGAGTTCAACATCGGGCACGCGCTCGTGAATCTCGCGAATCTCCTCCAACGACAATTCTCGTGCCAGCACTACCCTACTGAAGCCTTGTGACCGAAGCCATGCCACTTTTTCTGGCGTACGGTTGTCGGCCTGCGTGCTTGCGTGCAATCCAATTGACAATTGACAATTGACAATTGACATATCTTGAACAAGAATCGCATCGACACCCACCGCTTGCAGTTCCTCAATTAGTCGGAAAGTGTCGTCGAGTTCATCGTCGAAAATAATCGTGTTCGTTGTCACATAAACCTTTGCATCGAACTGATGGACATAGCGGCACAACGCGGCGATGTCGCCCACCGAATTGCCTGCCGCAGCCCTTGCACCAAAGCGCGGAGCCCCGATGTAAACGGCATCTGCGCCATGGTCGATGGCAGCGATTCCACATTCCAAATTCTTGGCCGGAGCCAACAGTTCAAGCTTTTTCATAAAAATTCGATCCAATTCCTATAAAACTGCAGCGTCGCCTCGTGCCACGTATCTACAGGCGGATTCTGCGGATTGTCATTCGGGTAATAATTCAGCGGCAACCCCACGTCCGTCCGACCTTTTTGCATATCGCGACGATACTCCGTGTCGAGCGTATCAGTGGCGTATTCCCAATGTCCTGTGATAAAGATTTCGCGACCGTCGCGTGCCGTGACAATCGACGGTCCCGTTTCGTCGGAATCGACGGCGAGCGTGAGTTCTGGATGAACCAAAATGTCGTCGCGACGAATCTCCGTGTGCCGACTGTGCGGCATCATCAATTCGCGTCCGAAACCGTCGAAAAGCGGACTCTTGACAAGCAACTTTTGACGGAAAATGCCGAATTTCTTGCTCGGAAGCGGATATTTCGGCACTCCAAAATGGTGGTAGAGCCCCGCCTGCGCCGCCCAGCACACATAAATCGTCGATGTCACGCTCCGTCGCGCCCAGTCGAAAATCGCGCAAAGCTCCGGCCAGTAGGTCACCTGCTCGAAATCGAGCTGTTCCACCGGCGCCCCCGTCACAATCAAGCCGTCGGGCACCTCGCTCAGTTCGTCGAAATACTCGTAGAGCGCGTCCATGTGCTCTGCCGACGTATGCTTCGGCACGTGCGACCGCAACCGCATCCAGTGGATTTCCACCAGATGCGGCATACTGCCGAATATTCTTAGAAAATCACGCTCCGTGACCTCTTTCAGCGGCATCAAATTCAAAATTGCAATGCGCATCGGGTACAAAGGTACAAATAAGTGAGCAGAATACAAAAAGAAAAATGATTTTTCTTTTTTATTCTCGAACGAGAGTACCTTCGACGGAGTCAAAGGTACAAAAATTTCGGTTAAGCGAGAACAAAGTAAAGAATTTATTTTGTCGAGCAAAAGAATTTTATAACTCTTTCTTCAATAGCCAATCGACAACATTTCTGACACGGACGGTATGCCCATTCACCACTTCGTCGCGCGACTCTGATAGGGTGACAAGGGTAAGCCTGTCGCAATCTAATTTTGCGGCGGCTTGTGTCAGCGATTCCGTTTCACGCTTGAAAGTTTTGGGCGACACGATGTCGTAGGCCACTTGCACCAATTCCACCACATTACCTTGCTCACAGACCACGAAATCTACTTCCTTGCTGCGGCTCGTGGGCTTGTAATAATAGATGTCGTGAAACAGTGGCGCAGCACGGCGCAAAAGTTCCACAAAAACAACATTTTCCAATCGCCAGCCATAATTGTCGGGAAGCAGAGCGTCCTTCCTGTTGGCAATCATTCCCGTATCAACGACATATCCTTTCGAGTCGCGAATACGAACACGACTTTTGAAGGAAAATTTCCGAAGTTGCGTCAAAAGAAAAGCCTGAGTGAGATAACCGACATACTTTTGGGCTGTGGCCAGACTGCCCAGTCCCAACTGTTCGGCCAGAGCCTCGTAATTGATTTCCTGACAAGTGTTGCTGATGAGATGGTCGGCCATCTGCCGCAAAGCTTCCACATTCCGAATGCGAAAACGATTCTTGACATCCTTGTTAATGACCGTTTCGATGAGACCTTGCACATAAGCCCGTTTGTTGCGTACACGCATTAGTTCAGGAAAACCGCCATCGACAAGATATTCCGTAAATGCGGCTTTCAATGCAGCCTTCGATTTGGTGGTCATCCCGTTCAAATCCAATTGTTGATACGTGCAATACTCCGAAAAAGAAAATGGATACAGCCGTATTTCATTATAGCGCCCTGTGAGGTGAGTCGCCAGTTCACTACTCAATAAGTGGGCATTCGAACCCGTGACAAAAACGCGATAATTGTTTCTCAACAAACGATTGACAAACAGATGCCAACCCTCCACGTTCTGCATCTCGTCCAAAAAGAAATAGTTAATATCCTGCCCGTATAGTTGATAGATACAACTCAAAAGGGTATTCAAGTCCGATGCCTTGAGCCCCATCAGCCGGTCGTCATCAAGGTTCACATAGGCATATCGGATGCGGTTCTGCAACAAAACTTTGTGGCAAAGCGTAGATTTTCCCGAGCGCCGCACACCAATGACGACCTGCGCCAAAGGACTGTCGAACTCGAACTGCCTCTCCTCCATTCTAGAACACCATTTTTCAGCGTTCAACGATGCGATTTCCTCTTTCTGCTCGGCCAGCACCTCAAGAATGATTCTTTCGTCCATATCTCTTATTTTCTTATTTGTTTCAAAATCGCCACAAAGATAATGAAAAATCTGATACGAACAAAACAAAACTGCGTTAAAATGCAAATTTTTACGACTCAAACTGCGTTAAAATGCAAATTTTTACGACTCAAACTGCGTTAAAATGCAAATTTTTGCAGACAAAACTGCGTTAAAATGCAAATTCATCTTCCCAACAAGTTGAAAAAGAAAAACACGACGGCGTATCAAGTAGGAATGTTATTGCAACTTTCCTCCCTGCCTTCCATAGAATGGGGAGATGTTTACCTCGCCCCCTTCCGCCGATTACACTCGCGGCACAGCATCTGGCAGTTTTCAACGATTGTCCGACCGCCGTCGCGCCACGGCGTGATGTGGTCGCCCTCCATCTGTCCGATGTCGAAATGCTCGCCGCAGAGCGGACACACGCCGTTTTGCTGTTCGTAAACGGCCAGTTTGATGTCGTCGGGGAAGGCTCGCAGACCCAAGTCGTGCTCGTCGCGTGTCAGCACAAACGAACAAATGCCTTTCTTGTTCTGCACCTCGCTGTCGATAATCAGACGGCTGATTTCGGCATCCAGTTCGGCCTTGTCGAGAATTGCGTCGCCGAATCGGTGGTACAGGCCGCCCCAGTCCACGCCCTTCATAATTTGCTTGCGCTTGCCAATGTCGAAAGTTGCCGCCACCCACGTCATCACCGACGAGAAATACTGCCACAACTGCGTCGCATTCGGGTCGTGCTGGTGCGTCGCCATATAGTTTTCCACCGTCATTTTCTGTCCGGGCTTGCTCTGCGCGTTGGCAATCCATTTCAGTGCCGTTTCCAAGTAGTCTTGACGGATGGGCGAGCCGTTCACCAAGTATTTTCCCATATTATAGGCGGCGCAGTTCGATTTCGAGAAATAGCGTTTCGCATCGCTCACGAAAGGCCCTGCATACACCGCGTTGCGCAGTTCTTGGTCGGTCAGCCGTTCGCCGGCGATGTTGATGGTCTGAAACCAGTCGAGTTTTTCCCTGTCGTTGCCCGAGCAGACATAAACCATTAGTTCATAGTCCAGAATCTGCTTTTTCTCGGCGTCGGTCAGGTTGTGGAAATACTGGAAATCGTAGGCGAAATCGCCGTTCACATACTGGCAAATCGAGATGGTGCGCTGCTGTCCGTCCATCACCTCGAAGGGCACTTCGGCGTCGTTGTCGCGTGTCGCCCAATACATCACGTTGAGCGGAAATCCTTTTTTGATGGTGGTAATCACGGCGGCGCGTTTCTTCTCGTCGTAGATGAATTCGCGCTGATACGGCGGGCGAATGTCGAGCCGCCCGCCATAGCCGCGAACGCCCTGTTCTTCGTTGTCCTCATAGCCTGCAGTGAGCTCGCGGACAGTGATTTTTTGAAGTTCGATTTGCATAGTTTTATTTCTTTTTACGGATTAAAATTCTAAAATAAGGGCATTTGCCGTTAATACTCAAATCTTTTTCGTCGTTTCCTTTCCGAAAACGAATAATTTCAAATTGTTCAGGATTATATTTATCCAAAAAAGTGATAGGAACGCCCATTATTTCATCATAATCGACAGGTATTTCTGCCGTTTTTCCAACATCTATTGCATCATAATTGTCGTATTTTGGATATTCTTCGGGCGAATATTTATGAAAAAGAATCAATTCTTCGTGGCGTTTTTTATGGTCAAGGTTTGTAAACCAATTTACTCCAGAAACTCTAATCATTCCCTTGCGATGGTCTCCTGCCGTAGCAATATCTTCATAAGGGGAAACAAAATGAGCCGCTCCACCTTTAAAACCAAAACCTAACCATATTTTATTTTCCTTTATTAATGGGAAGATTTCTTTGTAAGTAATAGCATTTTGGTGTCCAATAATGATAAATTTCTTTTCAAACTTCATCAACTGCGCCACATACTCTCGGAAGAGCGAAAACGGCGGATTGGTAACGACAATGTCCGCCTCTTTCAGCAGTTCGATACACTCTTTCGAGCGGAAATCGCCGTTTTCCTTCAGCGTGGAAAGCACGTTTTTGTCGTTCTGAATCAAGTGGCGCACGTCAGCCAAGTCGATTCGACCGTCGCCGTTCACATCCGTCACCTCCGTAATCTCCACCTTGTAGGCAATCTTTTTCGGCTCGTCCTGAAAATCGCCGAAGTCGAGCATCAACTCCGAACCCTGCACGGGCGAACCGTTGTAGCACGTCGCAATCAGTTTCTTCAGCCCGAAAGCGTTGAAATTGTTCGCAAAATACTTGAAAAAGTTGCTCTCGTAAGGGTCGTCGCAATTGCAGAGAATTGTCTTCCCGCGAAAATGCTGCCGATAGTGCTTCAACTCGTTCTCAATGTCGGCGAGTTGCGTGTAAAACTCGTCCTTCTTGGCCTCTTTGGCCCTGTCTAAATTCCTTATTGCCATACGCTATGCATAGTTTGGGCGTATTGCTTATCTTCGGAAGTGTAGGCTTCGTTTAGGACAAATAAAACGTGGACGCATCATCCACGTTTCAAAGGCCCTGAGAAGCCTACTAATCCAGATAAATTACGCCCACGCGTAGCGCGGACATTTGCAATTTATTCTTCGGATTAGTGTTTTTTTGAATTTCTCAGGTTCTTGAAACGATTCCGAATAACAGCAAACGCTTGTTAATACTTTTCCCACGAAAATTTGACCCTCCTTTCCCTTTCCGGGATTTCAGGTCGGCTACAAAATTACATGAAAATATCCGAACCGCCAAACGATTCGGATAAAACTTTTATTTTAAGCAGAAAATTTCGTGATTTCAATGTGCCTCTGTTTTGCAACATCGGCAGATTGAAAATGAAAAGTGGAAAATGATGATTTAGCGTTTGTTTTTTCTACAAGAAATTCTGGGCAGGAATATGACGAATCACGTTGTCATCGCCACAGACAATGACATCTTCGTTGTTCCTGGCCTTTTCTTCAAGCATCTCGCGCTCGGCAATCTTCAGACCATAGACGATTTTCTCAATCAGTTTGTGATGTTCTGCTCTTGACATATTCTTCAATTTTTTTGTAGTGTTCTTGTTCTTCAACGATCGTTTCCTGTCCCTTTCCGCCTGTGGCGATGATGGTTCTCGGCATTTCGCCATTGTTGATGAGCAGCCACGTATCGACAACTGGCATATAGAGGTTAAAGAGGTTTTCCAAACCTTCGCGATACCTGCGGACGATGATATTTTTGGGAATGTCGTGGCCACCCTTTGCCACACGCTCGGCTACACGCTGAATGGCTTGGTCTGGCGATTTCAGCCAAAAATAGAGAAGCGTCACCTCATAGCCTTGCCGATGGGCTTTTTCTACCAATTGGACATATGACCGAGTGGAAAGGGTTGTTTCGATGGAGAAACTTTCGTTTCTCTGTAACAATTCGCGGATTCGCTCCAACATCAGCCTACCTGCTTGTATGGCGACAGAATCGGGATTGAATGGCGACAAGCCACGCGCTATCTCGTCTGCATTGACAAATTCTTTGCATTGCAGAATCTTGGGTAGCACAGTGTAGGATGCCGTAGTCTTCCCTGCACCGTTTGGGCCACTGATGATATAGAGGTGTTTGTCGGCCATTGTGTATGCAAAGTTACAAAAAAATATCCGAACCGCCAAACGATTCGGATATTTTTTGACTTTTCAGAGGAAATGATTTTGGTTTTTCCATCTGAATAATTGGGGGATTACCAGAGGTCGAGGCGCTCTTCCTTCGGGATAAACATTTTGTCGCCAGGCTTCACGTCGAAGGCTTCGTACCACATATCGACGTGGGGAAGGGCTCCGTTCACGCGCCATTCGCCGAGCGAGTGGGGGTCGTTCTTCGTGCGGTTGCGGATTTCCTCCTCGGTGATGTTCTGACCCCACACGCCTGCGTAGGCGATGAAGAAGCGCTGATCGCCCGTGAAACCGTCTTTCGTCTTGAGCGGTTTCTTGGCGGTGGCGTTCTTGTAGGCATACCACGCGAGTTGCAGACCACCGTGGTCGGCGAGGTTTTCACCGAGCGTCAGGCGACCGTTGGCTTGCAGGCCGGGCAGCACTTCGATGGCCGAGAAGAAGCGGTCATACATATCTGCACGCTCGTTGAAGCCCTCAGCATCGGCGGCTGTCCACCAGTCGTGCATATTGCCATCGGCGTCGAACTGGCGACCTTGGTCGTCGAATCCGTGGGTCATTTCGTGGCCGATGACCACGCCGATGGCACCGTAGTTAAAGGCTTCGTCGGCTTTCGGGTCGAAGAACGGATATTGCAGGATGCCTGCGGGGAAGCAGATTTCGTTGGTGGTCGGGTTGTAGTAGGCGTTCACGGTCTGCGGTGTCATATACCACTCGTCGCGATCGACGGGTTTTCCTGCCTTTTCGTCGATGTGCTTCTGATGACGCCAAGCGCGTACGGCCTGCATATTCTCATAGAACGACTTCGACGGGTCGATTTGCAGTTTGGAATAGTCGGTCCACTTGTCGGGATAGCCGATTTTCACGTAGAAAGTCGAAAGTTTCTTGTGGGCGTTCTGCTTCGTTTCGTTGCTCATCCATTTCTGTGCGTCGATGCGCTCGCCGAGGGCGATTTGCAGGTTCTTCACAAGTGTTTCCATCTGCTTTTTCGAGGTGGCAGGGAAGTAGCGGTCGCAATACATTTTTCCGAGGGCCTCGCCCATGGCACTTTGCACTTGGTTCGTGGCGCGTTTCCAAAGCGGATAGTCCTCTTTGCGGCCTGTCATCGTCTTGCCCCAGAAGTCGAAGTTGGCTTCGCGAATCTCGTCGGTTAACACACCCGAAGCACCCGAAATCACGTCCCACTGCATATAGGCGCGCAGGTCGTCGGCGGTCATGGCAGCGATGAGTTTATCGACACCTTCCATGAATTTCGGCTGTCCGACGATGATTTCCTGAATGAATTCGCTCTTGACACCCTCGGCGTTCGACATTTTCTCGAACATAATGTTCGGACAGAGTGCATCCAACTCCTTGAGCGTCATTTTGTTATAGTTGGCTTGCGGGTCGCGAAGTTCGGTGCGACTCTTCGAAATCAGCGCCAGCGAGGTCTCGAAACGGAACACGGCGTCGCGCTTCGCCTCGGCCTGTGCCTTCGTGAATCCGAAAAGTTGGAACATCCGTGCCACGTGCTCCTTGTAAGCCTCACGAATTTTCACCGTTGCCTCGTCGTTGTTCAGATAATAGTCTTTCTGACCGAGCGACAGTCCACCCTGCGAGATGTTCATGATGTTCATCGTCACGTTCTTCTCGTCGGCTCCGAAACCCGAACGATACGGCACTCCATAGCCGTTCATGGCGTATTTCAGTTGGATTTTCTGCAAGTCGGCCTTCGTTTTGGCGGCTTCCATCTCGTCGAGCAGCGGTTTTACGGGTGCGATGCCCTCGCGGTTGCGGCGGTCGGCATCCATCGCGAGTTTGTAGAAATCAGAGAGTTTGCGCTCGGTTGTTCCTGCGGCGAACGTCTTTTTCTGCAGTTCGTCGAGAATCGTGTTGATGCGCTTGTTGTTGTCCTCCTGCAACTGGTCGAAACTGCCGAAACGCGAGTAGGCAGCGGGCAGCGGATTGTTTTTCTGCCATCCTCCTGTTGCAAACATGTAGAAGTCCTCTGCAGGCTTCACGGTCTTGTCAAGATTTTCCATCTTGAGGCCCGATTTCTGTGCCATTCCTGCCATCGGCAGTGCTGCGAGCATAGCCATCGGAATCATTTTACTCATTTTCATTTTTTCTAATAGTTTTATGGTTTAGTTATTAAAAAATTATCTTCAATGCTGCAAAGTTACTTTTTTTTATCTATAAATCAGCACAATTCGTCATTTTTTCTGATTTTTTATCAAAAAAACTTCCGCCACACATCGCAAGATGCACGGCGGAACTTTCAAAGAGAGAATTTTCTTTCAACTTTCATTCCTCGTTTTTCATCTTTTTCTGCAATTTCATTTCGACGAGGAACGACACGAGCAGACCGAGGCCGACACCGAAGGCGAGGAGAATCCAGAAATAGATTCCTTTAGGGCCGACCATCGTTACGTTGAGCAAGTAATTGACAAGTGCGCCGAGTCCGATGCCAAGCAGCACACAAGCACCGCGAAGCGTCCCGAATTTGTTCGCCTTCTTGTCGGGCTCGGCGATGAGTGCCTTCGCCGTTTCGATGTCGGTCTGGTTTTCGATGATGAGCCGACGAAGTTCGGTCTCGTTTTGGTTTTTGCGAATCGAGGAAATGAATCCTCCGATGATGGCCACGATGGGGATTCCCAGGCTAAGGATAATGGCCATAAGTGGTTCAAGATCTACTGAATGCATAATTCTTAATTTTTAAAAAGTTGATTATTTTTTTGTAAACTCACTATTAAGACCGCCGACTTGACGAATTATTACACTTGCTGCCAAGAAAATTTTTCGATGGCGCGAAAAAAGGCGTAAATCATCGTGGCGACGGGGAAGACAAGGCAGAGATAGACCCAGTTTCCCAAGGAAATTTGCGAGTCGAACAGCGTGAACTGCAACTGAAGGCTTCCTCGGCTGACGAAACTCCAGAGCAGCCAGCCAAACACGAGCATCACCATCGGCAGACCGAAACTGAAGGCGACCATCCTCGCCCATTGGTGCAGGCGACGGCGGCGGGTCGCGCGACGCAGTTCCTTCATCACCGAAACGCTGATGTCCTCGGCGATTTTCTTCCTCTCAAACGACTGTCGGATGAGCGCGTCGAGCCCCTCTTCCGTCAAATGATTCCTGGTTTCCATATCCTTATCCTTATCCATTTCCATTACTCATTACTCATCATTTCCGAGCCGTTTCCTCAACCGTTCGCGAATTCGATGCAACCGAACCAGCACATTCGACTGCGAAAGTCCCGTCTGACGGGCGATTTCGTCGGTTTTACACTGCTCGTAGTAATACATTCTGACGATTCCGCCGTCGGGCTCGCCGAGTTCGCCGATGGCCTCCTCGACACGCTGTAGAAGCCGTTCGCGGTGTTCGTCGTAGTCGTTTTCCTCGACGCTCAGACTGCGGTTTCGCCGTTCTCGCTCGAGTTCGTTCAACGCCGTGTGCATCGCGATGCTCACGAGCCACGGACCGAGTTTGTCGCTGCGCCAATAAGCCAAGCGCTCGTAAGCCTTGATGAAGGTCTGCTGCGCCACGTCTTTCGCCAAATCTTCGCGCTTGACGATGCCGAGGGCTTTCGAGAAAACCATTCCCGAATAGCGGCTCACAATTTCGGAAAAACTCCGCTGACTGTCGCCCTGCAAAACTTCGTTGACCAGTTCTTTGTCCGTCATTTCTGCTAATAAGACCACCGAGGCGACGAATTATTACAATCTTCGACCAAAAATTTTACGAAAATCGACGAAATCTTTTACGGAACCCGACGAAAAAAGAGTTTTTTCGGGAAAATCGACCTTATTTGACGACAAATTTCCGACCGTTGCTAATGTAAATTCCTTTCTGAAGCGTGTCGTTTTCCGACATTTTCCTGCCCAGCAAATCGTAGATTCGACCGTCGTTGGACGACTGCGCGACGTCATCTGCCTCGAAATTTTCGATGCCCGAAACGATTTTCTTCTTCTGATAGACGCGGATGTAGTCGAACAGCGTTTCGTAGGTGAATTCCGTGTCGGCGTTGGCGGCCCACGAACCGTTGCCCACGCTCTGGTTGAGAATCAGGTAGAACGGCGCCGTGAACGGCCACTGACCGTTGTTCAAGGCGTTTTTGTCAGAAGATTTCGCGTAGCGCCCCACTTCACGACAGTCCACCGTCCAAATCAGCAGGTCTTTCTCCCAAATCAGGCCATAGACGTGCCAGTTTTCGACATCCATCCACTCGCTGAACGACGACTGCGGATTGTTTTTGTTGCCCAATGTCCACGTCCAGTGTGTGTGAACGGTGTGATATGCCTTGTTTTCGGTGTCTATGCTCTCGAAAATGTCGATTTCGCCTGCTTTCGGCCACCCATCGCAGGGCGGTTGCGGCATCATCCATGCCGCAGGGAAATTGCCTCGGTGGTTGGTGGTTTTCAGGCGCACTTCCACTTTTCCGTAGGTGAACGAGAATTTGTCGCGTGTCTCCTTCGCGCCCGTAATCATCGGGACATTGTCGGTCGAGGTGTCGGGGTTCGGAATCGCCCGACAGACCAATGCACCGTCGCGGATGAAAGCCACCTCAGAACGGTCGCTAATCCAGCGGTTCCACGTCGAACCGTAGCGCGTCGAGGTGCGCCATTTCTTCGGGTCGGGCTGCGAACCGTCGGGCTGGTTGAACTCGTCGTTGAAGATGAGTTTGTAGGCTTGCGTAACGCCGCCTTCGGGGTCGGTTTCAAACTCCGCTGTGATGAGTATATCGCCATCGAGGAGCGACCCTTCGAGTGTGACAAGGCCGTCTTGCACCGTGCTAATATCAATCGTTTCATCGGCATATTGCGCCACGTGGTTCACAATGCTATCTACCGACAAATTGCCGTGGCGCACGGTCAATCGCTTCAGACGGTTGCCAAGGTCGGGCGTGACGATCAGCGGAAGTTCTTTTCCTATCGTCCAAGTGACGCCGTCGGCCAACCGACCGTCGAAAATCCGAACCACGCCGCCGTTTGTAACCGTTGAGATGTGGACTTCCTCGTTGTCATAGATGCGCAGCCGCACATCGACAATGGCACCACCATTTTTAATGATGCTTTCCGCCTCATCGACGCGCCCGGCAGGGTCGCAAGAGTCCCAATCGACCTTGTAGCGCATCATATAGTAGCCCGGTTCCATCGACGACGGAATGGTGAAGGCAGGCGGCGGAAGCGTCGAAAGGTGCACCTGTTGGCCTGCACTATTGTAATAGTTGCCGTCGGCACGTTTCAAGGCAGAAAACGCCACGAGGTCGTTGTCTTCCGACAATCCGCCCCGTCCGTCAGGCTCGCTCACGTCGAACTGGCCGTTTCTGTTTTTGTCGATATAAACATAACTGTGCATCCAGTCCGTCGAAAAGCCAAGCGTCGGCAACACCGTCTCACCGGCCTTCGCCACGAGTGAACGGCGCGTCATATCGCAATAAACCTTCGATTTGTCGGACACAGTTGCTTTGTTTTCGCCCAACCCAACGCTGTTCAACACACGCTCTGAATAGGTGCGCTCCTGATTTTTGGGAAAGGCGACGGGATAGTCATTGCCGGCTTGCGAGGCAGCGAATCCTGCAACTGCCGTCAGCATCAAAAAAATGGTTGATAAAGTCTTCATTTTGATTCAAGTAGTTTGATTTCGACTGCAAAGGTAATTATTTTAAGGTAATTTCACCTCAAAAATCATATTTTTAAGAATTGAGTGCCTCCAATTCCTCGGAGAGCGTCATCCATCGGTCATTTTCCGCCTCGAGGTTGCGCATGATTTCGGCATATTCGTTGATGAGCTTCATGTCGGTGGCGTGCTCGGGCAGCATCAGAATCGCGTCCATTTCCTTGAGTTGGGCTTCCATCTGCGCAATTTTCTCCTCGCAGGCTTTCACGGCCTTTTCGGCTTTTTTGAACTTTCGCTGCTGCTCTTTTTGGTCGGCGTAAGAGGCTTTTAAGGTGTTGGGCGATGGTTGTTGGGCGCTGATGGCTGGTTGTTCGGTGGGTGATGCCGTTTTTTCGCCTAATTGGTTCAACGAATCGATGTTTTTTCTTCTGAGGAAGTCGTAAATACCACCGAGATGCTCGCGGACGCGACCACCACCAAACTCATAGACTTTCGTGACGAGGCCGTCGAGGAATTCGCGGTCGTGGCTGACGATGATGGCGGTGCCGTCGAAGGCTCGGATGGCTTCTTTCAACACGTCTTTCGACTGCATATCGAGGTGGTTCGTCGGCTCGTCGAGAATGAGCAGGTTCACGGGTTCCAACAGCAGGCGAATCATCGCCAACCGACTGCGCTCACCGCCCGACAGCACTTTTACTTTTTTGTCCGACTCCTCGCCACCGAACATAAACGCACCGAGAATGTCGTTGATGCGCAGGCGGATTTCGCCGCGTGCCACTCGGTCGATGGTCTCAAAGACGGTGAGCGACTCATCGAGCAACTGCGCCTGATTCTGGGCGAAGTAGCCGATTTGCACGTTGTGGCCGATTTTCAGATTTCCCTCGAACGGAATCTCGCCCATGATACACTTCACAAGCGTGGTTTTTCCCTCACCGTTCTTGCCGACGAATGCCACTTTTTCACCGCGTTTGAGGGTGAAATTGACGTTGGAAAAGACTAAATGAAGCCCCTCTCCAACCTCTCCCCCGTAGGGAGAGGCTTTTAAAGAATGAATTATTTGATTGAGGACATTGTCTATTTCAAAAAGAACTTGACGATTGGTAAATCGAAGGACATTGAATCCCACTTTATTTAAAAAATCTGTACGAATTTGGTCTATGCGTTTTTGTTCGTCATAATTGTGGTATTCTCCATCAACTTCAACAACAAGACGATGAGAAAGGCATATAAAATCGGCAATATAATCACCAATGATGTGCTGTCGCCTAAATTTTACGCCTAACTGTTTGCCTCGTAATTGTTCCCAAAGGACTCTTTCTGCATCTGTCATATCGTGCCTATTCTGCAAAGAAAAATCCTTTAAAAGCATATATAAATCGGGATGAGCCGTTCTGTACCGATTGATTTTCTTTTCCTCAAGGGTAATATCATACCCTCCCCCTTCGGGGGGGAGTTGGTGGGGGGCTGGATATTCTTTTTTTACATCTTCCGCGATGACAGGATAATCCCCACTTCGCAGACACGGCGGGAATTTCAGGCGAAGTTTCGAGTGATCGACCTCGTCGATTTCGATGGGCACGATTTTCTCCAACTGCTTGATTTTCTGCTGCACCTGCACGGCCTTCGTCGCCTGATAGCGGAAGCGGTTGATGAACGCCTGCATATCGGCGATTTCTTTCTGTTGGTTCTCGTAGGCGCGGAGTTGCTGTTCGCGACGCTCCTTCCGAAGCTCGACATATTCGCTGTATTTCACGCGATAGTCGATGATTTGACCACACGAAATTTCCAGCGTGCGGTTCGTGACATTGTTGATGAAAGCACGGTCGTGGCTGACGAGAATCACCGCCGAGCCGCTCGTCGCCAAAAACTGCTCCAACCACTGAATCGACTCGATGTCGAGGTGGTTCGTGGGCTCGTCGAGCAACAACACATCGGGACGGCGCAGCAGAATCTTCGCCAACTCGATGCGCATACGCCAACCGCCCGAAAATTCACTCGTCGGACGCTCGAAATCCGTGCGCAAAAAACCCAGTCCGAGCAGCGTACGCTCAATTTCCGCCTCGTAGTTCTCGCCGCCGAGCATCAGGTAGCGCTCGTGCTCCTGCGTGAACCGCTCCACCAACGCCATGTATTCGTCGCTCTCGTAGTCGGTACGCTCGGCCAGTTCGCGCTCCATACGGTCGATTTTCGCCTTCAGGCGCGTCGAGTCGGCAAAAGCCTTGCGCGTCTCCTCGGTGACGGTCGTCGAGTCGGCCAACTGCATCACCTGCGGCAGATAGCCCACCGTCGTGTCCGTCGGAATGTTCACCACGCCACTCGTCGGCTGCTGCTGTCCGCACAGGATTTTCAGCAGCGTCGATTTCCCGGCGCCGTTCTTGCCCACGAGCGCAATGCGGTCGCGGTCGTTCACCACGAAGTTCGCCCCGCTAAACAACGGCTTCACGCCAAATTCCACTTTCAGATTTTCTACGGATATCATCGGAATTTACTTGATTCTGTTTGCAAAGTTACATTTTTTTGGGAAAACATCAAAAAACTATCTTATATTTTTCAACCATTTGTTTGGTCATATCACAAAAAATTATTATCTTTGCGGACTACAAGAAGAGCGTTATCTGCGAAGCCGTAACAGGTAAAACAGATATTTAAATATAAAGAAGTATGTATATACCGCCATTTAACATCACAGAGAAGATTCTTCACCAGATTTCAGAGATTTCTGAACAAGTGGGTAACCTAAACTCACGCATAGGAAATGACGTACCTTCTCCTATGCTGCGAAAGAAAAACCAAATAAGGACTATCCATTCGTCGCTGGCCATTGAGAATAATACACTTACTCTGAAGCAGGTGACGGACATCATCGACGGCAAACATGTGTTGGGTGCTCCCGATGAGATACAGGAGGTGAAGAATGCGATTGAGGCTTACCGCCTGATGCCTCAGTTGGATGCTTTCAAAGAGAAAGACCTGCTGAAGGCTCATGGTCTGATGATGAGCCAATTGGTGCGAAACGCTGGACACTATCGGCAAGAGGGTGTCGGGGTGTTCGATGGAAATGGCAACTGCCAGCACATGGCTCCGCCGCCTGACCGAGTACCAAAACTGATGGGCGACTTGTTCCATTGGGTCAAGACTTGCAAGACACATCCGCTGGTCTATTCGTGCGTGTTCCACTATGAGTTTGAGTTTATCCATCCCTTCATAGACGGCAACGGACGCATGGGCCGCTATTGGCAGACGATGCTGCTG
>CACYQZ010000020.1 GCA_902776665.1 uncultured Prevotellaceae bacterium
ACTTGCCGGCTACGACCTGTTCAATGCCAGACAGAAGATAAAGCTGTATAACCAGCAGATGCAATTAGTGCAAGACAACAGCCTTGACACTCGCTATGCAGAAATAACCATTCGCTACAACTTCAACGCCACCCGCTCGAAATACAAGGGCACGGGGGCAGGTAATGCGGAAAAGAACAGGCTCTAAAACATCCCAACTATGCAGAACAATTTCCATTACATAAATCTCTCTTGGGCAGTGGTGGGCATTTGTGAAAATGATCGCCAGCCCCTCTTGTTTCATATCCCAGGCATCGACAAGGACGAGGCCGCAGCCGTGGAGCTTCTTTCCCTTTCGTTAATCAGTCAACCATTGTCTACTCTTGTCAACCTTTGTCAACCCTTTCCACGAGATGGCAAAATAAAAGCCCTCAAAATTCTCCGTGGTAGAAATGCGTTGCAAAGGTAAGCGGATTTTTGAGAACCACCAAAAAGCAAGTCAGAAGTGTTAAAATCTAAAAGTGGTTGATATACAGAGGTTTATCTCTATATGTTTTTCATTGTTTATAGTTGTTTAGAGGTCTCTAAATACAGTTATAGAACGTCGCCTCGCCGATGGTCGTCACGGAATTCGGAATCGTCACGCTCATCAGGATGGGGCAGTTCATGAATGCATTATTGCCGATGCTCGTCACGGGATAAGTTGCTCCGTTATAGGCGACAGATTCGGGAATAACCACGTTGCTTGTATATTCGTTAGAATAATCACCAGAAGAAGTTCCACGATAGCTAACGGACAACTCCGTTTTGTTATTCGCCCATGTGTAATAGATGGTGACACCATCTGCGTTTTTCACTTCAATGTCGTGGGCTATTGCCCTCGCTCCAACCATACTTAAAAGCGCAGTGAGCAGAAAAAATTTAATCTGTTTCATACGTAGTTTTTAGGTAACGTTTCTGAAAATGTCCTTATTTATCACAAAATTTCTACCATCTAACCCTTTAGGGGCTTCGATTCTTTTGCAAAAATACAACTTTCTTGGGAATTATACAAAAAATGCGTGAGATTTCTCAACTTTTCAAAAATAATTCCTCATTCTTCATTCTTCGTTCCTATTTTTTTCGTATCTTTGCGGAAAAATACAACGAAAACAACAATATTATGGCAACAAAACCTGAATTTAAGTACGCCCCGATGTTCCAGATGGGCGAGGACAAAACCGAGTATCGCCTTCTGACGAAAGAGGGTGTGACAACCGCCCAATTCGAGGGCAAGGAAATCGTGAAAGTGTCGCGTGAGGCACTGACGCTGTTGGCACAGCAGGCGTTCCACGATGTGGAATTTATGCTGCGCCGCGAACACAACCTGCAAGTGGCAGCGATTCTGAACGACCCCGAGGCGTCGGAAAACGACAAATACGTGGCGTTGCAGTTCCTGCGCAATGCGGAAGTGGCGGCGAAAGGCATCCTGCCGTTCTGTCAGGACACGGGCACGGCGATTATCCACGGCGAAAAGGGTCAGCAAGTCTGGACGGGATTCGAAGACGAGGAAGCCCTGTCGCTTGGCGTTTACAACACGTTTACGGAGGACAACCTGCGATATTCGCAGAACGCACCGCTCAATATGTACGACGAGGTGAACACGCGCTGCAACCTGCCTGCACAAATCGACATCGAGGCTTGCGAGGGCGCGGAATATCACTTCGTGATGGTGGCGAAGGGTGGCGGTTCAGCCAATAAGACTTATTTCTACCCGATGACGAAGGCCACGATTCAAAACGAGGGTACGCTGCTGCCTTTCCTCGTCGAGAAGATGAAGTCGCTCGGCACGGCAGCCTGTCCGCCCTACCACATCGCGTTTGTCATCGGTGGCACTTCGGCAGAGAAAAACCTGCTGACCGTGAAACTCGCGTCGATTAAATACTACGACTCGCTGCCCACGACGGGCGACGAGACGGGACGCGCCTTCCGCGACATCGACTTGGAGAAAAAACTGCTGAAGGAAGCCCATAAAATCGGGCTTGGCGCACAATTCGGCGGCAAACATTTGGCACACGACATCCGCGTCATTCGACTGCCGCGCCACGGTGCTTCGTGTCCCATCGGAATGGGTGTTTCGTGCTCTGCCGACCGCAACATCAAGGCGAAAATCAACCGCGACGGCGTGTGGCTCGAGAAAATGGATTCGAACCCTGCCGAACTGATTCCTGCCGAGTTTGCGAAGGCTGGCGAGGGTCAGAACACCATCGTCATCGACCTCGACAAAGGCATCGACAAGGTGCGCGAGGAGCTGTCGAAATACCCCGTTTCGACCCGCGTGAACCTGAAGGGCACGATTATCGTGGCTCGCGACATCGCCCACGCGAAGCTGAAAGCTCGCCTCGACGCTGGCGAACCGATGCCCGACTACTTCAAAAACCATCCGATTCTCTACGCTGGACCTGCGAAAACTCCCGAGGGCTATCCCTGCGGTTCGATGGGTCCGACGACGGCCAACCGAATGGACCCGTATGTCGATGAATTCCAAGCCAACGGCGCGTCGCTCGTGATGATTGCGAAGGGCAACCGTTCGCAGGTCGTCACCGACGCCTGCAAGAAGCACGGCGGATTCTATCTCGGCAGCATCGGCGGTGCAGCGGCAGTGTTGTCGCAGTCGTCAATCAAGTCGATTGAGTGCGTGGAATATCCCGAACTCGGTATGGAAGCCATCTGGAAAATCGAGGTCGAGGACTTCCCCGCCTTCATCCTCGTCGATGACAAGGGCAACGACTTCTTCCAGACGCTGAAACCGTGGTGTCCGAAAAAATAATCATTCAAAAAAATATCATTCAAAATTATGAATATCGTAGAAAGATTCCTGAACTACACCAAGTTCGATACACAGTCGAGCGAAGACAGCCAGACCGTGCCGAGCACGTCGAAACAACTGATTTTTGCCGAATTTCTGAAGAAAGAACTCGAAAACGAGGGGCTTGAAGACGTGGAAATGGACGAAATGGGCTATGTTTATGCCACATTGCCTGCCAACACGAAGAAAAAAGCGCCCGTCATCGGCTTCATTTCGCATTACGACACCAGCCCCGACTGCTCGGGAGCCAACGTGCAAGCGCGCATCGTCGAAAACTACGATGGCGGCGACATCACCCTCTCGGAAGGTATCGTGTCGAGTCCCAAAAAGTTCCCCGAACTGCTGCAGCACGTGGGCGAAGACCTCATCGTCACCGACGGAACGACGCTGCTCGGCGCCGACGACAAGGCTGGAATCGCCGAGATTATGCACGCCGTCTGCTACCTGCGCGACCACAAGGAGATTGAGCACGGAAAAATTCGCGTCGCCTTCAATCCCGACGAGGAAATCGGCATGGGAGCCCACCATTTCGATGTTGAAAAGTTCGGTTGCGACTGGGCTTACACCATCGACGGCGGCGACCTCGGCGACCTCGAATTTGAGAATTTCAACGCAGCCTCGGCGAAAATCCATTGCAAGGGCGTGAGCGTGCATCCGGGCTATGCGAAAGGCAAAATGGTGAACGCCAACCGCCTCGCCGTTGAGTTTGCGCAGATGCTTCCCGCCGACGAAACACCCGAACAAACCGAGGGCTACGAAGGTTTCTATCACCTGCTCGGCATCCAAGGCGGCATCGAGAAAGCCACGCTGTCGTACATCATTCGCGACCACGATCGCGACCGTTTCGAGGACCGCAAGGCTTTCATCGCCAAATGCGTCGCCCAGATGCAGGAAAAATACGGAGAAGACGCTGTCACCGCCGAGGTGAAGGACCAATATTATAATATGAAGGAGAAAATCGACCCGAATATGCACGTCATCGACATCGTGCTTCACGCGATGCAAGACTGCGGCGTGCCCCCGAAAGTCGAACCGATTCGCGGTGGAACCGACGGCGCACAACTGTCGTTCAAGGGTCTGCCGTGTCCGAACATCTTCGCCGGTGGCGTGAATTTCCACGGACCCTACGAGTTTGTTTCCGTCCAAGTGATGCAGAAAGCCGCCGACGTCATCGTGCGCATCTGCGAACTGACCGCCCGCTATCACGATTAACAGAATGGAAGCACTGATTCTCGACCTCACGCTCATCCTCGTCGTGGCCGGAGCTGTGACGCTCATTTTCAAAAGGCTCAAGCAACCGCTTGTGCTGGGCTACATCGTGGCCGGATTCCTCGTGTCGCCCCACATGCCGTATTTGGCATCGGTGGTCGATAAGGAAAACATCCAGACGTGGGCCGACATCGGTGTTCTCTTCCTTCTGTTCGCGCTCGGACTCGATTTTTCGTTCAAGAAAATCCTGAAAATGGGCATGGCACCCGTCATTGCGGCGTGTAGCATCGTGTTTTCGATGATGTTGCTCGGCATCCTCGTCGGAAAACTCTTCGGATGGTCGCAGATGAACTGCGTTTTCCTCGGTGGAATGTTGGCGATGAGTTCCACGACGATTATCTACAAGGCATTCGACGATATGGGCCTGCGCCAACAGCATTTCGCCTCGCTCGTAATGAGCGTGTTGATTCTCGAAGACGTGCTCGCGATTGTGATGATGGTGATGCTCTCGACGGTGGCCGACGGCAATTCTGCCAACGGCGGACAACTGCTGATGAGCATTCTCAGACTCGGTTTCATCCTTGTGCTGTGGTTCGTCGTGGGCATTTTCCTGATTCCGCTTTTCCTGCGCAAGACGCGAAAACTGATGACCGACGAAATGCTCGTCATTATCTCGCTCGGACTGTGTTTCCTGATGGCCGTCATCGCCACGGGAGCCGGCTTCAGTTCGGCTTTCGGAGCCTTTGTGATGGGAAGTATTTTGGCTGAAACCATCGAGGCCGACAAGATTATCCGACTCGTCGAACCCGTGAAAAACCTGTTCGGCGCAGTGTTTTTCGTGTCGGTCGGAATGTTGGTCGACCCAGAAATTCTCGCCTCGCAATGGCTGCCGATTCTCGTGCTCACGCTCACAATTTTGTTCGGACAAGCCATTTTCGGCTCGACGGGCTATATGCTGAGCGGTCAGCCGTTGAAAACGGCGATGCGCTGCGGTTTTTCGATGGCGCAGATTGGCGAATTTGCCTTCATCATCGCCTCGCTCGGACTGACGCTCGGAGTCATCGGCGACTTTCTCTATCCGGTCGTCGTGGCGGTGTCGGTCATCACGACATTCCTCACGCCCTATATGATGCGAGCCGCCGACCCAGCCTATGGTTTTCTCGAAAAAAAGATGCCGAAACAATGGCTTCGACGCCTCAACCACCTCGGCGAAGCCCACCACGCGACGGTCTCGGAGCAGAATTTGTGGAAGCAACTGCTCACGCAAATGGGCGTGAACACGGTCATCTACTCGATTCTGTCGGGTGCCACCATCGCCCTGATGTTCACCTTCGTCAAACCATTTTTTGCGCAAATCTTACCCGAGAAACTGACCATTTTCAAATTTGAATTGTCGATTGTCAATCTTCTCACCGGACTATCTACGATTCTGCTTATCGCCCACTTCCTCAGAGCGATGATCATGAAGAAAAATCGCTCTGTCGAGTTCCGCGAACTTTGGAACGCAAGCCGCCTGAACCGACTTCCGCTCATTTTCACCGTGCTCGTCCGCATCGTCATTGCCGCCATGTTCATTTTCTACATTGTCAATGCCCTGTTCCACTTCAAAAGCGCGCTCATCGTGGCGATTGCGCTCGTCGCCATCGTCGTGATGGTGATGTCGCGAGGATTGAAAAACCGTAGCATCCGACTCGAGAGAATGTTCGTGCAAAACCTGCGCTCACGCGAAATAGAGGCACAGGTACGAGGCCGCAAAAAACCGCTTTTCGAGGGCCATCTGCTCGACCGCGACATCCACATCGGCGAATTCATCGTGCCCGACGATTCGCGCTGGGCAGGACGGTCGCTCAGCCAACTCAACATCGGCCACCGCTTCGGCGTACACGTCAGTAGCGTGTTGCGCGGAATTCAGCGCCTCAACATCCCGACGGGCGACACGCTGATTTTCCCAGGCGACCGCATCCGCGCCATTGGCAACGACGACCAGTTGCAGCAGTTCGGCCACGCCCTGCGCGACGAACTCGTGCCCGAGGATATGGAAATTGAAAAGCGCGAGATGCACCTGCGCAAAATCATCCTCGACGAAGGCAGTCCGTTCATCGGTCGCTCGCTGAAAGACAGCCGCATCCGCGAGGACTACAACTGCATGGTCGTGGGCGTGGAAGAGGGTCAGCAAGACCTCACGATGATCGATGCCAAGCGGCTTTTCGAACTGGGCGACATCGTCTGGGTGGTGGGTGAAGATGCCAATCTGAAACGGCTGATGGACTCGAAAATGTAAAAAAATACACAAAATATTTGGAATCTACGCTCTTTTTTCGTATCTTTGCAAGCGAAACGAATAGTTATACGAAAATGAGAGACAAAAAAAGCCGATTAGAGACCCTGAAAATGCTCATTTCGAGCAAAGAACTGGGCAATCAAGATGAAGTGTTGAAAGAGTTGCAACGCGAGGGTTTCCAACTCACGCAGGCCACGCTGAGCCGCGACTTGAAGCAGTTGAAAGTGGCGAAAGCCGCTTCGATGAACGGGAAATACGTCTATGTGTTGCCCAACGAAACGATGTATAAGCGCGTCCACAGCGATTCCACGGCTCGCGACATGCTCGAGTCGCCGGGATTCCTCTCGCTCGACTTCACCGGCAACATCGGTGTGGTCAGAACGCGGCGCGGTTTCGCCAGTCTGTTGGCCTACAACATCGACATGGTCGAAATTCCGAGCATCCTCGGCACCATCGCGGGTTACAACACGATTCTACTCATTCTCAAAGAGGGCGCCAACAGGGAAGACCTCATCGCCGAATTGAGCGAAATCATCCCCGACATCAAGAAAACGATGAGATAATTAAAAAAAAAATTGCCGTCATTGCAACTTTTCTGACATTGAATTCGTCTAATAGACAAAATGAGATGAATTTTTAATTTTTGGTTATTCATATTTTAATTTGAAACGATTATGTCAACAGGAAAGAAACTTTTGCGGTCGCGCAGCGATCGATGGGTAGCAGGCATTTGTGGCGGCATCGGCGATTATTTCGACGTAGATCCGGCCTTGGTTCGCCTCGTTTACATGCTTTTAACCTTCTTCAGTGCCGGTTTCCCGGGCGTGATGATTTATCTGGTGCTCTGGCTGGTGATGCCGAAGGATTAAAAAAAGACTTCCAACGAAAAAAGCGTATGCTCGATGGGGCATACGCTTTTTTTATCTGTGACCTTGGGGAAATCAAGAGTAGCGAACCAATTGTCCTTCGCGGATGTTGGCATTCTTGCCGAGACCATTGAGCTTGCGCAACTGCTCGACGCTCACGCCGTATTTCGTGGCGATGCGATAGAGCGTTTCGCCCTTCTTCACCTTATGCACCTTGCGCGGAGCCGAAGCAACGGCCTTCTTCGAGGAAGCCTTGTCGGCATTGCGGTTGGCAGCGGTGGCCGTCGAATTCACATCGGCGGGATTGTAACTGCCATCGCCACGCACGCCACGCAGACGATTAGCCTCGGCTGCATCGCGGCTGTAAGTGCTCTTGCGATAGACGTAGAAGTCGCCCGTCACGTCCTGCGCACGGAAGTCGAACAAAACGGCGGGATTGAGCGCCACACCGCAAAGTCGCGTCTCGAAGTGCAAGTGCGAACCGGTCGAACGACCCGTGTTTCCACCGAGTCCGATGACGTCGCCAGCCTTCACGCGCTGATTTTCCTTGACGAGTTGCTTCGAAAGGTGTCCGTAGATGGTTTCAAGGCCATTGTCGTGGCGAATCACAATGTATTTTCCGTAGCCTGCGGCCTCATATTTCACCATTCGAACCATTCCCGAGAACGCCGAGCGAATCGTGTCGCCTACATAAACCTTGATGTCGAGTCCCTTGTGCTGACGGCGCCAACGCGGACCGAAGTTCGACGTGATGACGCGGCTGGGTGTCGGCATACAAAATTCGCGCAGGTCAATTTTATACTCGTCGGGCAGTTGCGTAGCGCGATGCGCATACTTGTTTTCCCAGTCGGCATAAAGGTCTTCTGCGGGAAGTCCCGAATACTCGCGGTCTAAAAGTTGTTGGAAAGTGAGGGTATCCACGGACTTCATCTTCTTATCGACCGGAGCCTGACGAGCCAACAAATCTTGGGCTGCGACCTGCTGTCCAGAAAGAGTGAATAACGCCGTGAATGCAAATGTCTTAACAATCTTCTTTAAATTCATAATCGTCTTTTTTAGGTTAGCCTTTCGCGTTGAAAACGGACAACTTTTGTCTGTCTCAGAACGCCCATTGAACCATACGAGAGCACAATGCACTTGCAAAAGACGATGCAAAGGTAGGAAAAAATCTTTGAAAATGAAAGTTTTATGACAAAAGATTAAACTTTATTTTGGTGTTTTAACATTTCGACGGGCGATTTTTTCGAGAAACGAGGAGGAATTTTCGAGGAACGAAGGGCGATTTTTACGAAATGGCAGCCCAGTTGATGTTGGTTTTCCGCAGTTCGCGCAGTCGATTCCACAACATTTGATGCTGCGGACTGGTGCAAGTCGGGTCGTCGTCGATGATTTTCTGGGCCTCGTCGCGAGCCATCTGCACGAGTTGTCCGTCGCGGGCGATGTCGGCGATTTTCAGGTCGAAAGCCATTCCGCTCTGCTGAGTGCCCTCGAGGTCGCCCGGACCGCGCAGTTTCAGGTCGGCCTCGGCAATTTCAAAACCGTCGTTCGTGTCGCACATAATGTCGATGCGCTTGCGCGTCTCGTTCGAGAGTTGATAGTTGGTGACGAGGATGCAATACGACTGGTCAGCACCGCGCCCCACCCTTCCGCGCAACTGATGAAGTTGCGAGAGTCCGAAGCGCTGCGCCTCAAGAATCACCATCACCGACGCATTCGGCACGTTCACGCCCACTTCAATCACCGTCGTGGCAACGAGCATCTGCGTCTCGCCGCTGACAAATCGCGCCATTTCGGCCTCTTTTTCCGTGGCTTTCATCTTTCCGTGGACTTTGCTCAGGCGAAAATCGGGGAACGCCTCTTGCAGTCGCACAAAACCTTCTTCGAGGTTCTGCAAATCCATTTTTTCGCTCTCTTTGATGAGTGGGAAAACGACATAAACCTGCCGTCCCTGTTCGATTTGCTGGCGGATGCCGTGGTAGAGCGACGTGGTCTGCGTGTCGAATTTATGGATGGTTTGGATGGGTTTCCGACCGGGCGGCAGTTCGTCGATGACGCTCACGTCGAGGTCGCCGTAAATGGTCATTGCGAGCGTTCGCGGAATGGGCGTGGCGGTCATCACGAGCACGTGGGGCGGATTTTCGCTTTTCGCCCAAAGTTTCGCCCGTTGCGCCACGCCGAAACGATGCTGTTCGTCGATGACGGCGAGGCCGAGCCGCTTGAATTGCACGGTTTCCTCGATGAGCGCGTGGGTGCCGACGACGATGTGAATCGTGCCGTCGAGCAGTCCGCGTAGAATCTCTTGGCGTCGTTTCCCCTTGACGATGCCTGTCAGCAGTTCGACGCGAATGGGCATATCGCCGAGGAAGTCGCGGATGGTTTGCAGGTGCTGTTCGGCGAGGATTTCCGTCGGTGCCATCATACAAGCCTGATAGCCGTTGTCGAGTGCAATGAGCATCGACATCAGTGCCACGAGCGTCTTTCCACTGCCCACATCGCCCTGCAACAGGCGGTTCATCTGCCGTCCCGTGCGCATATCGGCACGAATTTCGCGCATCACGCGCTTCTGCGCCCCCGTGAGTTCAAACGGCAGGTGGTCGTGGAAAAAAGTATTGAAAATCGGACCGACCTGTGCGAAAACATTGCCCCGATACTTGCGTCGTTGGTCGCTGGCGTAGCGCAGGATATTGAGTTGCACGTAAAAAAGTTCCTCGAACTTCAGGCGGACGCGGGAACGCTGCATTTCCTCGGGCGTTTTCGGGTAGTGAATCCAGCGAATCGCCTCGTCGCGCGAACACAGATGCAGCGGATTCTTGATGTAGGGTGGCAACGTCTCTTTCAACACGCCGTTCTCCACGTCGCTGCCATTCGACTGTCGCAGTTTTTCGAGCAGTGTCTTGATGATTTTTTCGAGGGCTCGACTCTGCAAACCGCCGTTTTTCATCTTTTCCGTCGTCATATAGTAGGGCTGCATCCCCATTTCCGAAAGTACCAATTCGCTGGCTTTGTCGATGTCGGGATGAGTGAACTGAAACCGCCCGTTAAAAATGCCCGGCTTGCCGAAAACGATGTATTCCACGCCCTCTTTATACTGCTGATAGACGTATTTCGTACCGTTGAACCACACCAAATCCACCACGCCGTGGCCGTCGGAAAAGTGCGCCACGATGCGCTTTTTCCGCGGGCCCATCGCAAATTCCTCGAACGAGAGAATCCGCCCTTTGATTTGCACGAAAGGCATATCGGCCTGCAATTCGTTGATGGTGTAGATTCGGCTGCGATCGACATATTTATAAGGATAATGCTCGAGCAATTCGCCCCACGTCGAAATGCCGAGTTCCTTGTTCAGGAGTTCGGTGCGCCGCGGTCCCATACCCGGCAAATACTTGATATTTTGGTCGAGGAGGTTCAAAGATATTTGACTATTTTCAATGTTCAATATTCAATGTTCAATGTTGGACCAGCGTTTCGGCAATTCGGAGGTCGAACGGCGTGGTGATTTTGATGTTTTCGCGGTTGCCTTCGACCATCGTGATGCTGTGGCCGAGGGATTCGACAACGGAAGCATCGTCGGTAAAGGAGTCGTTGAAGGGTTGACGATAAGCGCGTTTAAGTAGTTGAATATCAAAAACTTGCGGTGTTTGTACAAGACGGTAATCGGTGCGAGTTTTGGCCCCCTCGCTGACGTGGCGCAGGCTCTCGACAACGGGAACGACGGGAACAACCGCTTTCGACCGACGAGCCTCGTCGTAGCATCGAGCGATGACCTCGACCGACACGAATGGACGCACACCGTCGTGCACACCGACAACGCCCTCGGCATCGTCGGGAATCTGCGCGAGGCCGTTCTGCACAGAATGGAAACGGGTTGAGCCGCCAGAAGCCAAAAGATAAGAAGCCCCCTCCAAACCTCCCCCCGAAGGGGAGGCTTTCGACGCTGACGGGAACGGAAAATCATATTTCTGGCATAGTTCTCGCCAATATTCCCATTGGCTTTGCGGCAGCACGAGGATGATTTGCAAATTTTCGCTATATTCGGCGAATCGCTCCATCGTGCGCATCAGCACGGGTCGTCCGCCAATCGGCAGGAACTGCTTCGGAATGTCGCCACCCATCCGCAGACCCTGTCCGCCGGCCACAATGATGACGTAATCCCTCATTTTCCCTCCATCAATTGCTTGTATCTCATCCCTTCGCGAAGCGATTCGGCGACTTCTTCAGACATCAACTGGCTGACGAGTTCGTAGCCAAATGCCATCGCCGCACCCGGACCGCAGGCCGTCGTAATCGTACCGTCGCAAGTGACGAGTTCGGCGGTGTAATCGGCGCCGTCGAGGTGGGTTTCAAAGCCCGGATAGCACGTCGCACGCCGTCCGCGCAGCAGTTCGAGGTGACCCAGCACCATCGGTGCAGCACAAATCGCCGCCAACCGACCGCCTTTCTCGTGATGCGCCACGAGCAGGCGACGAAGCGGTTCAAACTTGTCGAGATAGTCGGCGCCGGGCATTCCACCGGGCAGCACGAGCAGTTGGGCATCGTCGAAAGAGGCGACATCCTCGAACAGCACATCGGCCATCACCATCACCTGCTGCGCACTCGTCACAGCCACGGTGTCCATAATGCTCACCGTGACCACATCGAGGCCAGCGCGCCGCATAATGTCAATCGGTGCCAAGGCTTCGACCGTCTCGAAACCATCGGCTAAAAATACGTAAACTTTCATCTTAAAATTGATTTGTCGATATGCAAAATTACGATTTAACGCGGAAAAAACCAAATTTATTTGAATTTTTTATAAAAAAGTAGTAACTTTGCACCAAAACTGTACGAAAAGATGCAGAAAAAACTCCGTTTTGCCCTCTTCGGCAACGAATTTCAGGCGAAAAACTCGTCCACGATACAAAAAGTGAGCCACACGCTGAGCGCTTTGGGCGGCGAGGTGGTGGTGGAACCGTCGTGCGACGAAGATTTCCACGCCGACTTCGCCATTTCGATTGGCGGCGACGGCACGTTTCTGAAAACGGCCAGTCTTGTTGGCACGAAGGGCATTCCCATCATCGGTGTGAACATCGGGCGACTGGGTTTTCTTGCCGACGTGCGCGACAACGAAATTGAAGAGGCTTTCAAGGCGATTGACGAGGGTCGTTACCGCATCGAGGAGCACGCGGTCATCGGTTTGCAGGCTGAGGGTTTGCCGCAGGAATTCATTCCTTTCGCGCTGAACGACATCGCCGTGCTGAAGCGCGACAACGCCTCGATGATGACGATTCACGCCTATGTCGATGGCGACCCGCTGGTGACTTATCGCGCTGATGGCTTGGTGGTTTCAACACCGACGGGCTCGACGGCCTACAACCTGTCGAACGGCGGTCCGATTATGATTTCGCAGGCCGAGGTGCTTTGTTTGACACCCGTCGCGCCCCATTCGCTGAACATTCGACCGATTGTCGTGCCCGACAATGCCGTCATCGAATTAGAGGTGGAAAGTCGGTCGCACAACTTCCTCGTGGCGGTCGATGGACGCTCTGAAACGCTCGACGAACAGGCGCGAATCCGCATCAGCAAGGCCAGCCACAAGGTGAAAATCGTGAAGCGGGAGTCGGAAAATTTCTTCTCGACGCTGCGCGAGAAAATGATGTGGGGGAAGGATGGGAGGAATTGACAATTTACAATTTACAATTAAAACGACGATAGGCTTTGTTTAAGTTTAAGAGAGAAGATCCGAAGTATTCGATTCCAACCATTATGAAATGGCTGTGGAAGGCGTGGCAGGGCAATCGGTTGCAGGCCACGTTGAACGCGCTTGTCGGTCTGACGGGTGCGGCCATTTCGCTGGCGCAGGTCTGGGCGGTTCATCGTGCCATCGACGTGGCTTCAGGCGATGTCGAAGGCTCGATTTACTGGGCAGTGGCCCTCATGGCAGGCCTGATTTTGGCACGTTTCGCACTGAGCATTTCCAGCACGTGGATTCACAACATTCTTGGTATTCGCGCCCAAAACCAGATGCAACAACAAATGCTCGACCGCATTCTTCGTTCAGAATGGATGGGCAAACAAAGCCGTCACTCAGGCGACATGCTCAACCGATTGGAACTCGACGTCGGCAGCGTTGTCCACTTCCTGACCGAAGTCATTCCCAGCGCCCTTTCGACCTTCGCACTTTTCGCTGGCGCATTCTATTATATGTACCAAATGGACAACCACATTGCACTGGTCATCGTCGTTTTGGTGCCGATTTTCGTCGGAATGAGTCGAATCTATATCCCGAAAATGCGCGAACTGACCCGCGAAGTGCGCGACAGCGACTCGAAAGTGCAGAGCGTGTTGCAGGAAACCATCCAAAACCGAATCCTCATCAAGACGCTCGAAAGCGATGACATGATGGTCGGACGACTCGAAGACACACAAAGTGAACTGCGCCACAAGGTCGTGAAGCGCACGGCATTCCGCGTCGTGTCGGGTTTCATCGTCAATTTCGGCTTCTCTTTGGGCTATCTCATCGCCTTCCTTTGGTCGGCCCTGCGACTGTCTGACGGAACACTCACATTCGGCGGTATGACGGCATTCTTGCAACTCGTCAATCGTATCCAGAATCCCGCCCACAGCCTGATGCAACTCGTGCCGCATTTCGTGTCGGTCTTCACCGCCGCCGAACGACTTATGGAACTCGAAGAAGACCCGATTGAAGAGCAGGGAGCACCGATTTACATGAAAGCGCCCTGTGGAATCCGACTCGAAAACGTCAGTTACGCCTATCCGAACAGCCACGACCAAGCGGCCACGCTCGACAATCTCACATTCGACTTCAAACCTGGCACGTGCACGGCCATTCTCGGCGAAACCGGTGCCGGAAAAACGACTCTGATTCGTCTGATTCTTTCACTTTTGAAGCCGCAAAAGGGACATATTCAGGTCTATAACCAGAAAAACAAGCGCGACATGAGCCCCCGACTGCGCTGCAACTTCGTGTATGTGCCGCAAGGAAACACCCTGCTCAGCGGTACGATTCGCGAGAATCTGCGCCTCGGCAGCATCAACGCCACCGACCAAGACATGTACAACGCGCTCCACTTGGCCTGCGCCGATTTCGTCAAAGAATTTCCCGAGGGACTCGACACCGTCTGCACCGAGAAAGGCGGCGGACTGAGCGAAGGACAAGCACAGCGCATCGCCATCGCCCGCGCCCTGCTGCGCAACCGTCCCATCATGCTTTTCGACGAGGCTACGAGCGCACTCGACCCCGAAACCGAGCGGAAACTGCTCGAAAACATCCTCGGACAGCGCAACAGAACGGTGCTTTTCATCACCCACCGACCCGCCGTGGTGGATTATTGCGACCAAGTGATGAGGATTTAAGTCGCTTTTTTTTGCAGAAAAAGGCGCTATTTCATTTTTTCTTCGTACCTTTGCAGTCGCGTATTAGAATATTAAGGAGAAATTTATGAATATACTCGAACTCAGCGAACAGGAAATTGTTCGCAGACAATGTCTTCAGGAACTGCGCGAGATGGGCATCGACCCCTATCCCGCCGCCGAGTTCCCGACCAACGCTTTTTCAACCGAAATTCGTGATAACTTCAAGGACGACGAGCCGCAGCGCGATGTCTGCATCGCAGGCCGACTGATGAGCCGCCGAGTGATGGGAAAGGCTTCGTTTGCCGAAATCCAGGACTCGAAAGGCCGCATTCAGGTGTACGTTTCTCGCGACGACCTCTGCCCCGACGAGAATAAAGACCTTTACAACGTCGTCTTCAAAAAACTGATGGACATCGGCGACTTCATCGGCATCAAAGGCTTCGTGTTCCGCACGCAGACGGGCGAGATCTCGGTCCACGCCAAGGAACTGACGCTGCTGTCGAAGTCGCTCAAGCCGCTGCCTATCGTGAAATACAAGGACGGCGTGGCTTACGACAAATTCGACGACCCAGAACTGCGCTATCGCCAGCGCTATGTCGATTTGGTGGTGAACGAGGGCGTGAAAGAAACATTCCTGCAACGCGCCACGGTCATTCGCACGATGCGAAAAGTGCTCGACGAGGCTGGCTACACCGAGGTGGAAACGCCGACGCTTCAAATGATTGCCGGCGGTGCAACGGCCCGTCCGTTCATCACGCATTTCAACGCGCTGAACCAGGATATGTATATGCGTATCGCCACCGAACTCTACCTGAAACGCCTCATCGTGGGCGGTTTCGAGGGCGTTTATGAAATCGGCAAGAACTTCCGCAACGAGGGAATGGACCGCAACCACAACCCCGAATTCACCTGTATGGAGCTCTACGTACAGTACAAGGACTACAACTGGATGATGTCGTTCACCGAAAAACTGCTCGAAACCATTTGCATCGCCGTGAATGGCACGACCGAGCGCGAAATCGACGGACAAATCATCTCGTTCAAGGCACCCTATCGCCGTCTGCCGATTCTCGAAGCCATCAAGGAAAAGACGGGATTCGACTGCGACGGAAAGACGGAAGACGAAATCCGCCAGTTTTGCCTGTCGAAAGGTCTCGAAGTCGATGAAACGATGGGAAAAGGAAAACTCATCGACGAGATTTTCGGCGAATTCTGCGAAGGCAGTTTCATTCAGCCGACGTTCATCACCGACTATCCCGTGGAAATGTCGCCGCTGACAAAGATGCACCGCTCGAAACCCGGTCTGACCGAGCGTTTCGAGCTGATGGTGAACGGAAAAGAACTCGCCAACGCCTACAGCGAACTCAACGACCCGATTGACCAGGAAGAACGCTTCATCGAGCAGATGAAACTCGCCGACAAAGGCGACGACGAGGCGATGATCATCGATCAAGACTTCCTGCGCGCCCTGCAATACGGAATGCCGCCGACCTCTGGCATCGGCATCGGCATCGACCGACTCGTGATGCTGATGACGGGCAAGACCTACATTCAGGAAGTGCTGTTCTTCCCGCAGATGAAGCCCGAGAAGAAAATCCCGCAATCGACCGTGGCAGAATGGGCGGAAATTGGTGTCGGCGAAGAGTGGGTTCCCGTGCTTCGCAAGGCCGGATTCAACCTCATTCAGAACATCAAGGACGAAAAAGCGCAAGGTTTACAGCAGAAAATCGGCGACATCGTCAAAAAATACAAACTCGAACTGGTGAAACCATCGGTCGAGGAAATTCAGCAGTGGATTGAACGTGTATAATTGCGGAAAAATAGCGATTATCGGCGGCGGTTCGTGGGCAACGGCCATTGCCAAAATCGTGGTGCAGCACACGCATCACATTGGTTGGTATATGCGCCGCGACGACCGCATCGAAGACTTCCAACGGCTCGGCCACAACCCAGCCTACCTGTCGAGCGTGCGCTTCAATGTCGATGAGATTCACTTCTCGTCAGATCTCAACAAAATCACCCAAGCCTACGACACGCTCATCTTCGTCACGCCCTCGCCCTACCTGAAAAGCCATCTGAAGAAGCTCAAGACGCGGCTGCGCGACAAATTCGTCGTCACCGCCATCAAGGGTATCGTACCCGACGAAAACCTGTCGGTTTCGGAATATTTCCATCAAGTTTTCGACGTTCCATTTGAAAATCTGGCCTGCATCGGAGGTCCCTCACACGCCGAGGAAGTGGCTTTGGAACGCCTTTCGTACCTGACCATCAGCTGTGCCGACGTCGAGAAAGCACGCGCCTTCGCCGACCTGATTTCCTCGGAATTCATCAAGACGAAAATTTCCACCGACGTGCTCGGAATCGAGTATGCCTCGGTGTTGAAAAACGTCTATGCCATCGCCGCCGGCATCTGCTCAGGACTGAAATACGGCGACAACTTCCAAGCCGTGCTGATGGCGAACGCCATACAGGAAATGTCGCGCTTCGTCACCGCCCTCCACCCCATCGAGCGCAACATCTGCGACTCGGCCTATCTGGGCGACCTGCTCGTGACAGGCTACTCGAATTTCTCGCGCAACCGAACCTTCGGAATGATGATTGGCAAGGGCTACAGCGTGAAAACGGCGCAAATCGAGATGGAAATGATTGCCGAGGGCTACTACGGCACGAAATGTATGAAGGAAATCAACCGACGGATGCACGTGAATATGCCGATTCTCGATGCTGTTTACAATATTTTATACGAAGGAATCAATTCGCAGCGCGAAATCAAGTTGCTGACCGATTCGTTCCGTTGAATCATCACCAAATCGAACATTTTTCATCAAAAAACAGACAAAAAAATCATTTAAAATCAATCGAATATGAAGAAAAAAATTTTTACTTTGATGTTTTTGGCCTGCTCGACCGTGATGCAGGCTGGTGGACTGCTTCACAACACGAACCAGAGCATCGCGTGGCAGCGAATGATGGCTCGCGGTGCTACTCACGAAATCGACGGTGTGTTCACCAACCCTGCCGGTACGGCATTTCTCGGCCACGAAGGCTGGACGCTCTCGCTCAACATTCAGAGTGCAACGCAGAAGCGTGACGTGCTGACGACGTTTCCCCTGTTTCCGACACAAGGCAACACCAAACTTTATGAAGGCAAGGCTTCGGCACCTGTGATTCCCAGTTTCTACGCTGCCTACAAGCGCGGAAAATGGGCATATTCGGGCTTCTTCGGCTTCGTGGGAGGCGGTGGAAAGAGTTCGTTCGACAGCGGTCTGCCCATCTTCGACGCTGGAATCATGGCTGGTTATTATAGTCAGACGGCGAATCTGAGAAAGACTTTGGCCGAAAATCCTGCTACAGCCCCCGTTCTCAACGACCCGCGCATGGCAGGACTGCTTCCGCTCACCGCCGACAAATACGACATCAACTCGTCGATGAAGGGTCGCCAGTATATCTACGGCCTACAACTCGGTGCCGCCTATCAAATCAACGAGCATTGGAGTGCGTTTGCTGGTTTGCGCATGAACTATTTCAGCGGCAACTACAAAGGTTTTGTCAAGGTGCTGCCCAACGCCACGACAGCAGGTACCGTACAGCAACTGCGCATGGCCTACCCTACCCTCGCCGCCGCGTTGCCAGCATTGGTCAATAACAATGGCGAACTGGCGAACATCGAACTCGATTGCAACCAGACGGGTTGGGGCGTAACACCGATTCTGAGCGTGAACTACAAGACCGGACCGCTGACTTTGGCCGCCAAATACGAGTTCAAGACCAAACTCGAAATCGAAAACGACACCGAGACCGCCATCGCCGAGCCTGCCGCCTTCGAGGCTGCCCTCAACGACTACAAGCACGGCGTGAACACGCCCAACGACCTGCCGTCGGTGCTGTATGTGGCTGCCGGATACGAGATTATCCCCAACAAACTGCGTGCAGCAGTGGAATATCACTACTACGACGACAAAAACGCAGGAATGGCGAAGGACAAGCAGAAAGCCCTGAGACACGGCACTCACGAGGTGCTCGCCGGAGTGGAATGGGACATCAACGAAATGTTCACCGTGAGTTGCGGCTATCAGAACACCGACTACGGCCTTTCTGACGACTATCAGACCCACACGGCTTTCTCGTGCGACAGCTACAGCATCGGTTTGGGCGGTGCCATCAACGTGTCAGAGAAAGTTCGCCTGAATCTGGGCTATTTCTGGACCACCTACAAGGACTACACCAAGGAGGTCGCGGCAGGCAATCCCGGCTATTGCAACACCACGTTGCCTGGCAAGGACGTTTACAGCCGCACCAACAAGGTCTTTGGCATCGGAATCGACTATAAATTCTAAGTCAAGAAGAAAAATAAATTCATTTTTTGCGCTCATTATCAACGATTTTTCGTAACTTTGCAGCCCGAAAAAGATTGTTTATTATATTTTAAAAAAAGGTAAAAAGATTATGGTTAGTTACAAAGAACTGGGACTTGTGAACACCCGTGAAATGTTCGCACGCGCCATCAAGGGCGGTTATGCCATTCCGGCATTCAATTTCAACAACATGGAGCAGCTTCAGGCCATCATCAAGGCTTCGAGCGACTTGAAGAGCCCCGTCATTCTGCAGGTGTCGAAAGGTGCCCGCAATTATGCCAACCAGACGCTGCTGCGCTATATGGCACAGGGTGCTGTGGAGTATGCGAAGGAACTCGGCTGCGAGCATCCCGAAATCAGCCTCCACCTCGACCACGGCGACAGCTTCGAGATTTGCAAGAGCTGTGTCGATACGGGCTTCTCGAGTGTGATGATCGACGGTTCGTCGCTGCCCTACGAGGAGAACGTCGCCCTGACGAAGAAGGTTGTGGAATATGCCCACCAGTACGATGTCACCGTTGAAGGTGAACTCGGTGTGCTGGCTGGTGTCGAAGACGAGGTTGTGGCCGAGGAAAGCCACTACACGAAGCCCGAGGAGGTCATCGATTTCGTGAGCCGCACGGGTGTCGATTCGCTCGCTATTTCGATTGGTACGTCGCACGGTGCCTATAAGTTCAAGCCCGAACAGTGCACCCGCGATCCGAAGACCGGCAAACTCGTTCCGCCGCCGTTGGCATTCGACGTGCTCAAGGCCATCGAGGAGAAACTGCCTGGATTCCCCATCGTGCTCCACGGTTCGAGCTCTGTTCCGCAGGAGTATGTCGATATCATCAACGAATACGGTGGCAAGTTGCCCGATGCCGTCGGCATTCCCGAAGAGCAGTTGCGTCAGGCCGCTGCCAGTGCCGTCTGCAAAATCAACATCGACTCTGACTCGCGTCTGGCCTTCACCGCTGCCGTTCGCAAGGTGTTTGCCGAGAAGCCGGGCGAGTTCGACCCGCGTAAATATTGCGGTCCTGCCCGCGACCTGATGATTGAGCTCTACAGCCACAAAATCAAGGAAGTGCTCGGTAGCGACAACAAACTGGCGCAGATGTAATTCGCGGTTGCGAGTTTCAAAAATAGTTCGGCGGAGAAGTTTTAGGCTTCCCCGCCGATTTTTTCTGTCATTTTTCTCGATTTTCCAAACGATTATTCGCGTTTTTTCGTTAGTAAAGTTACTTCGTAGCCAGCATCGCGCAGCATTTTCAAAACGCCGTCGTCGCCTACCAAGTGGCCGGCACCGAAGTCGAAAAGCGTTGGGGCTTCCTGCATCGCCTGCTTTATTTTCGGAAGCCACTTCTCGTTGCGTTTGGTAAATATGATATCGTTGGCTTTTGAAAATGCCTCTACATTCTTTATATTATTACTAAAAGCATCAAAATCTTCAAAATTGCAACTACGGGCAAATTTTTCCATTTTCCGAACAGTTTCGGATTCTTTTTTGTAGCTTTCCAGAATTTCATCATAACGCTCAAGGAATTTCATAAGGGAGTCGGTCATCGCTTCCAACGAAGGCATTTCCACAGAAAGGATGGTGCCGTTTTCTCCAATTTCATCCAATTCGCCCACTGTCCAACCTCTGTCGTATGCCTGTTGAATAATGGCTTTGTCGATTGGAGTCTTCACTCCGGTATGAATCATCCCAGATTTTGTCATCAGCGTTATCCAGATAAAACCCACATAAAATGAAGGCGAATAGTTCCACAAAGGTTTAACAACGGAATCCCTTAAATTCGTATTGAATTTTTCAGAGAAAACATTCGTTAAAACCTCTGACTTCTCAGGCCCCAAATGCTCGAAAATGGTCATACCGTCTGGCAAAATCAGGCTTTCCTGTGCTCGTTGATTGTATTCAACTTGTCGTTGCTTGTCCACATAGTCTTTCTCGGTGTAGAGTTGCCTGCACTGCGCCACCGCCTCCTGATATTCGGGAATGCTGTCGAGCAGCGCACCGTCGAGCGTGTGGACGGTGCCGATGATGTACGAAGGTTCTTTCAATCCGTTGCCCGTGATGCGGAAAACGAACTGCGCAAGGGAAATCTGCGGCCAAAGCATGGCGCAAAGGGCGATGGCAGCTATCAAAAACGTCTTTTTCATATTCGATTATTTTTCTATTGCGACTTCCTTGATGCTTTCGAGGCCGCCCGTGATGGGATTGAGAATGATTTTCGAGGTTTGTTTCTTGCCGAAAAGCGCTCCGCTGAGGTTCTCGATGGTGCCGAACTGCGGGGCTTGGAAGTCGAGTTTTTTGATGGGCGCATTTCCATCGTAGAGCGTCGCGGTGGTCTTCACGGGCATATTCACGTTGAGGCCGATGTCGTCCTTGTCCTTCTTTTTCGGCTCTTCGGGCTGTTGCGGTTTGGATTCGGTGGCGATGCTAATATAATAAGGTGTACCCGAAAGGTCGTCGGCATCGACCAGACCAAAGTGGCGCGAGAAGCGGAAGAGCAGTTGGCGCTCGACGGGCTCGGTGGGGATGAATTCGAGCGTCAGTTCTGTGGTGTCGCGTTCGGTGACGCCCTCGAACACCTGCCGTAGCGCACGTTCCTGCGTGTCGAGGCCGGCCATCATAATTTGCAGTTGCTGGCCGTCTTTCGGCATAAATTCGGCCTGTCCGCGCTGCAGTTGGTTGCGGCTGTCGCGGATGTCGTAGATTTCCTGCGCGATGAGTTGCGCCATTTTCGCCGTGCTGCCTGCGGTGAGGATGTCCTCGTTCATATAATCTTTCGGATTCAGCGGTTTCGGCTTCGGCGCGGCCACGAATTTCGCAGGTTTTTCGACAGTTTTCCCCTCGGCATTGATGGCGAGCAGGATGCCGTTGTCGGTGCGTGCCACCTCGCTGATGCTATAGCGCTTGTCAAGCGAGAGCGTGTAGCGTTTCGCCGTGTCGGGCAGGGCGAAAGTAGCCATTTTCGTGTCGATGAGGCGATAGGTCGTGCTCGATTCGAGTTGCACGTCGTTTTTCTTCATATAGCGTTGCGCATAAGCGGCAAATTCGCCAGGCTGATAGGTCGTTTTCTCGACGAGAAGGGTCAGTTGCAAAGCCGTTTTCGGCAGGTAATATCTGGTGCCTTCGACGGTTTGGGCGGAAGCGACGGATGCAGTACAAACAAGGGCTGCGACGAGGATTCGATGGATATTTTTCATTGTTTATTTTTATTGACGATTGTTTTTTTTCTCTTTTTTGACGATTCCCCTCTCTTTTGGGAGAGGGGTTAGGGGAGAGGCTTTAATTGTTAAGTTGAAAAAATGCTCGCGGAAGATAATTGATAAGGTCGCCTGCGATGAGGCTTTCCTGTCCGATGTCGCGCACGGCGAGGTCGCCTGCGAGTCCGTGCAGGTACATTCCGATGGTGCAGGCGTCGCGCTGGTCGTAGCCACGCGCCAACAATCCCGTGATGATGCCAGCGAGCACGTCGCCACAGCCGGCTGTCGCCATTCCTGCGTTGCCCGTCGGATTGATGAGAACGTGGCCGTCGGGCATACAAAGTGCCGAGAAATGCCCCTTCAGAATGATGTAGGCATCGAGTCGTTCGGCCATATCGCGCGCCTTCATCAGCCGGTCGTAGCAGCCGTTGCTGGCATTGCCCGAAAGTCGGTCGAACTCGGCAGGATGGGGTGTCATAATGATGCCTTTCGGCAGTTGCTGCATCCAAGCGCGGTGGTTGGCGAGGATGTTGAGCGCGTCGGCATCGAGCACGATGGGACACTGCGAACGGCGAATCTGCGCGATGAGCGCGATGGCGGTGTGTTCTTGCGTGCCGATGCCCGGTCCGATGCCGATGGCGTCGTAGGGCTGCGCGTCGATGGGCTCAGAGAAATGGGTGTCTTCGTGGTCGATTTGCAGAACGGCCTCGGGCACGGCAATTTGCATAATGGAATAGTTGCGTTTCGGTGTGCGAACAGTCACTTTTCCGACACCACTGCGCAGACAGGCTTTCGTGGCGAGAATGGCCGCGCCTGTCATTCCGTAACTGCCTGCGACGATGAGTGCGTGACCCATCTGTCCCTTGTGGGCAAATTCGCCTCGCGGACGCAGCCGTGGACGAATGTCTTGCTCTTCGATGAGCGTGAATTGCGCGTCGGTGCGGGCAATGAACTCTTGCGAAAGACGGATGTCGAGCACGCGAACCTCTCCGAGATACGGCTGGTTGTCGGCCAAGAGCATCGCCAGTTTCAGGTTGCCGAACGTCAGCGTCAGGTCGGCCTTGATGATGTTGGCACGCACGTTGTAGGTATTGTCCTCGGTCATCAGTCCCGACGGAATGTCGATGCTCACGACCTTGCTGGGCGATTGGTTGATGTATTTCGCCAGCGACGCGAAACCACCCGCAAGCGGTTTGTTCAGTCCCGAACCAAAAAGTCCGTCGATGACGAGCGTATCAGCATCGAGTTTCGGCGGGTCGAAGTCGAGCGTCACTTCCGTGAAATTCTTGACACGGTGGCCGTCGCCCAACCGTTTTTTGTTAATCGAGCACTCGTCCGACAGATTGTTGTGGATATTGAATAAATAGACCGACACCGTGTAGCCCTGTTCGCCGAGCATTCGCGCCACTGCCAGCGCGTCGCCGCCGTTGTTGCCCGGACCGGCAAACACGACAACATTCATCCGCGTGTCCCATCGTTCGGCAATGACGCGCGTCACAGCCTTCGCCGCCCTTTCCATCAGGTCGATGGAGCGAATCGGCTCGTGCTCAATCGTATAGGTGTCGAGCTCTCGAATCTGCGTTCCTGTAAAGATTTTCATCTGTTCATTGATATGTTCAAACCGTGCAAAGATACGAAATTTCTGTGATATAGTGCAAGTTTTTTGGTATTTTCAATTTTTTTTCTTAATTTTGTGGGGCAAATACAGAATTCTATCGAATTTAAAATTACAAAATATGAAAACATCTCGAAAAATCAAAGTCATTTTGTTTGTATTTTGTGCTTGGGCACAGTGTTCGACCATTCAGGCGCAGACGACGCGTGGAATTGGCGTCTATCCGGGTGCTGCGGAGGAATTTTTCGGTCCGCAGTTGGTGGCTGGCGACGGCTATCGGAACTTGGCGCAAGGACGGATGGTCTATCAGTCGTCGTCGTTCGACTTCAATATGACGGCGCAGTTGCTGACGGATGGGATTGTGGCACAAAAATCGCGAACAAAATCCCCCTCCCATTCTGGGGAGGGGTCAGGGGTGGGGCCTTTCCTTGAGGTTTCGACCCCCGACGGTCAGTTGCCGCAGCGACAGCGCGAAAGCACTATCGACGGCAATGACTGGACGACGAGTTACGTGATGGGCGACGACACGTGGCTGCAATATGCGTGGCACGGAATGGCGGTGGAGGCCGACAAAATCAGCCTCATCGGAACGGTGGCCTATCGCGAGACGGATGCGACCGACGGCTATCGCATTCGGGTGGTGGCTTCCAACGACGGCAAGCGGTGGCAGCAGGTGGCAATGGTCAAAGGCGACACGTTGCCAGGCCTGCGCTCGCGGAGTATGGTGAATTCCGACCCGAACAAAAACGCAGGCAACGACGAAATGCTGCCCACACGACGCTTAAACATCGAACTTCCTTTCTCGAAAGTATTGAAATTCAATTATTTACGAGTCGAATTACAGATGAAAGGCGCGGCCTACTGGGCATTCACGGAGAATCCGATTACTTTCGAGGGTCGTCGCGTGGCGAATTTGCTGCCTTCGACGGGCTTCACGAGTGCGTGGATGGTGCAGTCAGACCGCGACGAATGGGCTTGCATCGACCTCGGTGCGACGTCGGAAATCGACGAAATCAAGTTGCATTGGATTGAAAAACCGAAAAAGTTCGAAATTCAAGTGTCGGATGACGGCAAAAATTTTACACAATTCACAATTAACAATTCTCAATTAACAAATAAGAATCGGCTTGCCGATCAATCAACATTCAAAATTCAACATTCAAAATTCGCCCGTTTCGTCCGAATTTTCATCCCCCAAACGGGACAAAAACAACGCGTTATTTTGTCGGAAGTCGAAGTGATGGGGCGCGGCGGACTCGTCGTGAAACCCCACGAGGAAGTCGGCTGGAATACTCAACACCCAACACCCAACACCCAACACCCCCAAAAATTCTTCCTCGACGGCGGCGATTGGCGATTGCAACGTGCGTCGGAGGTGACGGCCAAAGGCTCGGAAATCTCTCGACAAGGCTTTGACGCCAAGTCGTGGACGGTGGCGACGGTGCCTGCGACGGTTTTGATGTCGTATGTGAACGCTGGAGCGCTGCCCAACCCCAACTACGACGACAATCTGCTCGGCATCAGCGAGTCGTTTTTCAACAGCAATTTCTGGTATCGTCGCGAATTCCGAGTGCCGCAGGAGATGCGCGGACAGCGTGTTTTCCTGAATTTCGACGGCATCAACTGGAAGGCTGACATTTGGCTGAACGGACAGAAAATCGACCGCCTCGAAGGTGCTTTCTTGCGCGGAAAAACCGATGTGACGCGCTATCTGAACGACGGCGTGAACGTGTTGGCGGTGGAGATTGAAAAATGCGCGAATCCAGGCGGTGCGAAACTCAAAAACGAGCAGACAACTGACTTCAACGGCGGTGTGCTCGGTGCCGACAACCCGACCTTCCACGCGACGGTGGGTTGGGACTGGATTTCGACGATTCGAGGCCGCGACATCGGCATCTGGAACGATGTTTATCTGACTTCGACCGCCAACGATGTAACGCTGAGCGACCCCGTCGTGAGCAGTAGGGTGGCGATTGTTGGCGGCGACACACTGGCGACGATGCTACCGAGCGTCATCGTGAAAAACTTTTCTGAAAACGCCTTGGAAGGCACGCTGCAGGGCTGGATTGGCGACATCAAATTTGAAAAAAACGTCGCCCTCGCCGCCAATGAAGAGTGCGAAATCAACTTCCATCCCACCGATTTTCCGCAACTTCGCGACCAGAAAATGAAACTTTGGTGGCCGAATGGCTATGGCGAACCGAATCTCTACGATGCCGGATTCACATTCTCACCCAACACCCATCACCCATCAACTATCACCTATCAAACAGGTATCCGCGAAATGACCTACGCCGAAGTCGATACACGTCTGCAAATTTTCGTGAACGGGCAGCGATTCGTGCCACTCGGTGGCAACTGGGGCTTTTCGGAGAACAACCTTTGCTATCGCGGTCGCGAATACGACGCGGCGGTGCGCTACCATCGCGAAATGAACCTGAATTGCATCCGAAATTGGGTCGGACAGACGGGCGACCGCGAATTCTACGAGGCTTGCGACCGCCACGGCATCATGATTTGGCAAGATTTCTGGCTCGCCAACCCCGTCGATGGACCGAATCCCGACGACGACGCGATGTTCCTGAAAAACGCCCGCGACTACGTGCTTCGCATCCGTCAGCATCCGAGCATTATGCTCTACTGCGGTCGCAACGAAGGCTACCCTCCGAAGGCCATCGACGACGGTCTGCGCCAACTCGTCAGCGAACTCACCGGAGGCAACACCCAACACCCAACACCCAACACCTATCACCCAACCCCCATCCTTTACATCTCGTCCTCTGCCGACGACGGTGTGAGCGGTCACGGACCATATTGGGCGATTCCCGCGAAGGAATATTTCGAGAAACAGACAGGAAAACTGCATACCGAGCGCGGAATGCCGAACATTATGACCTACGAAGGACTTTCGCGCACGCTTCGCCCCGAACACCTCTGGCCGCAGAACGAATTTTGGGGTCAGCACGATTTTACGCAACAGGGTGCACAGCGTGGCGCGTCGTTTAACTCACTGATTTCCAAAGGATTCGGAGAACCGAAAGATGCCTGCGAGTTCACTACCCTCGCCCAATGGCAGAACTACGACGGCTACCGCGCCATGTACGAAAGCACGAACCACGACCGTCAGGGTCTGCTCATTTGGATGAGCCATCCCACGTGGCCGTCGATGGTTTGGCAGACCTACGACTACTATTTCGAACCCACCGCCGCCTATTTCGGCACGAAAAAAGCCTGCGAACCGCTGCACGTGCAGTGGAATTCGCTCACCAACAGCGTCGAAATCGTCAATCGCACGGCTTCCGAGCAGAAATTCCTCACGGTCGAGGCTCGGCTGTTTGACAAGAACGGTCGCGAACTGGCCTGCGAAGACTGTGTCATCGACGTGAAATCTGACGAGACGCGCCCCGCGATGCCGATTCCGAATCTCAAGAGCCTGCTCGCCACCGAAAAAGTCGGTTTCCTGCGCCTTCGACTGACCAATGCAGCCAACGAAACGCTCTCGGGAAACACCTATATCTGCGGTGCCGAAACGGGCAACTACCAAGCCTTGAAGGAACTGCCGCAGGCCGAACTCAACATCGAGAAATCGGCCCTTCGACAAACCGAAAACGGCACGGTTTCCTGCACGGTGACGCTCGAAAATCGTGGCCAGGTGCCTGCCGTGATGCTTCGCCTGAACCTCAAGGCTGCCGACGACGACCAAATCCTGCCCGTCATCTATTCCGACAACTATTTCCACCTGCTTCCGAACGAAAAACGCAGCGTCGAAATCGAGTGGAATCGCCGCGATGCCAGAGGCCAGCAGGCGGTCGTCGAAGTTAGTGGCTACAATGTTTCGCTGTCGAACAATCGAATCGAATAAGAAAGAAAAATCGGCCAATAATTGATAAAATTAGACGAAAAAGATGTAACTTTGCACCAACTTTCAAAAAAATAGATTTAATGAGTACCGTAAAAATCTTAGACAAGACGTTCCGCACGTCGATTCCCGAGAGTGAGATTCTGCAGCGCGTAAAGGCCGTGGCAGAGCGTATTAACCGCGATATGGCGGACAAGAATCCGCTGTTTCTGGCCGTGCTGAACGGCTCGTTCATCTTCGCCGCCGACCTGATGCGCGAAATCACGATTCCAAGCGAGATTTCGTTCGTGAAACTGGCGTCGTATGAGGGCACGACCTCGACGGGCAAAATCACCGAGGTCATCGGCATCAACGAGGATTTGTCGGGGCGCACGATTGTCATCGTGGAGGACATCGTCGATACGGGTCTGACGATGCAGCGGATGATTGAGTCGCTGGGCACGCGCAACCCCGAGTCGGTGCACATTTGCGCACTGCTCGTGAAGCCTGAAAAGTTGCAGGTCGATTTGAACATCGAATATGCGGCGATGGAGATTCCCAACGATTTCATCGTGGGCTACGGACTCGACTACGACCAGCAGGGACGCAATCTGAGGGATATTTATACGATTGTGGAAGAGTGAAAAATGAGTGAAAAGTGAAAAATCTTTTATAAATAACATTTCAAAAATGAAAAATATTGTGATTTTCGGTGCGCCTGGTTCTGGCAAGGGAACGCAGAGCGACAAAATGATTGAGAAATACGGTTTTGAGCACATTTCGACGGGCGACGTGCTGCGAAGCGAGATGAAAAATGGTACGGAACTCGGCAAGACCGCCAAGCAGTACATCGACCAAGGCCAACTCGTGCCCGACCAGTTGATTGTCGATATGCTCGCGTCGGTCTATGACAAGTTCGGCAGCGACCACAAGGGCGTGATTTTCGACGGTTTTCCGCGCACGATTCCGCAGGCCGAGGCGTTGAAGGCGATGCTGGCCGAGCGCGGTCATAAGGTGGCTGCGATGATTGAACTCGACGTGCCCGAGGACGAACTGATGAAGCGGCTCGTGTTGCGCGGTCAGATGAGCGGACGCAGCGACGACAATGAGGAAACCATCAAAAAACGCCTCGACGTTTATCATTCACAGACCGCCCCGCTCATCGAGTGGTATGAGCGTGAGGGCATCCGCAACCACATCGACGGACTCGGCGAACTCGACCGAATCTTCGGGGATATTTGCTCGGTGATAGACAAACTCTAATCTTTATCAATCATTATCTTCCCGATATTCCAGAATGTCGCCAGGCTGACATTGCAGATGGTGGCAGATAGATTCTAATGTGGAAAAACGGATGGCCTTAGCCTTGCCTGTTTTTAAGATAGACAAGTTGGCTTGTGTCAAACCGACACGCTCAGCCAAGTCGCCAAGGCCAATTTTCCGTTTAGCCATTTCCACATCAAGATTTACAATAATTCTTCCCATTTTATACTATCAAATCTTGTTCGTCTTTCAATCTTATGCCTTTTGTCAGTGCTTCGACGACCATTTTGGTGAAAATAAACAAAGACAAAGCAACAGTCGTTGTCATCAGGTTTAAAGAAAAGGTCGTGAAAAAAAGTGCTGGAATCGTTGCTAAAGCAGAGCAAAGATGAATGATTCTTACCTTTCTTATGTTTTTTATACTGAAAACACGTAATTGGCTCACATCATAATACATACTTGATACAATATAACCAAATACACACCAAATTTCTGTAACGATTATTACAAGAATAGCATCTCGCATACTTAGCGGAAACATTGCCTCCTGTGTTTCAATTTTTAAGTGAAATAACGCAGAAAGGTCGGAATTGTTGAGCACCACCATTGGTATTGTAAGAATTCCAAGGAGCACAAAACCGTTAGGCATAATTTTCCAAAAATTAAAAACGCCCCAATAACCTTTACCTTCATTTTCCATTTGTTGAAGGAATTTTTCTCTTTTGTTTTCTTCCATTTTTTTAAAACTTTTAAGTGTTATACATAATTTGATTAAAGATAGGTTTCTTGCCGTGCACTGCAAAAAAACCTTTCGTCGCTGCAAAGGTACAAATAGTTTTTGAATAATTCAAATAAAACGGCAAATATTTATTGAAATACAATAAATAATTTATAAAAATCAATATTTCTATAGTTTTTTATCTGTTTTGTATTGACGATTTAAGATTTACTTTTTTAATTTTTCGTTTCCACATTCTATTTTTTCTTAGTACCTTTGTCCCCGAAAAAAAGGAATTTATGGCCGAATCAAACTTTGTCGATTACGTGAAAATCCTGTGCCGCTCGGGAAAGGGCGGTCGCGGGAGTATGCACTTGAAGCACGTGAAGTATAACTACAACGCTGGCCCTGACGGCGGCGACGGCGGACGCGGTGGCGACATCATCCTGCGCGGAAACCACAACTACTGGACCCTGCTTCATCTGCGCTATCAGCGGCATTTGTTCGCTGAACACGGTGGCAACGGCGGCAAGGACAAATGCCACGGTGCCGACGGCAAGGATTTGTATATCGATGTGCCGATTGGAACGGTCGCCTACAACGCCGAGACGGGAAAATTCGTCTGCGACGTGAACTACGACGGGCAGGAAGTGGTGTTGCTGAAGGGCGGTCGTGGTGGTCTGGGCAATTTCCAGTTCCGTTCGGCCACGAATCAGGCACCGCGCTACGCCCAGCCCGGCGAACCGATGCAGGAAATGATGGTGATTCTCGAACTGAAACTGCTGGCTGATGTCGGTCTGGTGGGCTTCCCGAATGCAGGAAAATCGACGCTCGTGTCGTCGTTGTCGAATGCACGACCGAAAATCGCCAACTATCCTTTCACGACGATGGAACCGAGCATCGGCATCGTCGCCTACCACGACGGAAAATCGTTTGTGATGGCCGACATTCCGGGCATCATCGAGGGTGCGAGCGAGGGGCGCGGACTCGGACTGCGCTTCCTGCGCCACATCGAGCGAAATTCGTTGCTGCTCTTTATGATTCCGGGCGACACCGACGACATTCGTCGCGAATACGAGATTTTGCTCAACGAACTTCGCCAATTCAACCCCGAAATGCTCGGGAAACATCGTGTTTTGGCCGTGACGAAGTGCGATTTACTCGATGAGGAACTGATGGAAATGCTGCGTCCGACGCTGCCCGATGACCTGCCAGTGGTCTTCATTTCCGCCGTGACGGGCCTCGGACTCGACGAACTGAAAGAGGTTCTTTGGCGCGAACTCAACGCCGAGTCGAACAAACTCGAAGTCATCACCTCGACCGACACGCTCATCCATCGCGACAAGGATATGCGTCGAATTGCGCAGGAATTGTCCGACGAGGGCGAAGACGATGAAATCCTCTTCATCGACGAAGACGAAATCGAAGACATTGACGATTTCGACGAAGATTTTTCAGAAGAATAATCCCGTAAATCGAAAAGGTCGGGAGGGGCATTTACTTCCTCTTCCGATTCGCCCGTTGCTCGCGGTATTTCGCTTTCTGACGCGCCGAACCAGAGCCGTGAGCACCTGTGATATAAGCCTTTTTCTTGGCCTTTGTCTTCACTTTTTCTGGCTCGTCAGACTTCTTTTTACCACCTCGACCGAAAGAAATCCCGTTTTCGAGAATATGTTGAAAATCATCGCTCATATTTGACGAATTGACTTTTTTACTATTTGACTTTTTTACTTCGTCATTTCCACTTCGATTCGACCGATGAAAATGCCGTGTTTGCCGTTCTGATCGACGGGAATTTTGTGGCCATCGAGGTCGGTGATGTATTGCAATTCCTTGAAATAGCTGTGGGAATGACCGCCGAGCACGAGGTCCACGCCCTTCGTCTTGGCGAAGGCGCTGTTGTCGCACTCAGGCCAACCGACACGCTTTTCGGGCGGTGTCGTGTCCCATCCGAGGTGCGAAATGCAGATAATCAGGTCGCACTTCTTTTTCTTGAGGATTTTCACCATTTCGTTGGCACAAGTCGCCGGGTCGAGGTATTTCACACCCTCGAAATTCTTCTGTGCGACGAGTCCTTCCATCTCGGGCGCCAGTCCGAAAACACCGATTTTCACGCCGTTCCGACGAATGATGACGTAAGGTTTGACGACACCTTCCACCACCGTTCCCGAAAAATCGTAGTTCGAGCAGACAATCGGGAAATTCGCCATACGAAACAGCCGCGCCATATTCTCCAGACCGAAGTCGAACTCGTGGTTGCCGATGGTGGCCGCGTCGATGCCCATCTGGTTCATCAGCCCGACCTCCACATCGCCCTTGAACAGCGTGTAGTAGGGCGAGCCCTGACTGAAATCGCCGCTGTCGAACAGCAGCAAATCGGGATTTTTCGCCCGTTCTTCCTTGAGCATCGCGATGCGCCGCAGATAACCGCCCCGACCAGCCAGAAGCGTGTCGGCGAGGTTCTCGCTCAGCGGCATAATGCAACTGTGCGTGTCGTTTGAATGCAGAATCAACAACTTTTTCTGCTTTTGGGCCGATGCCGTCAGACAAAGCGACAACAGCAGTGCCAAACTTCCTATCTTTTGAATCAAATTCTTTTTCATATCCTTATTATTTTATTCTCGTTACTCGATCCTCGAATCTCGATCCTCGAAAAACGAATCTCGTTCCTCGAAAATCGCTCCTCGAAATCTCACTTCACAACCACACGACCTTCGACCTTCGCATCGACCACTCGACCCTCGGAATTGGCCTCTTTGAAGAACTCCATAATGACAAAACGCACGTTGTTCCGCTCTTCTTGCGGCGAAACGACGTTGGCACCTTCCTTGAACACCGTCAGACCGTCGTTGCCCTGCGCCAGATAGTCGAGCGTCGCCACGCGATAGTTCGCCTGCGGGTCGATTTCCTTGCCATGAAGCCGCGCTGACAGCAATTTTCGCTCGGAAATGGTCAGTTCCACCCCGTGGCTCACGCCCTCGCCGCCGCGACTCGCCATCTGACCGAACAATTCGAGCAATTTCTTGCCCGAAAGCGTCAGGAAGCAAATTTTGTTCTCGAACGGAGCCATATCGATGATGTTGCCCCAAGTGACATCGCCTTCGGCCAATGCCGCACGGATGCCACCCATATTGTAAACCGCCAAATCGGGTTTCTCGTTAAACTCCTTGCCACCCCAGACCAAAATGTCGGCCAACAGGTTCGACAAGGGACTTTCAGGTCGATTCGCCGCCATATATTTCGCCACTTTTCCCACCACCGGCTTCATCATCGAATCGACTGTGTGCTGATAGGGCGCAATAAATGCTTGTGCGGCAGCGTCGGGCTGTCGGTCGTAACGATTATCAATTAGAATTCTGCTTCGCTCGATGCCTGTCATGCGGTAGGGCGTGGAACACGACACCATCATCAAGGCCATCGCAGCAACAAAAAAGTGTTTTTTACAATATTTCATCTCTTCAAATAGTTGATTTCGATTGCAAAGATACTGGTTTTCGAGCATTTTCCAAAAAGAAAAAGTAAATTTTTCCATATTTTTTTTGTTCGTAGCGAAATTATTCGTACCTTTGCAGCCGCTTTTCGGCGTAACCGCTGGTCGTGGAAGAGTCACGGGCCATGTTGCGTTGGAACGACAACCAACTTTAATTCATATTGAAACAATGAACACAAATCTGATCAAAGTTGCTGAAGAAGCATTTGCAACCGGCAAGGAGTTCCCGAGCTTCGGCCCTGGTGACACCATCACTGTCGCTTACAAAATTGTCGAGGGCTCCAAGGAGCGCATTCAGCTTTATCGCGGCGTGGTCATCCGCATTTCGGGCCACGGCGACAAGAAGCGTTTCACCGTCCGTAAAATGTCGGGCACGGTGGGTGTTGAGCGTATTTTCCCGATTGAATCGCCGAGCATCGAGTCGATTGAGGTGAACAAGCGTGGTAAGGTGCGTCGCGCCAAACTCTACTATCTCCGCGGCCTCACTGGTAAGAAGGCTCGCATCAAGGAGAAGCGCGTCAATACGAAGAAGGCGTAAGTGCCAAGATAGAAACGGCTCAATCCTCTGGGAATGAGCCGTTTTTATTTTCTTGAAAGTCTGGTTTCTGTTTCTCGCCGACGTCTTTCATCGAATAGTTTTCCTCGGCACTCGTCTCGCCGTGGATGGCTTTCTGAAAACCCTCCCAATCTTGAAATCCGACGAAAAGCGACAGTCGGTCGAGCGTTTCCTTCTTCGGTTTTTCGATGCCGTGCAACATCGAAGTCACCTTTTGCAGAGCTGGAATCTTTGCCGGTTTCCAGTTCACCTCACGTTCGATGGCTTCGCGCAGTTTGTGCAGTTCCCAAAATTGTTTTTTCAGACTGATGTGCATAGTTTGATGGTTTTCGCGACAAAGATACGAAAAAAATCGAGATTCTGACACAAAAAGACGTATTTTTTCATCACAATCGAGTCATTTTTTGTAATTTTGCAGACCATCACAAAAGCGTATGAATACAGAAAATCATCAAAACGACGGTCGGAATCTACCCATCGACTATAGGACCATCATCGACCATTATTATGGCGAGGGCGAGAGCGAATTGAAATCGCTGTTGCTCACCCACAGCCGCGACGTGGCCAACAAGGCACTGCGCATCTGCGACAAGCACCCCGAACTCCCTCTCGACCGCGATTTCGTCGAGGCCGCCGCCATGCTCCACGACCTGGGCATCATCGGCTGCGATGCCCCAAAAATCCATTGTCACGGCACCGAACCCTACATCCGTCACGGAATCCTCGGCGCAGAAATGCTGAAAAACTATCAACTATCAACTATCAACTATCAACTATTAAGGGTCTGCCAACGCCACACCGGTGCCGGCATCTCCCGCGCCGAAGTCATTGCGCAACGGCTTCCACTCCCATTGCCCGACGACGACAGCGAACTCTACATGCCCGAATCGCTCGAAGAAAAACTCGTTTGCTACGCCGACAAATTTTTCTCGAAAACCCGTCTCGACCACGAAAAGACGCTAGAAGAGGCCGAGCGAAGCCTCGCAAAATTCGGTTCCGAAGGCGTTTTGCGCTTCCGCGAATGGGCACAGCTGTTTGAATAAATGTAAAATATCCATAAAAAAGCGCCAAAGGTGAATTTTTCGGCCTTTCAACCGTTCAGCCTTTCATCTTTTTTCGTACCTTTGCACCCTGAATGAAACGCAAGACATTCGTTTTCATCGTGCTGACAATGCTACTGCTGACGCTGGGCAGTTGTCGGCACGGATTGCGGCAGACGCTGACGAACATCGCTTCCGAATTGGGCAACGTTGTTCCGAACGAACAGGCTGAGGCGACGGAAGAAACCTCGGCCAAAGGTGTCGTGTCGGCACCGAAAGTGCCTCAGAAAAGCGATTCCACAACGGTTTCACAACCAGAAACGAGCCATTCCACCGAAAACGAAGCCACTGACTCAATTCTCCCGAGAAACGATGACGAAATTGTGGCGGACACGCCGAAATTAGAGGTCGATACGACCGCGATGGACTCGCTCGAACTGGCCGTCTATCGCCACAACCGCGCCATCGACGACAGCATTCGACTCGACTCGCTCAACCGTCGTCGCAAAAACGGCATCGACTCGCCGGTGGAATACGTTGCGAACGACTCTATCGTCTATTACGCTGGCTCGAAAATGGCCTATCTCTACGGTCAGTCGAACGTGAAATACCAAAACATGGACCTCAAGAGCGAGCAAATCCACATGAACATGGATTCGAGCCTGGTCTATTCGACGGGTGTGGCCGACTCGCTGGGCAAACTCACGGGAACACCGGTGTTCCAAATCGGCAGCGACACCTACGAAAACGACACGATGTCCTTTAATTTCAAGTCGAAAAAAGGCTTGATTAAGAACGTCTATACGCAGCAGGAAGATGGTTTTTTGTTTAGCGAGGTGTCGAAACGCATGGATTCGGGCGATGCTTATCTGGCGAAAGGCCGCTACACAACCTGCGACGCCGACCATCCCGATTTTTATATTGCCATTTCGCGGGCAAAACTGCGCCCGGGCAAGGATGTCGTGTTCGGTCCGGCCTACCTCGTGGTGTGCGACGTGCCGCTGCCACTCGCCATTCCCTACGGCTTCTTCCCCTTTACGAAAAGTTATTCGAGCGGTTTCATCATGCCAACCTACGGCGACGAAAACGACCGTGGTTTCTACCTGCGCGACGGCGGCTACTACTTCGCCATCAGCGACAAAATCGACCTGAAACTGCTCGGCGAAATCTATACGAAGGGCTCATGGGGTATTTCGGCGGCAACCAACTACCGCAAGCGATACAAATACAACGGCTCGTTCTACTTCGGCTACCAAGACACGCGCACTGGCGACAAAGGAATGCCCGATTACCAGCGGCAGGAGAGTTTCAAATTGCAGTGGAGCCACCGCCAAGACCCGAAGTCGAACCCCTACAGCACACTCTCGGCCAGTGTGAACTTCGCCTCGTCGAGTTACGAGCGCAACAACCTCACGTCGATGTATAACCCGCAGGCGATGACGCAATCGACGCGAACATCGTCGGTATCGTGGAGCACGACTTTCTCGAGCATCGGATTGTCGCTTTCATCGACCATGAATTTGTCGCAAAACATGCGCGACACCACCATTTCGATGACGTTGCCCGACCTAAACATCTCGATTTCGCGTTTCTACCCCTTCAAACGCAAGAAAATGGCGGGAAAAGAACGGTGGTACGAGAAAATTTCGATGAGTTACACGGGACATTTTTCCAATTCTATCACCACGAAAGAAGACAAATTGTTCAAGTCGAACCTCGTCAAAGACTGGCGCAACGGAATGCAGCACCAAATCCCCATCAGCGGCTCGTTCACGCTGTTCGACTACCTGAACATCAACCCCTCGTTCAACTTCACCGACCGCATGTACACCTCGAAAATCATGCGCACGTGGGACGAAGGCTCGCAGAAGGAAATGGCCGACACAATCTATGGTCTGCACAATGTTTATAACTGGAACCTGTCGATTTCGGCATCGACGAAACTCTATGGCTTCTGGATTCCATCGAGAAAAATTTTCGGCGACAAAATCGACCGCATCCGCCACGTCATCACGCCGCAGATTTCGTTCAGCTTCGCACCCGACTTCGGAGACTCGCGCTACGGCTACTACGAAACCTATCAGAAGACCGACGCACAGGGCAATGTGTCGCTCGTGCAGTATTCGCCCTATCAGAACGCGCTCTACGGAGTGCCCGGACGCGGTCGAACGGGAAACATTTCACTCGACCTCTCGAACAACATCGAAATGAAGGTTCGCGCAGGCGACGTAGACACCGTCGATTTCAAGAAAATCAGCCTGATTGACGAACTCGGCATGTCGATGTCGTACAACATGGCGGCAAAAGAACGACCGTGGAGCGATTTGAACGTGCGACTGCGCCTAAAACTGACGAAAAGCTACACGTTCAACATGAATGCCGTATTTGCCACCTACGCCTACGAACTCGACGAGAACGGACGGCCTTATCTGGGCACGCGAACCGAATACAGCTATGGTCGTTTCGGTCGATTCCAAGGCATGTCGCAAAACATTTCCTACACGCTGAATCCCGAGAAAATCAAGCGGTGGTTCAGCCGAGAAAAGAAAGACGAAAGCAATCGCGACACCGACCCCGACGACGGTATCGACACCGAACGCGAGTCGAACATCGACAACACGATGATTGAAGGTCAGCGAAAGACGCGACAGCGCGGTAGCAGCGGCAAGGCCGAGACCGACGACGACGGCTACATGGCGTTCAAAATGCCGTGGTCCCTCACGTTCGGCTACGGAATCACGATGCGCGAGGACACCGATCCCGAAAAATTCAACAAAAAAAGGATGCGCTATCCCTATAAATTCACGCAAACGCTCAACGTCAGCGGAAATCTGCAATTAGCAGAGGGATGGAACATCGCTTTTTCTTCGGGCTACGACTTCGAGAACAAGAAAATCTCGATGACGACGGCCTCTCTCCAGCGCGACCTGCATTGCTTCAATATGTCGTGCTCAGTTGTGCTTGCGCCTTACACAAGCTACAACTTCACGTTCCGTTGCAACGCCGCCACACTCACCGATGCGCTGAAATACGACAAACGCTCGGGACAATCGAACGCCGTGCAGTGGTATTAACGGCTCATGTCGAAGCCGATGCGCACGCCGTCGTAGTTCTTGCTCAAGTCGCCGATGGTCTGCAAACTCGAATTACCGCTGATGGCGGCCAAAGTCTGCATCACAGAAAGCAGTTTTTTCGATTCAAACAGAATGCTCATGCCCGTCGTGGTCTTTTTCGCATAGGCGGGCAACGTGAAAAACATCGTCTTCAGCGTTATTTTGCAATCGTTCTGATCGTAGGTATAAGTGCCGCTAATCGATTTTCCAGCGACTTTACCTGCGAACTGACCGTCCTGCGTAAACTGAAGAATCGTATTCGATGACTTGATGCCCACACCGTTGTAATACGAGGCCAATTTTTCCTTCACCGTCGTGGCAGCCACCTCGCCGCCAGCCTTTGCCAACAAGTTCTCCGACGTAAATGCTGCGCCGGGCTGTTTGTACTGCCAAGTGCCAATCAAATCGGCCTGCGACGGTTTGTCAAGTCCGATGACACTCGTCAGAATGTTACCAATTGTCTGTCCATTCGTGGCGGCTCCGAGCACACTGCCCAAAATGTTGCCAAGTCCACTGGAATCGCCTGTTCCCATCGTTCCACAAGCGGTCAGAGCCAGCACTGCCAACCCTGCCAAAATCGTTTTCGTTTTTTTCATTTCGTTCTTATTTGATTGTTAAAAAATTATTCAAAAATCGTTCCTCCTTCCTCGAAACTCGTCCCTCGAAAAATCCCTATATAATATAATAAGGTGTACGACGAACGACTTCTACCGCTCGCGTCCGAACAACCGAAGCAGATAAAGGAACAGGTTGATGAAGTCGAGATAGAGCGACAACGCACCCATCAGCGCCACTTTCTGCGCCGTCTCGCCCATGTCAGCCTGCATCATCAGCATCCGCTTGATTTTCTGCGAGTCGTAAGCCGTCAAACCGACGAAAATCAGCACACCAATCACCGAAACGACGAGGTCCATCAGCGAACTTCTCAGGAAAATGTTCACCACACCTGCGATAATCAATCCAATCACCGCCATGATGAGCAATTTGCCCCACGAACTCAAGTCGCTCTTCGTGAAATAGCCATAAACCGCCATTGCACCGAACGTTCCAGCCGTCACAAAAAAGGTTTTCGTGATGATTTCTGGCGAATAGGCGAAGAAAATCGTCGCCAGCGTCGCACCGTTCAGCACCGAATAAACGATGAACATCAGTGTGGCCTTCGTCAGCGACAACTTCTCAATCCGAGCCGAAACCCAGAACACCAACACCAATTCAGCGATAATCAAACCGAAGAAAATCAGTTTGTTCCCGAAAATCAGACCCGTCAGCGCAGGCGACGATGCCACGCCGTAAGCCGTAATCGCGGTGATAGCCAGCGCCATCGCCATCCACACATACACTTTGCGCATCAGCGCAGGAAACGCAGCCGACATTCCGAGCTGCTCCTCACGGGTCATTGCATCGTAGCGTTGCAAATCCCGATCATCAAAATGCTTCATATCCATAGTCTCATTTTTTGAATTTTTGAAATCAATTTTCTCTCGATTCTGTTCATTTTGAGCGACAAAGATAAGTATTTTTGCCGATATAACAAGAAAAAATGACCCAAAATCAGTTTTTTTCTTGATTTTTTTATTTTTTTTCGCGAAAAATTTTGGTGGTATCGAAAATAGTCGTACCTTTGCACCCGCTTCGCTGAAATTTTCGCGTTGCACCTTATATAATAATAAAGAATAGAGTTCTTTGACAGACTTACATAGAGACAGAAGGTAGTACAGGAAGCCGAGGCCTTTTTTTGATTTTTTTCGGAAATAGGTCTTTGAGTGGTAGAATGATACGAACCGTCATATAGATTCCTTTAATCATGACATTCGGCAGCGTTCTGGCGA
>CACYQZ010000021.1 GCA_902776665.1 uncultured Prevotellaceae bacterium
GGCGACCACAACTGCCTGATGGAGGGTGCCCACGTGTCGCACGACACGAAAATCGGCAACTACTGCGTGCTGGGCTATGGCACGAAGATTGCCGGCGACTGCGTCATTGGCGATGCCGTGATTTTCTCGACGAGCGTCATTGAAAATGCTGGCACCCGCGTGGGCGACGGTGCGATGATCAAGGCCGGAACCACGTTCTCGAAAGATGTGCCGCCCTACATCGTCGCAGGTGGCAAACCCATCGGCTACAGCGGTCCGAACACCACGATGCTGACCCTCGGTGGCATCTCTGAAAAGGTGCAGAAACACGTGGCAAACGCCTATCGCCTCGTTTTCAACGGACAAGCAAGCCTTTTCGACGTGATTCTGCAAATCAAGGACCAGGTGCCCGACAGCCCCGAAATCCAAACCATCGTCCGATTCCTTGAATCGTCGAAGGGGATTATTACGAAGAATTAAGAGCCCCCTCCAACCTCCCCCGAAAAGGGGAGGATTTTAAGGCCCCCTCCAAACCTCCCCCCGTAGGGGAGGCTTCATAAATAAATAATAAAGGATGAAAACCTGCACTCGCCTCTACACAATAATATTATTACTGTTATTTACGGTAAAAATCTCCCCCTCCCCCTTTGGGGAGGGCAGGGGTGGGGCCTTGGCCCTCGTCCTCGGCGGTGGCGGTGCGAAAGGAGCCGCCCACATCGGTGTGTTGAAAGTGATGGAAGAGGCTGGGATTCAACCCGACATCATCGTGGGAACGAGCATCGGCGCCATTGTCGGCGGACTCTATAGCGTCGGCTACAGCGCCAACCACCTCGATTCCCTTTTTCGTTCGCAGCAGTGGGCGCAACTTTTCACCCGCGAGGCCATGCGCGGCAACGCCATCAAAACCATGCTCGACAGCCTTGTCAGCAGCCCTCGCCCCTCGCTCCTCGCTCCTCGAAAATTCGCCTGCCTCGCCTCCGACCTCCGCACCCTTTCCGACGTGGTGCTCACGGGCGATTCCCTTGCTCGGAACATGCGAGCCAGCATGGCCATTCCCGCCCTGTTCAAGGCGGTGCGCTTCGACGGCTATGTGCTCTACGATGGCGGTCTGACCAACAACCTGCCCGTCGATGTGGCACGCGAAATGGGAGCCACCACCGTCATTGCCATCGACCTCACCGTGAACCATCACGACGACGATGACGAAAAAGAGAAAACCGGACTCGACGAACTGCGCGAACTCTTCGATTTCACCGAAATGAAAGGCATCGTAGGGTGGTTGCTCAACCGTCCCGACTTCAAGAAACACCGCCAAAACAAAGGCAAAGCCGACATCTATATCAACCCCGACCTTGAGGGCTACTCCGCGATGAGTTTCGGACCGAAAAACATCGCCGAAATGATTGCCATCGGCGAAAATGCTGCCCGACAGCAATTCAACAACCTGATAAGCATCAAACCTTAAGAAATTGCACTGGAAAGTAGCGAAAAATGTAAATTTATTACACAAAACGACACTATTTTGTGTAAAAATTGAAAATAGAATCAAGTGAATCATAGTTCGGAACGATTCTTTGAAATGTTAATTTTTGAAAAAAGTCGGAAAAATATGATGGTGGTAACGAAGAAATTGCTACCTTTGCAGCGTATAACCCCAAAAAAACGGGGGAAAAGGCTGAGAGAAACAACTTTCAATAAATTTAATAACAAATCAACAAAATCTTAACATTATGATGAAAAAAAATTACAATTTTCTGACGAAAGCGGCTCTTGTGCTGCTGACGCTTCTCTTTGTTCCATTAGGAATGATGGGACAGACGAGTGGAAGTGCAACATTGACTTGGTCGGAGCAAGGCCTTGATAATGCTGCATCGGTTGATGGAGTTGCTTATGATTTGGGCAACTATTTTACAGTGACTTGTAATAAGAACAGTGCTTCAACAGCTCCCACTTATTACAGTTCAGGTACAGCTGTTAGGTGTTATGCGACAAAAAACACAAACAACGGTAACACGATTGTTGTAGCAAAGAAAAGTAGTGTTACGGAGAATGTGTTTATTACGAAGGTCGAATACAATGGAACCCATAACAAAAAAGGAACAACTTCCTTTGCTTATTCTGGGAATCCGAGCGAAACGACAACCACGTCTGCCTCTTATGACGAAGGCGATCAAGTTACAACAGCTTCTGCCACGTTGTGCGAAACAGGTGGAAGTACAAACGGTCAATTTTATTGCACGAGTGTAACGGTTGAATATGTTGTTGTTTCTGCTGATGTTCCTTCGATTTCGCTCAGTCCTGCTTCGGTGGATGTTCCTTATACTGGTGGCAACGGTACATTGACGCTGACTACTGCAAATTTGGCTGCCGATCCCCAGTTGGATGTTATGTTCTATGACATGGACGGCGAATGGATTACTTGGAATTTCGACAACGACGGCAATGTGGCTTACACGGTTGAGGAAAACACTGCGACGGAAGCCCGCACGGGTTCGCTGAAAGTGCAAGGTTACGATGCTGACCAAAATCTCATTTATTCTAACGGAGTGACCTTCACTCAAGCCGCCGCTCCTGTGGTTTACACCACGATTCCCGAAATCTTTGCGGCTGCAACAAGTACGGCTACCAATGTTTCAGTCAAGTTCGACGGTTGGGTAGTTACGGGTGTTTCCACTTACAATGCCTATGTAACGGACGGAATAAATGGTTTTGTTATTAACGCTTCAAATCATGGTTTTGAAGTAGGTAACACGCTTACAAGTTCTGCAGCCCTTGCTTGCAGTTTGCAGTTGAAAAATGGCTATGCGCAAGTTACTGGCATCACTTCTGCAACGGAAGGTTTGACCGTTGGCACAGGTGGTAGCGTTGATGTTGCCAATATCGCGATGGCCAACCTTGCAGGTGTGAACACGGGTGCTTTGGTCAGCTATGAGAATCTGACTTGCAGCGTGGACAACAACAAGTATTATCTCACGGATGGTACAACTACGCTTCAAGTTTACACATCTCTTTACTCTGACTTGGCAAGCTCTTTGGAAGATGGCAAGACCTACAACATCACGGGTGTCTATCAGCAGTACAACACCACGAAGGAAATTCTGCCTCGCGACGAAAATGACATCGAGGAAGTGATTCCAACAGAACCGACGGTAACCGTTAATCCGACTGCTGTTGATGTGGATGCTACCGAACACGATGGCACTATAACGGTGACATGCGAGAATATGGGTGAAAACCTCGACATCAGTGTATTCTTCTGCGAAGAAACAGACGTAACGACTCCTGGTAACTACGATTGGATTGATGCGGAAATCGACAATCAAAACAATGTTTATTATGTCATCGAAGCCAACACCGCAACGGAGGCTCGCACGGCTTATATGGTTGTTAAAGTTGCAGACGCAGATACCAAAGAAGTCTATAATTCCAACCTGATTACTTTCACGCAGGAAGGTTTCTCGGCAATTCGCAACTTCACATTTGAACAGACCAGCGCAACGGATGGAACGCTGACAAACGAGCCCGAAGGCGTGACAGCAGTGTTCAACAACACTTATACTAACAATAAGGAACAGCTGACGAAAGATAATTCGATGACACTGACGATTAAGGGAATGCCTGCTAACTATAAGGTGACTGGCATTACTCTGACAGTGAAGAACAATGCAAGTAAAGGTAATGGAACGGCAACTGTTAGCATTGGCAAAAAAGAAATCGGTACGTTCAATGTTACAGGATTGGGCAATACCTATGGTGATCAAATTGTAACAATTACTCCTTCTTTTGCAACGAGTGATCTGATTATTAATATAGCTGCTACGGAAAACTCTGTTTATTGCAAAAAGTTCACAATCGAGTATGAAATCATGGATTATGTTGGCGTGACAATCAAGGAAGGCTTCACGGCTACGACCTTCAGTTGCGACAAGGCTCTCGACTTCTCGAATGTGGAAGGTATTACTGCCAACATCATCACCGACGAGAACGGCAAGACCGAACAAGTGACGATGGTTCCTGCCAACACGGGTCTTTACATCGTGGGTGCTGAGGGTGACTATGAAGTTCCCTTCCTCGCCAACGAATCGGAAGCAGATCCTGTGACTGGCAACAAGTTGATTCCTACAGATGGCACCACGGAGTTTAAGTCTGAAGAATCTGTCACCTACTATGTATTTGGTAAGCAGAATGGCAAGGAAGCCTTCTACAAGGTTCCGACTACTTCTGGCTATACTCCGAGCGCAAACAAGGCTGTGTTGGTGGTTAATGCTCCGGCATCGAGCGCGAAGGAAATGATTGTCATCGGTGGCGACGTGACTGGTATCGAGTCGATTGAAAACGGCACCATCGTCAACGACAACTATTACACGATCGATGGCAAACTCGTCAAGGGTCAACCGACGCAGAAGGGTATCTACGTGGTGAACGGTCGCAAGGTCGTGATTAAATAATTGAAGTCAAATCTGAAAAATAGTATAGTTATGAAGAAAGAATATTTAATTCCGACAATCAAGACAATGCGTCTGCCCGAACTGATGCAGGCTCCTGTGACAGGTTCTGAACTTAACCCCGAAGACTTCCAAGAGGGTGCCAAGGATACGGACATGGGCGATGAGGACTTCGGTTCCATCTTCACCAACAAGAGTGTTTGGGACGATTAAAAGCCCCATGCCCACCCCAACCCTCCCAAATGGGAGGGAGAACGGGGAATAAAAAAGAATGCGATTCCAAATGGAGTCGCATTTTTTTAAGTTGTAGTTGCTTCAGGCAGCTCTTTCTCCTCCCCTACGGGGGGAGGCGGGAGGGGGCTAATAAGACGCTGTGCAGGGGATTCCCTCGGCGATGACAAGGTCGCGGATGCGGTTGAGTTCGTCGGGCGATGCCTTTTCGAGTCCCTTGATGGGCGTTTCGCGGTCGATGGTGTAAATCATGACGCTTTGCGGGCGGATGTCCGCCACTATTTTCAGCCATGGTTCGACAAAAGCAGCACCGATGTTCGAGGAAGGAGGAAGGAGTTTCGAGGAATTTTTTTCTTGCTCCTCGCTCCTCGTTCCTCGTTTCTCGACATTGAAAAAAATCGTCTGAATAATCACGTGCCCCTGAAACGCCTTGAGTTGCTCGACGACGTTGCGCACATCGTAGTTTGGCGAGACGGGACGATCGACGGCGCGAATGAAGTCGGCATCGACCGTGTCGAGTTTCTGGATGTTGTTATCGACGCGCAGCAGAGCCTCAAAGACATCGCGGTGGTGCAACTGCGTGGCATTGCTCAGCACGCTGACCTTCGCCTCGGGGCAGTATTGGTCGCGCAGTCGAATCGTGTCGTCGATGATCTCGGCAAACTGCGGATGCGCCGTCGGTTCACCATTGCCGGCAAAGGTCAGCACGTCGGGCAGTAGGCCCTCGGTCACCATCGCCTGCAACTTTTTTTCTAATGCCTCGGCCACCTCTTTTCGCGTCGGGCGAGGTTGCGTCGAGCGTCGCTCGGCGTTGAGACCACATTCGCAATAAATACAGTCGAATGTACACACTTTTCCATCGGCTGGCATCAGGTTAATGCCGAGCGAAACGCCCAGTCGGCGACTGTGGACGGGGCCGAAAATCGGAGAATCATATAATTTTGTCATTGGTGTTAGTTGTTGGGTGTTAGTTGTTGGGTGTTAGTTGATGTTCAATGTTCCATGTTCCAATGTTCAATGTTCCATGTTCAATGTTCCATCGTTTTTGGCTGCAAAATTACAAAATAATTCTTAATTTATTTGGATTTCGCTCGTTTATGTTGTAATTTTGCAGGAAATTTGGTGTATTGTATCCTAAAAATGGGAAAGAAAAGAAGAAAACAGGAGAAAAATCGCAGTGGACGGGCTGGTTTGCAGGCTGTGACGCTGTGTATTTCGACGGCGATGGTGCTGATTCTGTTAGGATTGGTGGTGCTCACAAGTTTGGTGGGCAGGAATTTGTCGTCGCGTGTGAAGGAGAATCTTGTGGTGACGGTGATGTTGGCTCAGGACATGACCGACCCCGAGGCTGCGCAGTTGCAGAAGAAACTGCGCGAGCGTCCGTATATGAACCAGATGAAGTATGTCAGCAAGGAGGACGCGCTGAAGGAGGGCGTGAAGGAACTGGGAAGCGACCCGACGGAGTTTGCGGGCGAGAATCCGTTCCTGTCGTCGATTGAACTGACGCTGAAGGCCGACTATGCCAACAACGACTCGCTTCACTGGATTGAAAAGGAGTTGAAGGCGATTCCGAAAGTGAGCGAAATTGCGTATCAAAAGGACTTGGTGGAGGCCGTGAACAAGAATCTGACGAAGATTTCACTGGTGCTGCTGGGTTTGGCGGTGCTGCTGCTGATTGTGTCGTTCTCGCTGATCAACAACACGATTCGACTGGGCATTTATGCGCGTCGCTTCTCGATTCACACGATGAAACTCGTCGGTGCGTCGTGGGGCTTCATTCGTCGTCCGTTTGTGCGGAAAGCCGTGGGTTTGGGCATGTTGGCGGCGGTGATTGCGTGTGTGGTGCTGGGCGGACTGGTCTATGGGCTTTTCCGCTACGAACCCGAGATTGAAACGGTGCTCGGATGGCAGGAATTGGCCATCACGGGCGGCGCGGTGCTGCTCTTCGGCCTGGTTATCACGGCGATTTGTGCACATATTTCCGTGAATAAGTTCCTGCGGATGAAGGCGGGGGAATTGTATAAGATTTAAGGTTAAAAGGTTAAAAGGTTAAAAGGTTAAATAATGGATAAGAAAAATTTTGCATTTGACAAGGTGAATTTCTTGCTGCTGGCCATCGGAATGGTGGTGATAATCATCGGTTTCGTGCTGATGAGTGGCGGCGAATCGACACGGGAGGCCTACGACCCGAGTATTTTCAATGCGATGCGCACGAAGGTGGCGCCAGTGGTGTGTCTGCTGGGTTTCGTGTCGATGATTTATGCGATTATTAGGAGGCCGAAATGAATTGGATTGAGACGATTATTGTTGCGATTGTCGAGGGATTGACGGAATTTCTGCCTGTTTCCTCGACCGGTCACATGATTATCACGCAGAATCTGCTGGGCGTGCCGCAGGGCGACCCTTTCGTCCACGCTTTCACGTTCATCATTCAGTTTGGCGCGATTTTGTCGGTGGTCTGCCTCTATTGGAAGCGCTTTTTCCAGTTCGACCACACGCCCGCACCCGAGGGTAGCACTGCGTGGCAGCGACTGAAGCACAAATACTACTTCTACTGGCTGCTGTTCGTGGGCGTAGTGCCGGCGGTGGTCGTCGGTTTGGTGGCGAAGAAGTCGGGACTGCTCGACTGGCTGCTCGACAGCGTTGAAGTGGTGGCGGTGATGCTCGTCGTGGGCGGTATTTTTATGCTCTACTGCGACAAACTTTTCAACAAAGGCAGCGACGAAAACCGCGTGAACGAGCCGCGAGCCTTCAAAATCGGTCTGTTTCAGTGCATTTCGGTGATTCCTGGCGTGTCGCGCTCGATGGCCACCATCGTCGGCGGAATGACGCAGGGACTGACCCGCAAGCGTGCCGCCGAATTCTCGTTCTTCCTCGCCGTGCCGACAATGGCCGGTGCCACGCTGCTCGACCTGCTCGACCTGTTGAAAGGCGACACGTCGTGGGCCACGACGCACAACATCACGATGCTCATTCTGGGTTGCGTGGTGGCGTTCATCGTGGCATTGCTGGCGATGAAATGGTTCGTGAACTTCCTGACGAAATACGGCTTTAAGGCTTTTGGCTACTATCGAATCGTGGTCGGCACCATCATCATCGTGCTGTTGCTGACAGGTCATTCACTCGTAATGGTTGACTGATGGATTTCATTGAAGGAGCAATCGTAGCCATCGACAAACCCTACGGAATGTCGAGTTTCGGGGCTTTGGCGCGTGTTCGCGGAATGATTTCGCGCCACGTCGGGGTGAAACGGGTGAAAACGGGTCACGCCGGCACGCTTGACCCACTGGCGACGGGCGTTCTCGTGCTTTGCACGGGGAAAATGACGAAGCAAATCGAACGGCTGCAATACGAAACGAAGGAATACGTGGCGACGCTGCAACTCGGCGCGACCACGCCGAGTTACGACCGCGAACACGAGGTGGATGCGACCTTTCCGACGGCGCATATCACGCGTGAACGCATCGAAAAAACGCTGCCGCAGTTTGTCGGCGACGTGATGCAGGTGCCGCCAGCCTATAGCGCGGTGCACGTCGATGGTCACAGGGCGTATAAACTGCGTCGGAAAAGCGACGAAGTCGAGCAGAAAATGACGGCGAAGCCCGTCCGTATCGACGAAATCGAGTTGTTGGACTTCGACGAGTCGCAGATGCAGTTGTCGATTCGCGTCGTCTGCGGCAAAGGAACCTACATCCGCTCGTTGGCGCGAGACATCGGTCGGGCGCTCGACAGCGGAGCCTATCTGACAGCCCTTCGGCGCACACGTGTCGGCGACATTCGCGTCGAAAACTGCGTTCCGCTCGAACAGTTCAGGGAATGGCTGGAAGAGTGTAGAGTGTAGAGTGAAGAATATAAATCGTAAATTGTAAATCCGTAAATTGTACATTAAATAGATGAAATTATCGCAATTTAAGTTTAAGCTGCCCGAGGAGCAGGTTGCGCTGTATCCCCACAGCATTTATCGTGAGTTTGAAAACGAGGACGGAACGAAGGAAACCGTGCGCTTCACGCGTCGCGACGAGTGCCGTCTGATGGTGCTTCATCGCAAGTCGAAAACCATCGATATGTTCAAGCGCGACGACGAGGGAAACCCCATCGAGGGCGATTTCCTTCAGTTCAAGAACGTGCTCGACTACTTCGACGAGGGCGACACCTTCATTTTCAACGATACGAAGGTGTTTCCTGCCCGACTCTATGGCACGAAGGAGAAAACCGACGCGAAAATCGAGGTGTTTCTGCTGCGCGAACTGAATCAGGATATGCGCCTGTGGGACGTGTTGGTGGAGCCTGCGCGAAAGATTCGCATCGGCAACAAACTGTTTTTCGACGAGAGTGGCACGATGGTGGCCGAGGTCATCGACAACACGACGAGTCGCGGTCGCACGCTGCGTTTCCTCTACGACTGTCCGCACGACGAGTTCAAACGCGAATTGTTTGCCTTGGGCGAGTCGCCACTGCCTCGCTACATCATCGACCAGCGCGAAAATCCCCACGCCACCGCCGACGATCTCGACGATTTTCAGTGTATCTACGCCAAAAACGAGGGCGCAGTGACGGCACCAGCGACGGGTCTGCACTTCAGCCGCGAACTGATGAAGCGAATGGAAATCAAGGGCTTGAACTTCGCCTATATCACGTTGCATTGTAGTTTGAGCGCGTTCCACGACATCGAGGTCGAGGACCTGACGAAGCACAAAATGGACTCGGAACAGATGATTATCGGGGCTGAGGCCTGCCGCGTGGTGAACGACTCGAAACTGGCTGGCCATCGCATTTGTGCGGTGGGAACGAGCGTGGTGAAAGCCACCGAAACGTCGGTCGGCACCGACGGTCTGCTGAAGGAATACGACGGTTGGACCAACAAGTTCATTTTCCCGCCCTACGACTTCGGTCTGGCCGATTCGATGATTGCCAATTTCTATCATCCAATGTCGATTCTGTTGATGGAAACGGCTGCTTTCGGTGGCTACGACCTCGTGATGGAAGCCTACGATATGGCGGTGAAGAATGGCTATCAGTTCGGCTGCTTCGGCGATGCGCTGTTGATTTTGAATGATTAAATCAGGAGTTGAGGAGTAAGGGAGTAAAGGAGTAAGGAAGCGAATGCATAAACTTTATTTAGGATTGGGTTCGAATATGGGCGACCGTCGGCAGAACATTGAGAAGGCTGTCGCGCTCATCGGCGAGCGAGTGGGGGAGGTGGTTCGCCAGTCGTCGCTGATGGAAACGGAGCCGTGGGGCTTCGCCTCCGAAAACCGCTTCCTGAATGGCGTTGTGCTCTGCCAGACTGAACTCTCGCCCCGCGAAGTGCTGCAAACGACGCAGAAAATTGAGCGGGAATTGGGGAGGAAGAAAAGCGAGAAACGAGGAGCGAACTGTCAACTCTCAACTCGTCATTACCAAGACCGCCCCATCGACATCGACATCCTGCTCTACGACGACCTCCACGTCGATGAACCCGACTTGAAAATACCCCATCCGCTGATGGAACAACGAGATTTTGTGATGATACCACTGAAAGAAATATGGCAACACCCCAAGACATCATACAACTAAAAGCATTCGCCCGACAAGACGCGCTGCTGCTCGGCGGCGTGTGGATGGTGAGTTTCGCGTTCATTGTGATGGCTCCCCAGTCGATTCTTGGCGGTCTGTTGGCCTTTGCCACGCCCTTTGTGGTCGGTTGGCTGCTGCGCCGATTCCGCGACAAGGTTCTCGACGGCTTCATCAGTTTCCGTCGCGGCTATGCCTATTGCTTCTTTTGCTTCATCTACGCCTCGCTGCTCTTCGCCGTGGCGCAGTACGTCTATTTCCGCTTTATCGACGGCGGTCAGTTCCTGCAAATGCTCACCGAGAGCGTGAAGGTGCTCGAACCCGTCTATCAGCAAAACGGCCTCAACACCGCCGAACTGCACCAGACGCTCGATGCAATGAAGTCGCTGCCGCCCTCGCAATGGGTTTTTATGTTGCTGATGCAAAATATTTTCATCGGAATTTTCCTCAGCATCCCCATCGCCTTCATACTTAAAAAGGTAAAAGGGTAAAAAGGTAAAAAAGTAAAAAGGTAAAAAGGTAAAAAAGGTAAAAACTGTCAACTCTCAACTGTCAACTAAGAAAAATGGATATATCAGTCGTAATCCCCCTTTACAACGAAGCCGATTCGCTCGTCGAACTCTACGAATGGATCGAGAAAGTGATGCAGTCGAAAGGCTTTTCGTATGAAGTCATCTTCATCAACGACGGTTCTACCGACCGCTCGTGGGAAATCGTCGGTGAACTTCATCGCAAGTCGAGCCACGTGCGCGGCATCTGTTTCCGCCGTAATTACGGGAAAAGTCCCGCGCTCTATTGTGGTTTCCACGAGGCGCAGGGCGACGTTGTCATCACGATGGATGCCGACCTGCAAGACTCGCCCGAGGAAATTCCCGAACTCTATCGGATGATTACCGAAGACGGCTACGACCTTGTGAGCGGCTACAAGCAGAAACGCTACGACCCACTGTCGAAAACGCTGCCCACAAAACTCTTCAACGCGACGGCGCGGAAGGTGAGCGGCATCAAAAACCTCCACGATTTCAACTGCGGACTGAAAGCCTATCGCCGTGATGTGGTGAAAAACATCGAGGTCTTTGGCGAAATGCACCGTTTCATTCCCTATCTCGCGAAAAATGCAGGCTTCGACAAGATTGGCGAGAAGGTCGTGCAGCATCAGGCGCGGAAATACGGCTCGTCGAAGTTTATGGGGCTGAATCGCTTCGTAAACGGCTATCTCGACCTCATCACGCTGTGGTTCCTTGGCACCTTCGGCAAGAAACCGATGCACGTTTTCGGCTTCCTCGGCACACTGATGTTCCTCGTCGGCTTCGTGTCGGTCGTCGGAATCGGTGCCGAAAAACTCTACTGCCTCTACAACCACATTCCGCAGCGCCTCGTCACCAATTCCCCGTGGTTCTACATCGCCTTGACCACGATGCTCATCGGCACGCAACTCTTCCTCGCCGGCTTCATTGGCGACCTCATCAGCCGCTCGTCGCAGAATCGCAATGATTATCAGATTAAGGAAACGATTTAAGAAGAGATAAAATTCGGGCGGAAACTTCTATTTTTCAAGATTGCTGTGACAATCTTGTTAATAGGAAGATACTGTATGAAAATAACTAATCGGGTATCATATGTAAATAGTTAAGACTCTCGTTTAGAAGCAATTTTCATTTTTTGCTCTAACAATTGAAGGTCCTGTTTAGAAATTCCTTGTTTCGCCAATTGTTCTTTAGTCCTCCTCTGACTCTCTATAACTTCTTCAACGGATCTTTTTCGGATATTATAGACGTGTTTTGTTATGGGTAATAATCCTAATCGATCCCTCAACCTTACATATTCCCAAAATGCTTTTGGCAATTCTGGACAAGTGATCTTAGGGTAGCTAGAGCCCAATAATGACCTGTCAATGATACGATTACATTCTTTGAGGAAATGGGATGTCTTAATTTGAGAAAGAATGTCTAATACTTTTTTGTTTGCGTCAATAGCCATTGGATTGCTCATCATAGTATCTATAACATTGAGAATGACATCATGATGGCAGTTCAACCCCTTTTTTATACAAAAATCGTTTACAATTCTAGTAGGTTTTTCAGGATTATCACTAATGATGCTTATTTGTATTGAAATAACAGAAGGTAATTCTGTGTAATTTTCAAAAGGCTTACAATCTTCTATCGTCAATTCTTTCATCTTTTCTTTAGGAATATCGAGAAAAGTCCTTATTCCTTCAATACATTTCGACATCTCGTTATAAAGTTTCGACAAATGAGGTTTCCAAATGGCAAATACTTCGTTTTCCCTTTGTTTGCGAGGAATTACAGATGTCAGAATATAAATAATAAAACCTGCAAAATAGCTCAATGCCATACTCAACAAAGAACTGTTGATGGTTTCATAATGTTCTGAAACGCCCCAAGTTGGTAAAATGTGAAATCCGCAACAGCAAATGACATATAAGCACAATAATAGAATCATGCAATGCCCCCAAACTAATACTCGATTATTCATATTCATCTTTTTTACTTTTCGACAAAGATACGAAAAAGGTTTTAATAATCAAAATAATATAAGCATTTTAATGCAAATAACAGGCGGGAACTAATCAAAAAAGTAGTTCCCGCCCTGATTGCTTTTGAAAATTACGAAGTTATTTCACTACCACTTTTTTAACTTTTCCATTGCTGAATCGGAGTATGTTTACACCCTTTTTCGGTTCAGAAATCCGTTTGCCATCAAGGGAGAAATATTGTTGTGTAAAGTTTTGCTCTGTCATCGGATTCTCTACAGCGGTTATGCTTTCGTCAATGGAGACATTATTATTGACAACAAAATTCCATTGTCCTTGTTGGTCATCTCCCATCTGTATGCCGTTTGCTTGGTTATTCATCGAAACAGAAACTGGAGTTTCTTGCAGTTTGATCGTACCATCTTCCGCTACGTTTGCATATTTTTTTGCACCGATATTGTACAGGAATTTTCTTCCGTCATTTTCCACTACTTGCCAACAATGATTAGGGTTGCTCTCATCGATTCTGTAGCGCGAGGAAACCATCACAACTTTGTCGTTCACAGCATCATAGACAGCATAAGTAAAGTTGTTTTGATTCATCAGCGTGTATGCAGACTTGTAGGAAATTTCGTCTTGCGCCATTGCCATTTCTCTGATATTGATAAAATTGTACCAGTAGCCACCGCCATAGATGGCTTCACTCCATGTTCCAATCGGAATATAGAGCACTGCATGGTTGATTGTAGCGTAAGAAAATGCATTATTACCATATGTGTCATGTGGATGATCTTTCCAAGAATGATAAAAATAAACATTGAGGTTTCGTGCCACGACATTCTCAAGTCTACAGCCTGCGAAAGCTGAACGACCGATTTGATTTACATTGTAGGGAAAAACTATAGATGTTAAGCTGCTAATGCCAAAGAAGGCACCATCGCCAATGGTTGTTACGGTATTGGGAATTTTTGAATTTTTACATCCCAAAATAAGGGTGTTAGTTTGCGTATTAATGATGGCATTGCAATCATCCCGCGAATCATAAACTATATTATTGTTTTCAACTACAATTGTAGTTAGGTTTTCGCAATTGTAGAAAAGGTATTCACCCAAAGAAATTACACTACTAGGGATGGTTATTGAAGTCAGATTTTTGCAACCATAGAATGCTCTCTTACCTATACTGGTGACACTATTGGGAATGGTGATTGATGTCAAGCTGTTACAACTGAGGAAAGCTTCCTCGCCAATAGCAGTTACACTATGGGGTATAATAGTGTTTTTACAACCCGAAATAAGCGTGTTTGTTTGAGTTTTTATGATGGCATTGCAGTTATCTCGCGAATCATAAACCGTATTGTCGTTTTCAACTTTAATTGTAATTAGATTATCACAACCAGAGAAGGATGAGGGATGAATTTGTCTTACACTATTAGGGATGTTTATAGAAGTTAGTCCAGTGCATCCATAGAAAGCACGATCAGAAATTGTTGTCACGCTGTTGGGGAAGGTAACGCTCGTCAGACTATAGCAACCAGAGAATGCATTAGTTCCGATCATTTTCACACTATTGGGAATGACCACAGAATATAAAGCACTGCAATCGGAGAAAGCGGCACTGCCAATGCTCGATACGCTGTAAGTCTCGTCCTCATACTCTACCGATTCTGGAATATCTATTTTACCAGAATATTTATTGGGATTGCTTATAATTTGAGCTTGACCTGAAGACGATACTAAACGATAAAAAATGCCGTTAATCTCGACTTCTACATTTTGAGCACCTGCTGCCATTGAAAACAGCAGCATCAAACTGAATAATAAAACTTGTTTCTTCATTGTCGTAAATGTTTTAAATTAATAAACTCTTGTCCTATTTGCGAGAACTGAGCGATTTATATAAAAAGCGCAGACCCGCCATACTCTGACACAGGCCTGCAACAGCCTCAAATCCACTATGGTTGAAGTCTGCACTCGATGTGCATACTCCAATGTGGATTCTTTTGCTCTAAAATGTCTCTTGTCGAGGTTGCAGTTCGTGTCAGAGATTTGAGCAATTAAAATCGTGCCTCTTCCGAAACACGATGCAAAGATACAGATTTTTTCGGAAAAACCTTCATTTTCCCGAAAAATATTTGATGTTATTTACAAAACAGTCAGAGAAACGCGCCTACCCAATCCGCCGAAAATGCGGAAAAGGGTAGAAAGTTGCACATCGGCGTGACCGTTCTCGATTTTCGAGATGTAACTCTTTTTGGTGCCAATTTTGGCGGCCAACTGCTCTTGCGTCATACCGCTCAACCGACGCTGTTCTTTCAGACATTCGGCTAAACAAAACGCCTCAGCTTCTGCCTCGAAAGCCTCACGCGCCATTGTGCCACGCTTGCCGTATTCGGCATCGAGCAGTTCGTCGAAAGTCGCACTCTCCATCATTGCTTTTTTCTTCTTCGTATCCATTATTTTGCCTCCTTGCTTTTAAAATATTCTTTTTTGATGGCTTCCGCCCGTTTGATTTCCTTTTGTGGGGTCTTTTGCGTCTTTTTCTGGAATCCGTGGAATAAGACAACCACCGCACCGTCATCCATACAACAGAAAATTCGATAGATATTGCTTTCAAATTCTACGCGAATTTCGTAGATGCCGTCGGAACCCTCAATAATTCTGAAGAATTTCTTCGGAATCATCCGTTGTGACTCCACCAACTTCAGCACGAAATTGATTTTGTCACGCACGGTTTGGGTCTGCGCCACATAGAAGTCTTTGAAATAAGACTTGAAAAGCATTATTTTTCGGATTTTTTCCATAAACATTTTCAAATGACGCCGCAAAGTTAATCAATTAGTGAACAAAAACCAAATTTTTTAGCAAAAAAAATCAATAAAATGCCTTTTGAGAGGTAAAGATTGAACTATTTGAAGTTTTTTATGTACTTTTGCAATCGGATTCAACGAAAAGGCTATAAAAAAGGATGTTGAAGAATATAAGAAATTGGATTGGGATAGTAGTTTTTCTACTCGTTCTCGCTGCCTGCAGCAGCAGCAACTGCCCACTGAACAACCGCGTGATGACGGTGTATAAGTTGGCGGGCGACGTGACGCCGCTGGCCGACGCACTGACGATTTCGACGACGCGCACGAACGGCACTGACTCGGTGTTGCTCAATCAGGCGGTGAACGTCGATAGTTTCAGCCTGCCCGTGAGCTACAACCGACCGCAGGACGTGCTCTATTTCCAACGACAGAACACGGCGGGCTGGTCGCTCACCGACACGGTGGTCATCGAGAAGCAGGATTTCCCCCATTTCGAGTCCATCGACTGCAATCCCTCGTATTTCCACGTGATCAAGCGCGTCAGCCACACTCGACTGGGCATTGATTCGATAGTTATCAACAAAGAAAATGTCAATTACGATGCGAAAGAAGCCCATCTGCTCATTTATTTCAAGAATTTTTATCAGTAGTTGCTTGCTGATGGCTTCGCTGGCGGTCGGTGCGCAGTCGGTGGAGAAGAAAATTGTTGAATTGGAAAACAAAACCATCCCGTTTTTCAACGGATTGGCTGTGTCGGCCGACCTCGTGGGCGTGGCGCAGATGGCTTTCGGCGATTATGGACAATACGAGGCTGGTCTGCGCGTGAACCTGAAAAACAAGTATTTTCCCGTGTTTGAGTTGGGCTACGGAAAGGCCGATGGCGAGGACGTTGCCACGAAACTGACTTACAAGACGAAAGCGCCCTACGGTCGCCTTGGTTTGGATTTTAACCTGATGAAAAACAGGCGCGATGTGAACCGAATCTACGGTGGTTTCCGCTATGCCTACACGAACTACAAATTCGACGTGTTCAGTCCAGGCGTGACCGACCCTGTTTGGGGCGAGAAGGCCGAGTTCAAGGCGCAGGACGTGGCTTGCAACTATCATTGGGTGGAGTTCGTTTTTGGGGTCGATGCGAAGATTTGGGGACCCGTTCGACTGGGTTGGACGGCGCGTTACAAACGGCGAATCGCCCACAACGACGGCACGGTTGGCAACACGTGGTATGTGCCTGGCTACGGCATCGAGGGAAACGCCCGATTGGGTGGAACTTTCAATGTGATTTTTGAATTGTAGTAAGAAGTGATGAAAAAATACCTGAAAATAGCCTTTTTGGTGGCGTTAATCGTTGGAACGGTGCTGATTATCCGCGAAAACAGCCGTAAAACCTATCAGCGTGATGAAGGGAAGATTTTCGGCACATTTTACCACATTACCTATCAGAGTGGTGAGAACCTGCACGACGAGATTTTGGCGGAATTGCAGCGTGTCGATGGGTCGTTGTCGATGTTCAACGACAGTTCGACCATTTCGCGCATCAATCGGAACGAGGCGGTCGATTTGTCGGTCGATTCGCTGTTTGTCGAGGTTTATGAACTGGCACAGCGCATCGCCGATGACACCAACGGCGCTTTCGACATCACCGTGGCACCGCTGGTGAATGCGTGGGGGTTCGGCTTTAAGAACGAGCAGATGCCCTCGGAGGCCGCCGTCGATTCACTGCGGTCGTTTGTGGGGTACAAGAAAGTGTCGTTGGTAGGTGAAAAAAATCAATTCAAAAATCCGTCCGACAAACAATTCAAAAATCAACCATCAACATTCAAAATTCTGAAAGAAGACCCTCGCACGATGCTCGACTGCTCAGCCATCGCGAAAGGTTTTGGTTGCGACCTTGTTGGGCGACTTTTCCAGCGGAAAGGCATCGAAAACTATATGATTGAGATTGGTGGTGAAGTCGTGGTTGGCGGTGTCAATGAAAAAGGAGAAAAATGGCATATCGGAGTGACGAAACCCGAAGAAGCCCCCTCCCAACCTCCCCCAAATGGGGGAGGCGAACTCCAGACCATTCTGCAACTACCACTATCTTCCCCCCATTTGGGGGGACAGAGGGGGGCTTCCTCCCTCGCCACCAGCGGCAACTACCGCAATTTCTATGTGAAAGACGGCAGGCGCTACGCCCACACGATTGACCCGCGCACGGGCCGTCCCGTTCAGCACAGCATCCTCTCGGCCACCGTCATCGCCGACAACTGCGCCACTGCCGATGCCTATGCCACCGCTTTTATGGTGCTCGGACTCGACGACGCCCAGCGCATCCTCGACCGCCATCCCGACCTGCTCGCGTACCTTATTTATACGGACGAAAACGGAAACTATGCCATCTGGCACTCGCCTGAATTAACTCCATAAACCCTTTCGCTTCCCTTTCACTCCCCTTTCACTCCCCTTAAATATGACCAACATCTACGAACGACTGCTGCAACTTCCTCTGTTTCAGGGCTTGAGCAACGCCGACCTGACCGCTTTGGCAGGCCAGACGAAGTTGAGTTTTCAGCGTTTTGAGGCTGGCAAAACGATTGTCAGCGATGGGGAAGTGTGCGACCGCCTTTGTTTCCTGATAAGTGGCGAGTTGAGCGTCACCGCCGAGGCCGACGACCACAGCTATTCGCTCACCGAAACGATGACCGCGCCCGACATTCTGCAACCCGAGCGCATTTTCGGCCTCACCCAGCGGTTCACCCGCAGCTTTACCGCGAAAAACACCTGCAACTGCATGACGCTCCAGAAGTCGGAAGTGATGCGCCTTGCAGACGAATACGCCGTTTTTCGCATCAACCTGCTCAACATCGTTTCTGCCCAGAGTCACCGCCTGCAACGCTTTCAGTGGCATTCGCAACCGCAGGGCCTCGACCAGCGCATCGTTCGTTTCATTGCCGAGCGCAGTCTGCGACCCGCCGGTCCGAAACTTCTCCACATCAAAATGACGCGCCTCGCCAGCGAACTCAACGACAGCCGCCTGAACGTCTCGCAAGCCCTCAATCGACTGCAAACGGCCGGTCTGCTCTCGCTCGGACGCGGAAAAATCGACATTCCAGCCTTGGAACGACTGCTCATTGCGAATTGATTCTGAAAATCGACTTCAAACTCATCCGAAAAACGAAAAAAACTCGCTGCCCAAGCAACGAGTTTCTTTTTTCGATTCAGAATCGCTTCCGAATTATCGACGCAGACCAAGAGCCTTGATCAAAGCACGATAACGCTCGATGTCGCGCTCTTTCACGTAGCGAAGCAGTTTGCGGCGCTTACCGACGAGCATCGTCAGCGAACGAGCCGTAGCGTGGTCTTTGTGATTTTTCTTGAGGTGCTCAGTGAGGTGAGCAATGCGGTAGGTGAACAGCGCCACCTGACTTTCGACAGAACCCGTGTCCTGTGCGTTCTGGCCGAATTTCTCGAAGATTTCAGCCTTCTTTTCTTTGCTTAAATACATAGTTTTTTTGTTTGATGAATGTTGTTGCCTTACCATCCTGTCAACGCGAGCCGCCTTCATCAACGTAGCGCACCACATCGGCAGAATGCACCGGATTTTCCGATTAGCGGCTGCAAAATTACTGCTTTTTCTGAACATCGAGCACCGTCGATGGAATATTTTTCTCTTTAGTTATTATTTTTTAACATATTCAACCAGTAAGAATGTTCCATGTTCAATGGTTCATGTTCAATGTTTTTTGTACCTTTGCACCCGTTTTTAAGGAAAAAGATATGCAAAACATCAGAAATATTGCGATTATCGCACACGTCGATCACGGAAAAACGACGTTGGTCGATAAGATGATGCTTGCCGGAAAGTTGTTTCGCGAGGGTCAGAATGAGTCGTCGCAGGTGCTCGACGCCAACGACCTTGAGCGCGAGCGCGGCATCACGATTCTCTCGAAAAACGTGAGCATCAAATGGAAAGACACGAAAATCAACATCATCGACACACCGGGACACGCCGATTTCGGCGGCGAGGTGGAGCGCGTGCTGAATATGGCCGACGGTTGTCTGCTGTTGGTCGATGCGTTTGAAGGGCCGATGCCGCAGACACGATTCGTGCTGCAGAAAGCCCTGCAAATCGGCCTGAAGCCCATCGTTGTGGTGAACAAGGTCGATAAGCCGAACTGTCGTCCCGAAGAGGTTTATGAGATGGTTTTCGACCTGATGTTTTCGCTGAATGCGACGGAAGACCAGTTGGATTTCCCCGTCGTCTATGGCTCGGCGAAGCAGGGTTGGATGGGCGAGGACTACAACGCGCCGACTGACAACATCGACTATCTTTTGGACAAAATCGTCGAGGTGATTCCTGCGCCGGAGCAGTTGGACGGCACGCCGCAGATGCTCATCACTTCGCTCGATTATTCAAATTACACGGGACGAATCGCCGTGGGTCGCGTGCATCGTGGCACGTTGAAAGACGGTCAGCAGGTGACGATTTTCCACCGCGACGGCTCGCACGAGCGCGTGAAAATCAAGGAGTTGCACACGTTTGAGGGTATGGGGCACCAGAAAACGACGGAAGTGGGGTCGGGCGACATCTGCGCCGTCATCGGACTGGAGAAATTCGAGATTGGCGACACGATTTGCGATGCCGAAAATCCCGAACCGCTGCCGCCCATCGCCATCGACGAACCCACGATGTCGATGCTCTTTACCATCAACGACTCGCCGTTTTTCGGCAAGGAAGGAAAATTCTGCACCTCACGCCACATCAACGACCGTCTGCAACGTGAATTGGAGAAAAACCTCGCTTTGCGTGTCGAACCGTTTGAAAATTCGACCGATGCGTGGATTGTCAGCGGTCGCGGCGTGCTGCACCTATCGGTGCTCATCGAAACGATGCGTCGCGAGGGCTATGAACTGCAAGTCGGTCAGCCGCAGGTGATTTATAAAGAAAAGGATGGCGTTAAATACGAGCCCATCGAAGAACTCACCATCAACGTACCCGACGAATTCGCCTCGAAAATGATTGATATGGTGACGCGTCGCAAGGGCGAAATGACCTCGATGGAGAGTCAGGGCGAGCGCACGAACATCGAGTTCGACATTCCCGCCCGAGGCATCATCGGCCTGCGCACCAACGTACTCACCGCGTCGCAGGGCGAGGCCATCATGGCGCACCGATTCAAGGAATACCAGCCCTACAAAGGCGACATCGAACGGCGTGTGAACGGCTCGATGATTGCCCTCGAAACGGGTACGGCCTTCGCCTACAGCATCGACAAATTGCAGGATCGCGGCAAATTTTTCATCGACCCGGGCGAGGAGGTCTATGCCGGTCAGGTCGTCGGCGAACACGTTCACGACAACGACCTCGTCATCAATGTCACGAAGGCCAAGCAACTCACCAATGTCCGTGCGTCGGGCAGCGACGAGAAGGCTCGAATCATTCCGAAAGTCATTATGTCGCTCGAAGAATGTCTCGAATACATCAAACCCGACGAACTTGTCGAGGTGACGCCGAAGTCGATGCGAATCCGCAAGTCGATTCTCGACCACGACCAGCGCAAAAAGGCCAATAAAGTATAATTTTTCTGTCAAAAATAACACAAAAAAAGATGAAAATAGGTATTATCGTTGCGATGGAGAAGGAACTCCGCCAACTGAAAAGCGTTTTGGGTGACAATCCCCGATTCCAACTGATGCAATGCGGAATCGGTAAAGTGAATGCGGCACTCGGCGCCCAGCAACTCATCAATGAATTCCACCCCGACGCCATCGTTTCGACGGGCTGCGCAGGCGGCAACGGCGACGATTTGCAGGTGCAAGACGTGGTGGTGAGCAAGGAGGTTTGCTACCATGACGTGTATTGCGGCACGGCCATCGACAACACAACGCAGTTCGGGCAGGTGCAGGGGCTTCCGCTGCGATTCCAGGCAGACCCGTATTTGCTGAGAAAAAGCGAAGAGTTAAAGGTGAAAAACGAAGAACTGTCAACTCTCAACTGTCAACTCTCAACTGGACTGATTGTCACGGGCGACTGGTTTGTCGATTCTCGCGAGAAAATGCGCGAAATCATCGCGAATTTCCCCGATGCACGTGCCGTTGATATGGAGTCGGCAGCCATCGCGCAAGCCTGCTATTTGAACAAAGTTCCGTTCATTTCGTTCCGCGTCGTCAGCGACATTCCCTTGCGCGACACCGACGCTTCGCAGTACCACGATTTTTGGAACACCATCGCCGAAAATTCGTTCCACATCACCCGAAATTTCGTCGAATCACTCTAAAAAACTATCAACTCTCAACTCTCAATTAAATTATGGAGGTTATTCAAAGTTTCACCATCGACCACACGAATCTGAAGCCTGGCATCTACGTTTCGCGTGAGGACAAGGGTTTTACCACTTTCGATTTGCGCATCACCGAGCCGAATCAAGAGCCGGCAGTGGCTCCGGCGGCCATTCACAGCATCGAACATTTGATGGCGACGTGGTTTCGCAATTCCGAGGCAAAGGACGATGTCGTCTATGTCGGACCGATGGGCTGTCTGACGGGTATGTACGTGATAATGACGGGCCATTACAGCATCGAGGATATGCGCCGACTGACCATCGCGTGTCTGGAATGGATTTTGACGCAGACGGAAGTGCCTGCCACCACGCCGCAGACCTGCGGAAACAGCCTGCTCCACGACCTTCCGATGTGCCATTGGGAATGTCGCCGATACCTCGACCGACTGAAAAACGATTTCCACTCGGAATACACGAAGATTGAAGTCACGCTCAGCGACGGTCGCCGCTTTGCCGACGCGTAAAAAGGACATAAAAAGCCCCTCTCCGTCGGGAGAGGGGATGGGGTGAGGCCTTATTTCACGACCTTCTTGCCATTTTGGATGTAAATTCCACGTGTCGGCGGTTCGCTCAGTCGCTGACCAGCAAGGTTGTAAATAGCTTTGAAAGGCGATTCGACTTGTTGCGGAAGGCTTGCGCTCGCCGTAATTTTTCCCATGTATTGACCAATGAAGAACACGACACCCGTCGATTGCTCGGTGATGAGATAGAGGAAGGGGCGCGTGGCGTGGAACTCGGCATAATCCCTCGGACCACCCGTAGTAGCGATAATCGTAATGGCAGCAGCCTCGGAACCTTGTTCATTGACTTTGATTTTCGCCACCTGCTTCATCAGGTCGATGAAAACAGGCACGTTACAGAAATTGGGGAATTCGGCATATCCAGAAAAAGCCGTCGGCATTCCCAGATTCGACATAATTTTCTTCAAATTTTGGTCGGTTTGGGTCTCGAAACGAGGCAGTTTCATGTTGATGGCATATTTATTGAAGCCCGATTGCCAGTCTTCGTCCGTCATCTGATTCAGTACATCGGCCACCGTCTTGCCTTCTTTCGGCAAGAAAATCGTCATCTTGTAGGCTCCCAATCCGTAGGGCAAGGAAACGGCTTGATAGAGGTCGTTTTCGGCATAGTCTAGACCGCTGTAAAACGTACGCCTCATCATCGGTACGGCATCGCCTCCGTTGAACGATTCCTCCGTTGTTGATTGAGGGTCGAATTCCACCGTCCAATCGCCCTTGAAATAGATGGCGTTGAGCAGATAACTCACGGCGGCCGGGTTGAAAGTTTCCTCATCAAGGATCTGCTGAATCATTCCATTGGTGCGGTCGCTCGCCCATTGGTTGATGACATCCATCGTCTTGCCGTCGTTGAAATCGCGGGCTTGGGGCTGTGCGTTGTAAAAATCGTTGGCCTTCGCCACGAATCCGTCCTGCAACTTGTAGCCCATTCCCTCGTTCACGAAAATCGTGTTGCCAATCATCACCTTCGTATCGTCCAGATAGGGCGCTTCGGTGAGCATTTTCTTGCAAAAAGCATTGATGGCGTCGGCACCGGCATTGCCAAATCCCAACACATCGTTGATTTCCTGTTGAGTCTGGCCTGTCGCACCGTTGTTCAACATTCCCAAAGCGTAGGTGATGCTCAGTGGCGAGAGAATCGCGCTTTCCTCGGTGCGAGCCTCGCGGAAAAGGCGCAGCGCGAAGTTGTTGTTGGCCTTGACCAGTTCTCGTTCTGCGTCGGTCAGGGTGATGGTATTCGGTTTGCTCCCGTCGTTGGCAGGCTCGTGTCCTTGTGCAAACGAAAGGGTCGCCATGGCGAAAAAGTACAAAAATAAGGTTGTTTTTTTCATATCGCAAAAGATGGAATGGTTTTCGCCGACAAAATTATGAAAAATCCTCCGAAATGGCAAACTATTGATGAAAAAAGTGCAAAAATATGATTTTTTGTTGTTTTTTTTTATATTTTTTCGTATATTTGCAGGCAAGAACCTACAATAACGAAAAATCTGAAAGTTATGAGTGCCATTTTGCATCATCCGATTATCGACATTCCCGAGAGGGAGATGACGAGTTTTAAGTATGAAGGTCAGAAAATCGAGGCCGCGAAAGGCTATTCCATCGCTGCCGCCCTTCACCAAGCCGGCTATCCCGTTCACAGCCACAGCCTTGACGGTCGCAACCGAAGCCTCAACTGCGGCATCGGCAAGTGCGGTGCCTGTGAAATGCTGGTCGATGGCGTGGTGCGCCGCATCTGCATCACCAAGGTCGATGGCGTGAAGGAAGTGCGCCGCATCGACAACGAGGCCAACGTACTGCCCGAAGTCAAGAAACATCAGCCTCGCGAGGTGAAAATCTACAAGACCCAAGTCGCCATCATTGGCGCGGGACCGGCGGGATTGGCCTGTCGCGAACAACTCAACGCCTTTGGTATCAGCAACATTGTGGTCGATAACAACGCCAGCATCGGCGGTCAGTTTAATATGCAGACCCACCAGTTTTTCTTCTTCGAGAAAGAGAAAAAATTCGGCGGTATGCGTGGCTTCGACATCGCCAAGACACTCGCTGGCGACAACCACGAAGGCATCCTGCTCAACAACACCGTTTGGGACGTGCTGGAAGGTGGTCGCGTCGCCATCAAGAACATCGAAAACGGCGAAGTAGGCTACATCGACGCGCAACATTTGGTGGTTGCCACAGGTGCCGTGCCGTTTATGCCGACCTTCGAGAACGATGACGTGCCGGGTGTCTATACCGCCGCCGTGTTCCAAAAGATGATGAACCAAGAGCACACGCTTTTGGGCAAGAAAGTTTTGACGGTGGGCGCAGGTAACATCGGCTATTTGACTTCCTACCAAGGAATGCAGGCCGGAGCCACCATCAAGGCCATCATCGAGGCGATGCCCCGCGAGGGCGGTTTCCCCGTTCAGGCCAACCGCGTGCGCCGTCTTGGCATCCCCATAATGACGGGTTATTTGCTCGTTCGTGCCATTCCGAATGACGATTATACGGGCGTTACGGGTGCTGTTATCGCGAAATGCGAGAATTTCAAGGCTATTCCCGGCACGGAACAAATCATCGACGACATCGACATCATCAACATTTGCACAGGTTTGATTCCCGACAACCAACTGCTGGTCAAAGGTCGCGAGGTTTTTGGCCTCAACACCTACGGTGCCGGCGATGCCATCCGAATTGGCGAAGGTACGAGTGCCGTGTTGCGCGGCAAACAAGTCGCTTACGAAGTCGCCCAAGCCATCGGCGTTCGCTTCAACTACGACGATTATCTCGATGTTTCAAGACAATACATCGACTCGCAACAGCATCCCGTCAGACTGTTGGAGAAGCCCAATCTGCCGACGCCTGAGCGAATGCAGCAAAAGGCTTTCGTGCAGGCCGACTGCCTTTATGGTTTCGCTTGTAATCCCTGCTCGTTCAGTTGTCCGCAGGGTGCCATCAGCAAGCCCTCGACCAGCAGCACGCCGACCATCGACTACGACAAGTGCATCGGCTGTATGCTGTGCGTTTCGAGTTGTCCGGGTCTGGCTATTTTCGGCTACGACGAACAGAAATCGACGTGTTTCCTGCCCATCGAATACGAAGTGAAGGAAGGTGCGGAGGTTTATCTCGTCGATAACGACGGCCAAAAAATTGGCGAAGGCATCATCGAAAAGGTTCTCAAGAAATCGAACAAGACCAACGTGGCCCGCGTAAAGGCACGTTCTTCGCGTCCTTCGGGAGAGGCGAGTCGCGTGTTTGAACTGACCGACGTGAAAGGTTTTATCTTGAAAAATCAATACAATGTAAACAAGGAACTCACCACGCCCATCAAGGAAGAACAAAAAGTGGATGGCGAGACCTACGTTTGCCATTGCGAGGACATCAAACTCGACCGTGTGTTGCGTGTGATTGGCAATCGCAAGACCATTTCCGTCGATGAATTGAAGCATATCACCCGAATTGGAATGGGACCGTGTCGCGGTAAGCGTTGTATCCCGCGTGCCCGACAAATTCTGCGTTCCTACGGCATCGAACTGGATGGCGATGCCACGCCGCGTGCACCGCTGTCGAACCAAGTCACCCTCGGCGACCTCTATAATCCGCGCACGAAAGAAACGTTTATTTTCCCCGAAATGAACGGTGTGAAGAAAGAGCAGGTCGAGGTGTTCATTGCCGGCGGTGGTATTGCTGGAAGTGCCTTGTTCCGCTACTTCTCGGAGGCTGGCAAGAAGCCGGTGATGGTGAATTACAGCCGTGGTGCATCGTGGCGCAACATCGGTGGCGGTCGTCCCGCGTTCTCGAACCCCGACATCGCCGACATCGCCGTGCACAACCACGAGATTTTCAAGAATATGCAGAAGGAGCACAACATCAATTACCACCCGACGCACTATGTCAACTTGGTACACGATGAGGCTACTTACAAGTCGCTCGATGCCTCACGCGCTTGGAGCGATGCTTATATGATTGACCGCAAGGACTTCAAGAAAGAGATTTCGCCGCTGTGGGACGAGACAAAGACCACTTACAGCCACGCCCTCATCACCCGCGACTGCTGGCAAGCCACGCCGGGCCGCGTCATCGACTACATCCGTTGGATTGGCGTGCAGCAGGGCGGTCGCTACTTCGAGGACTGCGAACTGCTCCACGTGCAGAAAGTCGGTGGACATTATGTCGCTTTGGTGCGCACCCACGAGGGCGAATTTGTCGAATACACCTGCGATCACTTCGTCAACGCGATGGGTTGGGGTGCCGAGAAGTTCAACGATATGCTCGGACTCGACACAGGCCTCTATCCTGTGAAACACCAAGCCTTCATCACGCGCCGCTTGCCGATGATGGGACCCAATGGCGGCCCGTTGGATATGATTATCGACCGCCGTCACTACAAGGGATTCAGCGCTGTCTATGGACAGCAGTGGGCGCACACCGGCCAAATCATCGGCTGCGCCAGCCCCGACACCGACGCTTACGAGTCACGCCAGAACATCAAGTACAACAGCAAGGAATTCTTGGAGATTGTTTCTGAGATTTTCGCCGAGTGGATTCCGAACTTGGGCGAAGTCAGCTTCTTGGCTTGCTGGGCAGGTCGCTACACCGAACCGCGCTACATCGTCGATCCCGAGGTCGGTTTGCTCACCGGTTTGCGCGGCCACGGCTTTATGCTCGGTCAGTATCTCGCCAAACTGTATGTCGATAAGTACCTCGGCAAGGAAGTTCCGGGCTATATGGAAGACTTGAAATTGAGTGGAAAGGGACTGGCCGAAAACGCCTTCAAGTAATTTGCAGACTTTTCAACAAAAAAAGCAGCGAATTTTGTGGATTCGCTGCTTTTTTATACTTTCAAAACGACTATTTCTTGCAATTTTTCTTGCACTGACCCTTGTGCGAGCAGTCCTTGCAACCTTTTTTGCTGCATTCGGGCTTGCACTCGGTGCATTTCTTGCAATCAGCCTTGCAACCAGCTTCTTTCTTGTCGCAAGCATGCTTCTTCTCGCATCCAGCCTTCTTTTCGCATTCAGCCTTCTGCTTGTCGCACTGCTTTTTCTGCTTCTCGCAGCCGTCTTTCTTCTCGCAACCAGCCTTCTGCTTGTCACATTCTTTCTTCTGCTTGTCGCAGCACTCTTTCTTCGCTTTGTCAGTCTGAACCGACTGTGCACTCACGGTCGTTGTGCCCATGAGAGCCATGGCCATGATGGCCGTCAAAATCATTTTTTTCATGTTGTACAAAGTTTAAAGTTTCAAAAATGCGTCACAAAGATACGGGTTTTTCACCTGAAACGCAAATGAATTAAAGTTTTTTAGCAAAAATCATCTATTTTGAGGAAAAAAATTACTACCTTTGCACACAGAAAACATGGAAAAAATGATGGATACATTGAAGAAAATTTTGCCCGACGTGCTTGTCGTGGCTTTGTTTGCAGTGATTGCGTTTGCCTATTTTGCGCCTGCTGACTTCGAGGGGCGCATCCTCTATCAGCACGATTCGGCTGCCGGACGCGGTGCCGGACAGGAGGCGAAGGAGTATTTCGAGCGCACGGGAGAGCGCACGCGGTGGACGAACTCGACGTTCAGCGGAATGCCAACCTACCAGACGGCGCCGTCGTATAAAAGCACGTCGATGTTGTCGAAAGTCATCGGGGCCTATCACCTGTGGCTGCCGGAGAATGTCTGGTATGTTTTCGTCTATCTCTTGGGCTTCTACATCCTGATGCGAGCCTTCGATTTCCGCCGTGAACTGGCGGTTTTGGGCTCGATTGTGTGGGCTTTTTCGAGCTATTTCTTCATCATCATCGCTGCCGGCCACATTTGGAAGGTCTGGGCGTTGGCCTATCTGCCGCCGCTGATTGCGGGCATCGTGTTGGCCTATCGCGGAAAATACCTCTGGGGCTTTATCGTGACGGCTTTGTTCACGGCCTTCGAGGTGTATGCGAACCACGTGCAGATGACGTATTATTTCCTGTTCGTGATTCTGGCGATGGTGGTGGCGTTCATCTTGCAAGGAGTGAAGGAGTCAGGGAGTGAAGGAGTTAAAAAGGGCTTGCCGCACGTTTTGAAGGCTTCGGCGGTGTGCATCGTGGCGGCTGCGGTGGGTGTTTTGATGAATATTTCGAACCTCTACCACACGTGGCAATATTCGCAGGAAACGATGCGCGGAAAGAGCGAACTGGTGAAGAAAAATTCGGCCAACCAAACGTCGAGCGGCCTGGAACGCGACTATATCACGCAGTGGTCGTATGGCATTGGTGAAACGTGGACGCTGCTCGTGCCGAACACGAAAGGCGGTGCGTCGGTGCCGTTGGCAGCCAATAAGAAGGCGATGGAGAAGGCCGATCCGAACTATATCCAGATTTATCAGCAAATCGGTCAATATTGGGGCGAACAGCCGATGACGAGCGGTCCGGTGTATGTCGGTGCTTTCGTGGTGATGCTGTTCGTGTTGTCGCTGTTTGTCGTGAAAGGTCCGATGAAATGGGCACTGCTGGCGGCGACGATTCTGTCGATTTTGTTGTCTTGGGGCAAGAATTTGATGGGTTTGACCAATGTTTTCATCGATTATATGCCGATGTATGCGAAATTCCGCACGGTGGCATCGATTCTCGTCATTGCAGAGTTTACGATTCCGTTGTTGGCGGTGATGGCATTGGGAAAAATTTTAGGGAGTTCAGGAGTTCAGGAGTTCAGGAGTTCAGACGATAGTAAAGGCTATTTGAGGCCGATTTTGATTAGCTATGTGCTGACCGCAGGCATTTGCGTACTGTTCGCGCTGATGCCACGTCTGTTCTTCTCTGATTTTGTGTCGTCGAACGAGATGCAAGCCCTTTCGCAATGGCCTGCCGACCAACTCAATCCGCTGTTGGCGAACCTTCGTGCGGTGCGCGGCTCGCTGTTCACTGCCGACTGCTGGCGCTCGTTCCTGATCATCACCGCAGGCACGGCACTTCTGTTGCTTGCGTTGAAAGGGAAACTTCGCGCGACCTACGCCATCATCGGCATCGCGGCGATTTGTCTGGTGGATATGTGGATGGTGAACAAACGCTACTTGAACGATGCGATGTTTGTCGAACGGAGCGTGCGCGAAATGCCGATGCAGATGACCGCCACCGACCAGCAGATTCTTGAAGACAAATCGCTCGACTATCGCGTGTTGAACCTCGCATCCAACACGTTCAACGAGAATGAAACCTCGTATTTCCACAAGTCGATTGGCGGCTATCATCCCGCGAAATTGCGCCGCTATCAAGAGTTAATTGAGGCGTATATCGCACCCGAAATGCAACAGTTGATGCCCGCCATTGCCGAGGCGCAGGGCGATATGACGCAGGTGGCTGGCGACTCGATTTATCCCGTGCTGAATATGTTGAATATGAAGTACGTCATCGTGCCGTTGCAAGGCGGTCAGACCGTGCCGATTATGAACCCGTATGCCTATGGAAATGCGTGGTTTGTGGACAAATTGACATACGTCGAGAACGCCAATGCCGAACTCGACCAACTCGGAAAAATGGACTTGCGCCACGAGGCCGTGGCCGACGCGAAATTCAAGGAACAACTCGGCGATGCCGTCGAGCAAGACACGGCGTCGGTGGTGACGCTGACGGCTTACGAGCCCAACGAACTGAAATACAACGTGCGCTCTGGAAAGGGTGGAGTAGTGGTCTTCTCGGAGATTTCCTATCCGGGTTGGACGGCGACGGTCGATGGCGCTGAGGCCGAACTCGGTCGCGTCAATTACGTGCTGCGAGCCCTCAACCTGAAGCCTGGCGAACACGAGGTCGTGCTGACATTCAAACCCCGTTCCATCCAACGCACCGAAACCATCGCCTACGCCGCTTCGCTGCTGTTGTTGCTGGCCGTTTTGGGCAGTGGATGGTTCCTATTTAAAAGAAAGAAAAAATGAAGAAACTGCTTTCGCTTCCTCCCAATCTCGTGGAGTATTTTCACGACATTACCGGCCATTCGCGTGAAGAATGGTTTTGTACGCACGACCCCGTCGGTCAGAAACTCGGTTCGGGCGGTGGAACGGCTTGGCTGTTGCAGCAGGCCCACGCCTTTTTGCAAACCAGCATCTACAGCCCGTCGTTTTCCGATTGGCTCGCCTCCGAGAAACGAATTTTGCTTCACGCAGGCGGCTTGAGCCGTCGGTTGCCGTCGTATGCGCCGTCGGGAAAGATTCTCACGCCGATTCCCGTGTTTCGTTGGGAGCGCGGACAGCGTCTTTCGCAAGACCTTCTCTCGCTTCAGATTCCGCTCTACGAGCAGATGATGGAAGCCGCGCCCGAGGGATTGCGCACGATGGTGGTCAGTGGCGATGTTTTTGTACGCGGCACCGAGCCTTTGCAGCCGATTCCCGATGTCGATGTCGTGTGCTATGGCCTATGGCTCAATGCCGAGACAGCCACCCATCACGGTGTTTTCGTGATGTCGCGTGAACGTCCCGACGAATTGAAGTGTATGCTGCAGAAACCGTCGATTCAAACGCTCAACGAACTACTTCGCGACCACCTTTATCTGACCGACATCGGCGTGTGGATGCTCAGCGACAGGGCGGTGGAATTGCTCATCAAACGGAGTAGTTCATCGGTGGAAAATAACTGTCAACTGTCAACTGTCAATTCTCAATTAAAGAAATATGACCTTTACAGCGAATTCGGCTGCAGTCTGGGCAGCGAACCAACCCTTCAAGACGACGAATTGTCGCAGTTGAAAGTGGCGATTTTGCCTTTGCCGGGCGGTGAATTCTATCATTTCGGCACCTCGCGTGAGTTGATTTCTTCGATGTTGTCGATTCAAAACCTCGTCAACGACCAGCGCGAGATTCTGCATCACGCACGAAAGCCGCATCCCTCGATTTTCCAGCAAAATGCCGAAAAAACGCCGTCATTCACGGCTGAAAATCAAAATATTTGGGTCGAAAACAGTTGTGTCAGCGAGGGGTGGAAACTCACGCAAAACCACGTGATTACAGGCGTTCCCGAAAATCAATGGCAGATTTCGCTTCAAGATGGCCAATGTGTCGATATTGTGCCGATTGGCGAGACGGAATGGGTCGTTAGACCTTACAACATCGACGATTCTTTCGATGGCGAACAGCAGTTTGAAAAGCGTTTCCCCGTCGTCGGAAACATCGATGAAATGGGCATCGTTTTGCGTTGGATGTTGAAAGACGAGTCGATGGACGAAAATCTTCGTGAAAAAGGCGAAAAAATCTATGAAAACAGCCGAAAAATGAGTGCCGACGACATCTCGACCGAGGCCAACCTTCGCCGATTGTTCGCCCAACGTCGCGAATTTCGGATGAAAAACTGGCCTGCGCTCGCCGCGAACTATCAGCACAGCGTTTTCTACCAAATCGACCTCGAAGACGCCGCCCGAGAGTTTGCCGACGGCGGTCTGCCGATGCCCGAACCACTGCCCGAAAACGAAGCCCTGCTGATTCGAATGAGCGACGCGATGTTCCGCGAGGAGTTGGGGCGTCAGGAAAAAGGTGCTTTCACGCTGTTGAGCAACGCGATTACCGCCGATGCGATGCGCGAAAAACAGCATCCGCGCCTGTCTGTCCACGCTGATCAAATCGTGTGGGGACGCAGTCCGGTGCGCATCGACCTCGCAGGCGGATGGACCGACACACCGCCGTACTGCCTGATGGAGGGCGGTCGTGTCATCAATATGGCCATCGAACTCAATGGTCAGCAACCGCTGCAAACCTACGTGAAACCGTGCAGCGAACCTCATATTATATTAAGGAGTATCGACCTCGGAGCCACCGAAATCGTCGAAACATTCGAGCAACTCGCCGACTACAACCGCGTGGGAAGTCCGTTCTCGATTCCGAAGGCGGCACTTGCCCTTGCAGGCTTCTTGCCCGAGTTTTCCAAAGAGCCTCACCATTCGCTGAAAGACCAACTGAAAGCCTTTGGCGCAGGCATCGAACTGACGATGCTCTCGGCCATTCCAGCCGGTAGCGGACTCGGCACCAGTTCCATTCTCGCAGGCACGGTTTTGGGTGCTTTGAGCGATTTCTGCGGTCTTTCGTGGGACAAAAACGAGATTGGCCGTCGCACGCTCATCCTCGAACAGCTTCTCACGACGGGCGGCGGTTGGCAAGACCAATTCGGCGGTCTGCTCGCGGGCGTGAAACTGCTCGAAACCGAGCGCGGATTCCATCAGCAACCCGTTGTCAGATGGCTGCCCGACGGCATATTCACCCATCCCGACCATCGCGCCTGCCATTTGTTGTATTACACCGGCATCACGCGCACGGCCAAGCAGATTCTCGCCCAAATCGTGCGTCGGATGTTCCTCAACCAGCACGACGAACTGGCACAACTTCGCCAGATGAAACAACACACGATGCAGATGTACGAGGCCCTGCAGCGCGAGAATTTCGAGGAAATGGGCCGTCTTGTCCGAAAGACGTGGCAGCAAAACCAGCGGCTCGACAGCGGCACCAATCCGCCCGAAGTCGCCCGAATCACCGCCCTCATCGACGACCTCTGCCTTGGCTACAAACTGCCAGGCGCAGGCGGTGGCGGCTATCTCTATATGATTGCGAAAGACCCCGAGGCAGCGGCTCGCATTCGCCAGAAACTCCTGCAAAACAGCCCCAACGCCAATGCTCGATTCGTCGATATGTCGCTGAGCAACAGTGGTTTGCAGGTAAGTCGTAGTTGATGTGGAAAGGAATTTGCAGAAATGAGATATTCAATTGAGAAAATAGCCACCTTAATCGGTGCCCAGCGATATGGCACGCGAGAGGCTTCCGTGAGTTTTCTGCTGACGGACAGCCGTTCGCTGTGTTTTCCTGAGGAAACACTGTTTTTCGCCTTGAAAACGGAGCGAAACGACGGTCATTTGTACGTTGCGGAGCTGTATCGACGCGGTGTGCGGAATTTCGTGGTCAATCGGCGGCCTTCGGAGGTGTTCGACGACGCGAATTTCCTCGTCGTGGCCGACACGTTGAAGGCATTGCAGCAGTTGGCGGCCAGCCATCGGGCGGCTTTCGACGTTCCCGTTGTGGGCATCACGGGCTCGAACGGCAAGACGATGGTGAAGGAATGGCTGAGCCAGTTGTTGGGCGACCACGTGACGCGCTCACCGCGCAGTTACAACTCGCAAATTGGCGTGCCGCTGTCGGTCTGGCTGCTCAACGAACAGTCGGAAATCGGCATTTTCGAGGCTGGAATCAGTCTGCGAGGCGAGATGCAGGCACTGCGCGACATCATTCGCCCGACGATTGCGATTTTGACGAATTTGGGTGCTGCCCATCAGGAGAATTTCGCTTCGGTTGACGAGAAATGCCGCGAAAAACTGGTACTTTTCAGCGATGCCAAGACGATTGTCTATTGCGCCGACGACGAAACAGTCTGCCGAGAGGTGTCGGCTGCCCATTTCAAGGGCGAACATCTGGCGTGGTCGCAACGTCGGAAGGATGTCGCGATGTTCGTCAGTTCGATTCAGAAAGAAGCGACGAAAACGACGGTGAACTACGTCTTCAAAGGCACTGAAAATCAATCATTTACGATTCCTTTCGTCGATGATGCATCGATTGCCAATGCGATTGTTTGCGCCACCGTCGCCCTGCATTTGGGGACATCGCCGAGCCAGATTTCTGAGCGGATGCTGCAGTTGGAACCCGTCGCAATGCGCCTCGAAGTGAAAGAAGGTCGGAATGGTTGCGTGCTCATCAACGATTCCTATAACCTGGACTACAATTCGCTTGACATCGCCCTCGATTTTATGCAGCGCAGAGGGGCTTCGTCGGAGGGTTTGCAAGGCAGGAAGGACTGGCACGACGATCATCGCAAGACGTTGATTCTCAGTGATATACAACAAAGTGGACTGCCACCCGAACAGCTCTACAAAGATGTTGCTGAACTGGTTCGAAAACGTGGTGTTGCGAAGTTGATTGGCATTGGCTCGGAACTTTGTCGCAATGAAAAAATCTTCGACCTTCCAGAAAAATATTTCTTCCAAACCACCGATGAATTCATCGGAAGCGACGTTTTTCGGAAATTGGGTCACGAAATTGTCTTGTTGAAAGGCGCACGGCAATTCGGATTTGAAAAAATCACCGATTTGCTTGTTGAGAAAGTACACGAAACGACGCTTGAGGTCAATCTCGGAGCCGTGGTCAGCAACCTGAACCACTACCGTTCGCAGATGAAGCCCGACACAAAACTCGTCTGTATGATCAAGGCCGATGCCTACGGTGCTGGAGCCATTGAAATCGCCAAGACCCTGCAAGACCATCGCGTCGATTACCTCGCCGTGGCCGTCGCCGACGAGGGCGTGACGCTGCGCAAGGCTGGTATTACGGCGAACATTATGGTGATGAACCCCGAAATGTCGTCGTTCAAGACACTTTTCGACTATTATCTCGAGCCCGAAATCTATTCGTTCCGCCTGCTAGAAGCCCTTGTCGCCGCCGCTGAGCGCGAAGGCATCACGGGCTGGCCCGTCCACATCAAAATCGACACAGGAATGCATCGCTTGGGCTTTGGAACCGCAGAAATCGACACGCTCGTCCATCGGTTGAAACGACAGATGGCCGTGATGCCACGCTCGATTTTTAGCCATTTCGTTGGTGCCGATAGCGATTCGTTCGACGAATTTTCGGCGCTCCAGTTCCAGCGATTCGACGAGGCCAGTCGGCGTCTGCAAGCCGCTTTCGACCACAAAATCCTTCGCCATATTGCCAATTCCGCCGGCATCGAGCATTTCCCCGAGCGACAGTTGGATATGTGCAGACTTGGCATCGGACTTTACGGCGTGAATCCATTTGGCGAGGCATCGCTTTCAACGGTCAGTTCTTTAAAAACCACGATTCTGCAACTTCGTTACGTGCCTGCGGGCGATTCGGTGGGCTACAGCCGCAAGACCATCCTCGAGCGCGACAGCGTGATTGGAGCCATCCCCATCGGCTATGCCGACGGCCTTTTCCGGCAGTTGGGCAACCGTCGGGGCTATTGCATCGTGAATGGCCGCAGGGCCGACTACGTGGGCAACATCTGCATGGATGTTGCGATGATCGATGTCACGGGAATCGACTGCCACGAGGGCGACAGCGTCGAAATTTTCGGTCAGCAGTTGCCTGTCAGCGTCGTCAGCGAGCAGGTGGGCACGATTCCCTACGAGATTCTCACCGCCGTGTCGAACCGCGTGAAGAGGGTCTATTTCCAGGAATAAAAAAAGCAGCCATTGGCCGCTGTGGAGAATTGAAAGAGTTTATCTACGAGGGTTACATCCAAACAAAGGACAAGGAAACAAATGTGAAACTATCGGAGTGCATTCTTATTTTGATGGATGAACTTGAAAACATGTCAGACAGAAACATCGACGCATTGAAAATGCTTATGACACAAGAAGGCATTTACATGAGGAGAGCCTATCAGACCATCAGCCAATCCTATACAAGGAGGGTTTCTTTCGCGGGTACGGTAAACAAGAAACAGTTTCTCACAGACTTAACAGGCAATAGGAGATTTCTTTGTTTTGAAGTGGAGAACATCAATCTCAATCATCAAGTTCCTTTGAATCAATTATACGCCCAATTGCTTCACCTCTTCAAGACTGGGTTTCAGTTTTGGTTCGATGAAAGCGAGATAGCCCTGCTCAATGAGAAAAATGCCCAGTTTAGGTATATATCTGTAGAAGAAGAGGCTTTAGCAGCACATTTTGAACCATGCCATGCAGGGGACGAGACCTCTTTTCGACAGACCACACAGACACAGCAGGCTTTGGTTCAGAAAACAGGCTTTAAGTCGCTTTCCATTCAGGTTTTGGGTCGCATTCTTAGAGACATGAAATTTGAAAGAGTGAAAAGGAATGGGGTGTATGGATTTTTGGTAAAGGAGAAAAAACACTGAATTTGAATAACTTTGATTTTTCAGTTACCCTCTTACCATTCACAAGGTAAGCAGGGTAACTGATAATTATTTCCTCTTTGTTTTTAGTATCGTACAATTTCTAACCCAAGTTTCTCCACAAGAGAATTAAGAGCAGGGTTGTTGTTAAGCAAATCCTCCTTTGTTGGCTTTGGGGTTGAGGAATACTTCACTTGAACCAACTGCTGATATTCTGTCGGCAAACATTCTGTGATAGTCTGAAGAAAGAGGTGCCACAACTCCTTTTCTTCTTCAGAAGAATAGGCATTCCCCATATATTGCAGTTCCTCACTTCCCAAGAACTTTATTCTAACCATGTTGTCCCATTCTTCAAAAGCAATCAGTTCATCAACCAATCCGAGTTCACCCATGCACCAGAGGATGCCAGATACAAAATCGAAATGCTTGGTGGAAACACACATTTCTTCTATCTGTTGTTCTAAGTTATATGACCTATTTCCCAAATATTTGGGTGGAGTGTCGTGTGTATTGATAAATACTGCCATCTGATTAAATAATGTGTGTGTGGCTTCTCCTTCTTCTATCTTACTTTTTGATTTCGCTAAGATGTAGAGATATTCCACTTCTGGATAATCATAAAATACAAAATCTTCTTTCAGCCGCTCTTTGTCAATCTGGAACTTTGTATGATGTATTAACTTGATGCAAAGATTTGTGTAGTTGCCTTGTATATCTAATGCGGACAAATTATCATATACATATTCCTTTGGGAAGTGCTTTATAACCACTGTACCACATTCTTTTTCGTGGTATTGTTCCCACAAGTCTTGTACATCTTCAAAAAAGAAACCATCCCAACTATAGTTCAACCGATTATATGCCCAAATCCTATCTTGTTTTGAAGCATGGAGCATTGCTTTAAGTATCTTACGCTGTATTTGAGAAGATTGTTTGCTAAATCTGTCTCGCAGTTTTATTCTTGACTCAGCCACCCTGCCACCCTTTTTGTTGATAAAGTCTTTCAACAAAACAGAAATGCTTTCATTTCTTGGTGGCTCTATTTTATTCAATACTATGGAAGCTTCTTCGCATAATTTCCTACCTACACTCCATTTGGAGGAACCACGCTTCAACTTCTTTTGAAGCATAAGTAGTTCCGCTTTGTTAAGCGTATGCACTAAAGCTTTCAAGACAGTCCTTTCTGCAAGGTTTTCTTGGTACTTTTCTTGTTGATAATTTGCTAATATGTAGTCTAATGCGTTCATCTTTCAGGAATGCCTAAAGTGATTAAAATCGTCACCTGCGAAAAACAGAGCATAGAAAATAGCACACGCAACAATTATGGCGATAATCCATCCTACTATTCCTGTGCTTTCTTTTTCTCCTTCGTCTATTTTATTCTTTATAAGTCCTGCTATCAACAAGAAAAGAGGAATGGCTACCAACAGTCCAATTATTACAGCAATTATTATTTCAAATGTGTTCATACGTTTCTTAGTTAAAATGGTAAATCATCATTCTCTGCTGTCTCTACATCAAAAGAGCGAACGACCTTTTCTGTTAGTTTATTGGCAAGCATGAGACTTGGTATATAAGTTTTCCCGTCCATGCTTACCTCTGCATAACAGAAATCATCAAGTTTACCTTTCTCCATGTGCTCTAATGCCGCAGGACTAACATATCCTTTTTTACTACCACAGGTGAAGAATATTTTCCCCGTATTAGGGTTTTCAACAAATTGTAAGGATGCTTTTTCGCTAATAACTAATTCCCTTGCAGACATTTTATTGCGTATATAAACATGCGGCTTCTGCTCTTTATTTACGATATTTTGCGGAGCATTAAATGAGATTGTACGTGTCTGTTTGTTCTTGCATAAAAAGTTAATAACATCTTTGGAGCAATTACTTTCACTGCCGAAAAGACTTTTCCCATCGTACATATACACAATGAAAGGTAAAGCAGGTGTTATTGTTATGCGTGATTGAGAATACCCTGTATAAACGAATGATAGAATTTCCGTGCCATCCATTTCATATCTTAACGGCTCAATATTAGATGCTGGAGTTTCTTCAAAATTGATAAAAACTTCCTGTAGCCTTTTTATACCCAATGTACTTACATCGGAGTATTTACATCTACTCGATGCCCATGTTAGTGCCTGTAGGATTGCAAGAATGTCTTCCATCTTTTTTCTTGTTTTGCGACACACAAAAAGAAAAGGTGCAAACAATCCTGTATTTGCACATTCGGAGGTATCGGTACAATTTCCTTTGTTTTCATTTTCTTTCAATCTCTTAAAAAACGAAAATCCTGCAATTCAGCGAATTAAAGGGTTTTTCATTTCTTTTCATCAGACTCTTGTGGAGCTGGTGGGAGTCGAACCCACGTCCGAACAAGGAAACCATACGCTTTCTACACGCTTATTCCAGCCTTGATTTTCGAGCGACGGCAAGACCTGGACCACCAACCGACGCCTTATCTCCTAAAACTTCATCCTCCAATCGGAGCCTTGAAAGACTATTTCCGATTTACCTGCGCCGCCTTGTCCTCAGATTCGGAACCACACCCTTGGGGCGACGTCTCGTTCCCTCACCTTGTAAGGGAATTAAGCTTAAGATCTACTGTACTTCGATCAAGCAGCGAGAGCATACTTGTTGTTGCCAATTATTTTCTTGAAAGCTCAGATTTAGGTGGGAAACCAACGAGCCACCGCGTGCTTACGTACCATTTCATCTCGCCGTCAAATCC
>CACYQZ010000022.1 GCA_902776665.1 uncultured Prevotellaceae bacterium
TACGCTGCAAAACTACTTCCGTATGTACCACAAACTGGCTGGTATGACGGGTACGGCCATCACCGAGGCAGGCGAATTCTGGGATATTTACAAACTCGATGTTGTCGAGATTCCGACGAACAAGCCTGTCGTCCGCAACGACCAAGAAGACCGCGTCTATAAGACCAATCGCGAAAAATATCGTGCCGTCATCGACGAAATCGAAGAGATGCGCAACGCCGGAAGACCTTGTCTGGTCGGTACGACCTCGGTCGAAATTTCAGAAATGCTGTCGAAAATGCTGTCGATGCGCAAGATTCCGCACCAAGTGCTCAACGCGAAGTTGCACCAGAAAGAGGCCGACATCGTGGCTCTCGCCGGTCAATCGACCAAAGGCACAGTCGTCATCGACGGCCACGAGGAAGAGCGGATGCTCGGTGCAGTGACCATCGCCACGAATATGGCTGGTCGTGGTACCGACATCAAACTGACCGACGAAGTGAAACAGGCCGGTGGTTTGGCGATTATCGGCACCGAGCGACACGAAAGTCGCCGCGTCGATCGTCAGTTGCGCGGTCGTGCCGGTCGTCAGGGAGACCCGGGTAGTTCGGTGTTCTACGTATCGCTTGAAGACAAACTGATGCGTCTGTTCGGTTCCGAGCGAATCGCTTCCGTGATGGACCGCCTCGGTTTCAAGGAAGGCGAGCGAATCGAAAGTTCGATGATTACGAAAAACATCGAACGCGCCCAAAAGAAAGTCGAGGAAAACCATTTTGGTACGCGTAAACACCTGCTCGAATACGACGACGTGATGAACAAACAGCGCACGGTCGTCTATGAGAAGCGTCGCCACGCACTGATGGGCGAGCGCATCGGAATGGACATCGCCAACATCATCTGGGACCGCACCATCAACATCATCGACAACAACGACTACGCGGGCTGTCGCGAGCAGTTCCTCAAGATTCTCTCGATGGAATGTCCGTTTACGAAAGAGGAAATGATCAACACACCGCACGACAAACTCTACGAACAGGCATTCCAAACCGCAATGCACGAGTTTACGCGCAAGACCGAACGCCTGCAAAACGTCGCGTGGCCGGTCATCAAGAACGTCTATGAGAATCAGGGACAGATGTACGAGCGAATCCTTGTGCCCATCACCGACGGAAAGCGCGTCTATAACATTCCCTGCGACTTGAAAGAGGCTTACGACAGCGAGGCAAAATCGGTCGTGAAACAGTTCGAGAAGACGATTATGCTTCACATCATCGACGACTGCTGGAAGGAAAACCTGCGCCAACTCGACGAACTGCGCCACTCGGTGCAGAACGCCTCCTACGAGCAGAAAGACCCGCTGTTGATTTTCAAACTCGAAAGTGCCAAGTTGTTCGACGATATGGTGAACGATATGAACAACCGTATCGCCTCGATTCTGACACGCGGCCAGATTCCAGAAATGGAACAGCAGCAGGTACGCGAGGCTGCACCCGAACAGCGTTCGCAACGCTACAACGAGCAGCGCGGCAACGAACTCGTCGATCCGAATCAGGAGGCCGCCGCCCACACCGACACACGCGGTCAGGCGCAGCAAGTCAATCGCACGCCCATCGTCAAGGACAAGATGCCCGGTCGCAACGACCCGTGTCCCTGCGGCTCAGGCAAGAAATTCAAGAATTGTCACGGAAAAGGAATCGCGTAAGCAGTTGATAGTTGATAGTTGACAGTTGACAAATGAAAAAAGGTAAAAAAGCCGATGTTTTTTTACCTTTTTTTGATGGGAAACAGATTTCCTAGAATGCCTGTTGAATGATGTCGTCATCGACCAGATTGGGCAGCGTCACCTGCAGGTCGGGCGTACGCTCCATTTCGCGCTTGATGGCGTCGATGGAACCGCTGTTGCGAGCCCACGAGCGACGTGCGATGCCGTTGTTCACGTCCCAGAGCAACATCAGGCGGATGTTTTTGTCGGCCTGTTCGCTGCCGTCGATGACCATTCCGAAACCGCCGTTGATGACTTCGCCCCAGCCTACTCCACCGCCGTTGTGGATGCTCACCCACGTGGCACCGCGGAACGAGTCTCCGATGACGTTCTGCACGGCCATATCGGCGCAGAACTGCGAACCGTCGTAGATGTTCGAGGTTTCGCGGAAGGGCGAGTCGGTGCCGCTGACGTCGTGGTGGTCGCGACCGAGCACGACGGGACCCGACAGTTCACCGCGACGGATGGCATCGTTGAACGCCAAGGCGATTTTCGTGCGACCCTCGGAATCGGCGTAGAGGATACGCGCCTGCGAACCGACGACGAGTTTGTTCTTGCCGGCCTCCTTGATCCAGTGGATGTTGTCGGCCATCTGCCCTTGAATGTCGGCAGGCGAGTTTTTCATCATCTCTTCGAGCACTTCGGCGGCAAGTCGGTCGGTGGTTTCGAGGTCTTTCGGGTCGCCCGAGGCACAAACCCAGCGGAACGGACCAAAACCGTAGTCGAAGAACATCGGACCCATAATGTCTTGAACGTAAGAGGGATAGCGGAAGCCGCCCTTTTCGTCGAGAATGTCGGCGCCTGCCCTACTCGATTCGAGCAGGAAAGCATTGCCATAGTCGAAGAAATACATTCCGTTGGCAGTCAGTTTGTTGATGGCGGCCACTTGTCGGCGCAGCGATTCCTGCACAGCCGCCTTGAAGCGCTCAGGCTCTTCGGCCATCATCCGCTTCGACTCTTCGAGCGAGTAGCCGACGGGATAGTAGCCGCCTGCCCACGGGTTGTGGAGCGAGGTCTGGTCGCTGCCCAAATCGACTTTGATGTTCTCGTCGGCAAGCCGTTCCCACAAATCGACCACATTGCCGACATACGCCATCGAAACGACGCGCTTTTCTGTGACGGCCTTCTTCGTGGCTTCGATGAGTTCGTCGAGGTTTTCGTGAAGTTCATCAACCCAGCCTTGCTCGTGGCGCTTGCGGGCTGCCAACAGATTGATTTCCGCCGTGATACTCACCACGCCGGCGATGTTTCCGGCCTTCGGCTGTGCGCCCGACATTCCGCCGAGACCAGCGGTGACAAAGAGTTTGATGTTTTCGCCGCCAACCTTTCGCGCCGCATTCAACACCGTAATCGTCGTACCGTGGACGATGCCCTGCGGACCGATGTACATATACGAACCTGCCGTCATCTGACCGTATTGGCTCACGCCGAGCGCGTTGAAGCGTTCCCAATCGTCGGGCTTCGAGTAGTTCGGAATCACCATTCCGTTGGTCACGACGACGCGCGGCGCATTCTTGTGCGACGGAAACAGCCCAAGCGGATGACCCGAATACATCACAAGCGTCTGCTCGTCGGTCATTTCGCTCAAATATTTCATCACCAAACGATATTGCGCCCAGTTTTGAAACACCGCACCGTTGCCGCCGTAGGTAATCAATTCGTGCGGATGCTGCGCCACGGCCTTGTCCAAATTGTTTTGAATCATCATCATAATCGCCGCTGCCTGCCTACTTTTCGCCGGATATTCGTCGATAGGACGGGCGTAAATCTCGTAACTCGGACGATAGCGATACATATAGATTCGGCCGTAGGTCTTCAGTTCCTCGGCAAATTCGGGTGCCAACTGCGCGTGAAGCGACTTCGGGAAGTACCGCAACGCATTACGCAACGCCAATTTCTTTTCTTCGGAAGAAAGAATTTCCTTGCGTTTCGGTGCGTGGTTGATTTCCGTGTCGTAGGGTTTGGGCTCTGGCAATTCGTTGGGAATTCCGAGCCGTATTTCTTGTTGGAATTGCTCTTTATTCATTATTCCGTTATTTTTTATATTTATCTTCTATCATTTTGGCAATATTGATACAAACTTTATCTAATTTTCTTTCTTTTCCAAAAGTTCTGTCCCAAAAACTTTCAACTGTACACCAAAGATTTATGTAAGAAAACCTGTAATAAACCCTCATGCCATCGGGACGCTCATCGTCCTGAACGCCACGAGTCACTTCACAATGAATGGTGCTGCGCCCAAATGGAGTCTTTTGCTCCCATATACCATAAGATGGTTTCTCACTATTAAAAAGACCTTCTTTAAAAGAGAATCCTTTAGGTAGCATATTCTCAATTTCTTTCTTTACAACCTCCTCGTCTATTAACTTTGGACTCAAAGAAACTTTCCATTTTCCGTCTTCTTTTTTCATAATTCATTTTTTTAAATATTACTACAATTTCGATTCAACAATTTTGATAATTTCCTTTTCTTCGACATTAGCCTTAGCGATGAGTTCATTTGCTTCACCCACCAATTTCTCTGCCATTGCTTTGTCAGCGAGGCTTCCAGCATTGATTTTCACGTTCAAACCGGCACCGAGGACCGCAGCACGAGCCGCCAAAGCACCCACGCCAGCGTCGGAAACGCTGTTCGGATTGCCCTCTTCCGCCATCGCACGGCAAATGTCAAACGCCTTGAACGACGCCTTCATCGTTTGCAGTGGAACCTGCGTAGCATACAGCGTTGCGGCTTGAATTGCAGCCGAGCGAGCCGCCTTTTCCTCGTCGGTTTTCTTGGGCATTCCGAAGGCTTCCATAATGCGGTTGAACGCCTCGGTGTCTTCATCGACGAGGTGCAAAAGTTCTGTCATCAGCACCTGACCCTTGTCGGCCCACTGACTGAACTCGTTCCAACGCGCATCCCAGCCAGCTTTGTGGCTCGAAAGGTTCGCCACCATCGTTCCCAACGCAGCACCGAGCGCACCCATATAGGCAGAAATCGTGCCACCGCCGGGCGCAGGACTCTCGCGAGAAGTTTCCTCGGCAAAGCCTTTCACGGTCAAATCGACGAGTTTTTTCGCCGTATTGTTGGCATCTTCGAGCAAGTATTCGATGACTTTCTCACGCGGATTAAACGGTTTGAGGTCGTCCAGTCCCATCGATTTCACGGCGATGTTGATAATGTCGTTTTCGGGGATTCCCGTCGAGCGATTCTGTTTTTCGAGGAAGTATTTTCCGGCATCGATGAGCGTGCGCTTCGGCATCAGACCCACGATTTCCGTTCCCGTGACGCGGATTCCTCGATTTTGTGCGCAACGGCACACCTCGTCAAAAGCCACGTGCAGCGGCGTCACATTGATGTTCGTGATGTTCATCGACACCTGTGCAACACCGTATTCGTCGATAAACCAGCCGATGGCCTTCGTCGCCTTCAGCGTGCCAGGAATCATGATTGTTTCGCCGTTCTCGTCTTTCATCGGTTTTCCGACGGGCGAGCCACCCTCGCGCTTCGGGCGACCTTTTTCGCGCACGTCGAAAGCAATCGCGTTGGCGCGGCGCGTCGAAGTCGTGTTCAAATTATAGTTCACAGCGATGAGGAAGTCGCGTGCGCCCACCGCCGTGCAGCCTGTGCGAGCCACGCCCTCGTCATACGGACGAGCCCCGAAATCGGGTGCTTTCTCGGGATTCGACATCTTTTCGGGCAGTGCTTCGTATTCTCCGGCACGGCAAACCGCCAGATTCTGTCTTTCGGGCTTGAACGCCGCCGCCTCGTAGCAATAGCACGGAATTTTCGCCTCATTCGCGATGCGCTCAGCCAATTTCCGAGCCAGTTCTGCACATTCTTCGAGCGTGATACCGCTGACGGGAATCAGCGGACAAACATCGGTCGCACCCATTCGCGGATGTGCGCCGTGGTGCTGCCGCATATCAATGAGTTGCCCTGCCTTCTTCACGCCGAGAAATGCCGCCTCGACCACCGCCTCAGGCTCGCCCACAAAGGTCACCACCGTGCGGTTCGTTGCGTCGCCCGGGTCCACGTCGAGCAGTTTCACACCCTTCACACTCTCAATCTCGTTGGTAATCTCTTTGATGATTCCCATGTTGCGGCCCTCGCTAAAGTTGGGCACGCACTCAATCAGTTTTTTCTGCATAGTTTTTGTATTTTTGTTTAGGTTATTAGTTTCGGTTTGCAAAGTTACGCATAAATGAGGAGAATGCAAAAGGAAAACTCGTTTTTCTTTTGCATTCTCGAACGAAAGTAACTTCGATGAAGTCAAAGTTAATATTTAGTGGGCAATTTTCAAAAATTTTCCACTTTTTTTGTACCTTTGCCATCCAATTCATCATTTCGATTCCTCATGAAAGACGGATTTGCAAAAGGATTTCTCATCGGTGCCGCCCTCATTTTCGTGGGTTTGGCACTGGAATGGAGCGTCGGACCAGTGGCGTGGAGCCGTTTTGCGTGGCCTGTGAATGGCGTAGTGTTCGCGGTTTTCCTTGCGATGATCGCCGCCATGTTCCGCTTGCGTCGTCGCGTGCCGTTTTTCAGTTTCATCGGCAGCCATCATGCCGCCATTCCAGCACTCGCCTATGCCGTCGCCCTGACCGTCGTCATGGGTTTGACGCGCCAATCAGCCGATGGTTCTTGGCTACACAACATGCTGTCGTTCTGGCCGTTCGTGCTCATCTATGTCTATATCGCCCTCATCTTAGGATTAACGATTCTCCGCCAAATCAAGGCTGCGGCAACGATTTTTTCATCCACTTCTCACTTTTCTCTTCTATTCCACCTCGGCCTTTTCATCGCCATCACCACCGCCACGCTCGGCCATGCCGACATGGAACGAGTGAAGATGATTTTAAGTCTGGGACAACGGGAATCGACGGCACTCACACGCGACGGCTTCGTTCGCCAAATGCCGATGACGATTGAACTCAAACGATTCGTCATGGAGACCTACGACGACTATTCGCCGAAGCGTTATGCCTCGGAAATTCTGATTCTGACGAAGAAAAACGAGGAATTGGGGGCGACGGTCGAGGTGAACAAACCCGTCAGTGTGAACGGTTGGAAAATCTATCAAAACAGCTACGACACACGCATGGGCGCGAAAAGTCGAATGTCGATTCTGGAACTCGTCCGCGACCCGTGGCTGCCCCTCGTCTATACGGGCATCTACCTGATGCTCGGCGGTGCTTTTCTGCTGTTTCTGTCGGCTGTCAGGCGACATTCGCCCTCGAAAATCAAGCGTTGGCTGCCCATTTTGGCGATTTTGGCCCTCGTTTTCGTCGTCATCGTCCTTTTCAAAAGTTCCATGCAGTCGAAAACGCTCGTTCCAGCCTTGCAAAGTCCGTGGTTTGCGCCCCACGTCGTGGTCTATATGTTCGCCTACACCGCGCTCGGACTCGCCACACTGATGGCACTCTGGCAACTTTTCAGAAAAACACCGGCATCGCTCGCCACCATCGACCGTCTCGTGTCGTTCGGTCTCGCCTTCATGACCGTCGGAATGCTCTTCGGAGCACTCTGGGCGAAAGAAGCGTGGGGACACTACTGGTCGTGGGATCCGAAAGAAACGTGGGCAGCCATCACGTGGTTTTCCTACCTCATTTTTATCCACTATCGCCGCCTGCCATCGCATCGTCCGCGACTCGCGCTCTGCCTGCTACTCGTCTGCTTCGCGTTGCTCCAAATGTGTTGGTGGGGCATCAACTATCTGCCGTCGGCACAAGCCACCAGCATCCACACCTATCAATTATAATCAAAACAATTTTTTAAGGAAATGATAGATGGCAGCACCCGTCAGCAAACGGCTGCCAATAATCATTGATTTCACAGACGTTTACTTCATATAGAGTTCTTTCATACTCCTCATCATAAAGAATGTCATCAATTTCTTCCATCAATGAATCATCTTCATAGGCATAGTCATCGAATTCGTCGTACATCATGGTTCCTCCTTGTTTTTTAGTTTTACTTTGCAAATATACCACCTTCTACTGAATCCACCAAATTTTATCTGCCATCTTTTGCCATCAAACATCATGTTTCTTACCCTATCTGCTTGCCTATTATGACGCAAAAAAGAAACTTTATCGTAAAATAATTGCGTTTTTTCTTTGAAAATTCAACCAAAAAGTTTAATTTTGCAGCAAAAATAGAATAATTATATCATAATGGCAACAAAAGCAGAAGTACAACGTTTCCTAAATCAAATGAAGGAAAAGATTAAAGTCTTCGGAATTATATATAGAGATGATAGGGGTAAAAATGCCCAGACACTGATCGATTTGGAAATTACACCTAAGTATCGAGACACTGTTATTATCAATCTAGAAGTCGAAGACTACTCTGAAGGACCTGTCATTGACACTCTCAACCAATGCGGAGAGATGTGGGTCTTTGGAAAAGATGTTAAGGGACAGGAAGTTTACATCAAGATTACATTGGGCAAGGGATCAAGTGCACTATGCATTTCTTTCCACATTGCAGAACACCCGATGAATTATCCATTTAAATAAAAGTGATATGCAAAGTCCATTTACTGGAGGGCATGCAACCCTCCGAAACGAGTTAGCCGAACTGACCTTCCGCAAGGAAAAGTTTCAATACGTGCATCAGTTCTATGAATGTGATGAAACAAAAGAACGTTTCACCACAACGGCACTTGACGAAGTAAATGTAGGCCAAGTATATAACCAGTACCGGGCCAAGTATGGCATTCCCTTCCCTGACGAAATCAAGCGAATTCGTCAGCGTTATGGACTGCCTGCATCCAAGATGTCGCAGATTCTTGGATTTGGTGACAACCAATATAGGCTATATGAAAACGGGGATATGCCCAGCGAGGCAAACGGAAAAATTCTGATGTCTATTCAGAATCCTCACATCTTCGAGAGTTTTGTCATAAATGCCAGAAACCAGTTTGACGAAGAAGAGTTCGTGAAAATTCTGAATAAGGTGCAGGCTGTAAAGACGGGCATCGATGAAGCCTTCGCCAAGAAGTACGTTTTCAATGGCTGTCGCAGAGACATTTTCAATGGCTATGCTACTCAGTCCATTAGCAAACTCAAGAACATCATCCTGTTCTATATCGAAAGATACAACGGAGTGTTTTTCACCATGATGAACAAACTGCTGTTCTATACCGATTTCTATAGTTATAAGATGACGAGCAAGGGCATGAGTGGACTTTCCTATAAAGCCATCCAACGTGGACCAGTACCCGTCCGATGGGACAGAATTTACAGTTTCTATGACGACATCCAGCAGGAAATCGTACATTTTGATTCAGGTGCCGAGGGAACCAAACTCGTTTCTACTCTCTCTCCTGATCTTGCTGAATTTACGGAAGAAGAACTTGGTATCCTCGAATCCATCTATCAGCGTTTCAAATCAGACAATTCCACCAAGATTTCTGATATCAGCCACAATGAAGACGCATGGCAGAAGTACGTGGATAGCGGACAGATGATTAACTTTGATATGGCATATACGCTAAAAGCAATATAATAGCAAGGAAAAAAGGTGAAGAAATATTGATTTTGAAAAGAGTAATAATATGAATGGAATATTTGTTATCGTTAAAGATAAAGATACAGTCGTTGCCCAAATAGACAACTTATGTGAAAAGTATAGTCAGAAGAAAGCAGGATCAGATAAGCAGCAAAGAGCCATCCTTAGGAATTATTGCCATGATGTTATATCTTTGTTGAACGATTGTTTTGAAACTAGCCTATTGGGAGCCAAGCGCTGTATTTCTATAGTCTCTGACTTTTATAAATCAGACGACACAAACATAGATGCGGCCTTTTTGATAATCTATGATATGCTTCTCAATTTAAGAGGAATAACTGTCAATTCCATAGCATTCAAAGATTTACCCTCATGTAAGGACCTGACAAAATTGTCTCCAGAAGACATTGTTTCACGCGCTAATGATTTGACAAAGAATGACATTGTCAAAGCCACCACTTGTATAATCCTTCTTGGCAAAACGGTCTGTGATGCAATTAACATAATGGATATAAGAAACTTCTACAAACAAAACCTCGAAGAATTAGAAAAGGAAATAGTAGAGAAAAACGGAGATGTAAGTTTTATGGAAAAATTTCTCATAAGTAAGTTTAAGGCAGAACTTGGCTATTGCCATATCGCCATGTTCAAAGCGGGTATAGGAGGACTTAAAGAAATAAAGACATTGGCTGATATGGCTCACAAGGACATTAAGGAGCACAAAGATTTTCTAAATAGCAACATAAGTATGGACAAAGCCAATACAACATTAGTTACAGGTACAGTAATAATGTAAATAAATAAAATTTACGTATACGTAATATAAGCGGGATTTATAAATAATTAAATTATATCATATTAGTAGAATTATGAGCAAAATTCAAGTTAATCAATTAAAAGCAAAACTAGATCAACTCTACAAGGGAAAAATTGATTTAAGTGATGTTACTAATGTGAACGACAAAGAAAAATTTTTCCTCTCAAGGGCATATTGTGCATTTGCTTTGCAAGAATGTGCAGAAATAGAGTCAGACATAGCTACAAATTCTATCGTTGACTCGTTTGGTGATAATGGTATAGATGGAATCTATTATAATGAAGTAACATGTGATTTATGGATTATACAGTCAAAATGGATAAACGCAGGGACAGGCGAACCTGATTCAGGCTCTATCGCAAAATTTGTGAATGGTATCAGAGATATCATAGAATTTAAATTTGATCGCTTCAACGATAAAATAAAAGCACTTCAGACACAAATTGAGAATGCCATTTCTGATATAAGGACAAAAATTAAAGTTGTCTTAGCATATACTGGTTCAGACCATCTGGCTGATGAAAACTACAGACTTATTAAAGATTTGTTAGAAGAAATCAACGACGCTTCTGAGGTGATAAGTTTTGAAAAGTTTACACTTAAGAAGGCAATACAATCTTTGGTTAACCTTTTAGACGGGAAACCCATTTGTATAGATCTTGTGATTAAGAATTGGGGAAAAGTTGAAGAGCCGTATAAAGCTTTTATAGGCCTAATAGATGGTCATTCATTGGCCCAATTATGGATTGATAATCGGAGAAAGTTGTTATCTGAAAATATTAGGGAGTTTATAGGTAACACCCTTGTAAATACGGATATTAAAAAAACAGCACTTGAATCACCAGAACTATTTTTCTATTATAACAATGGTGTAACAGTATTATGTGATAGTATAAATAAAACTGCCGCAGGAGGATCTGATCACGCAACGGGCATTTTCCATATTGAAAACATGAAAATTGTGAATGGTGCTCAAACTGTAGGTAGTCTTGGAGAAGCACTATTAACTAATAGGGAGGCACTAAATAAGGTTTATGTTTTTATTAAAGTAATATCATTAGACAATTGCCCTCAGAATTTTGGTGAAGAGGTAACAAAAAAGACAAATACTCAAAATAAAATAGAGAAAAGAGATTTCGTTTCTTTGGATGTTCAGCATCAAAGACTACAAACGGAACTAGCTCTACAAAATATAACATATTATATTCGTAGGACAAATACCCTATCAGATTCTGATTCATCATGCGATGTAGAGGATGTTATAACTGCGGTTGGGTGTTCTTTAAATGATGTGGATATCGCTATATATGCTAAACGAGAAGTTGGCAAGTTGTGGGAGAAAATGGATGCTGCCCCATATATTAATATTATCAACGGACAACTATCAGGAATAAGAGCTTGGAGATGCGTACAGGTTATGCGTCGACTTGAATCTTATATAAAAGAAAAAGAAAGAACCACAACAGGAAGGCGGAAATCATGTTACATACATTCAAACCGCTTTGTACTTCATATGGTGCTTAATAATATTGAAGCACGCGCCATTAATGATCCTTCATATAACTTTGAGGATTACTGCAAGAGCCTTGATTCTATTTTTGACAGATATGAAGATAATGTATTCCAAATTGTGGAGAGAGATTATGAAAGTTCTTTAATGCATCAAATCTTTAGAAACTTTACAAAAACTCGTGATATAAAAGAAAAAATGACCATACGATAACCTATTGGAGGATAAAAAGTAAGGGTGCTTCTTTATGAAGTGCCCTTACTCTTTTATACTAGTATTTCTTTTTTGAACTATCTATTATTCTCGACAATTTTTATTTCTTCTTCTGTTAGGCCATAGAGTTGATAGACGAGACGGTCAATTTCTGATTCTAAGGCTGAAGTGTCGGCAGAGGGATTAGTGGCTTTGATTGATAAAACAGCATCTACTCTATTAATAATGGACTCTTGTTCATATTGGACACATTTCTTAACAGGTAGTTCATAATAATGATAAATTTTTGCTTTTGTAAATGCGCCTTTTGTTTTCTCAAACGTAAGTTTATACATCAGATATTGAAATAATTTAGAGTTGAGCAATCCTAAGATATATTTCAATGAATATTCTTTGTTTATAAGTATTGCATTATACAACGATGACATAATATAGAAATTACTTTCATCGTAGGTGGCGGTGATTTCTGCTCCAGCCTCTCTTATCAATATTTTGGGCTGTTCAAAGATTTCTCTACTTCTAGGACAAGCAAGATGCCTTCCATAATATAGATAAAGATGGGGATCCCGAATCGTATATTTCTTAATATCCTTACCTCTTAAAATTGGGCGATAGTTACTATTCATCCTATATTCAGAAATATATAGAGCATCATTTCCTGACTTTATTGCTTGACGAATGTCAATAATATCTGCAAGTCTAATGCTTTGAATCCGTAATTTATTCATTAAGTCGCTTGCCCCGTATGTACGAATAGAGTATGTACATTGTGGCAGAGTCTCGAAATAAGAAGAAGGTATAAGCACATTTATATTTCCAAGGTTTTCAGATGTACTTACACGAATGTTATATTCAGACGAAGGTTTCTTGCAAAAGGCAAAAATCATAGAATGAACTACAGCAGTGTCAAATACCTTATCAGAAAGGTCGTTTATCTCGTAGACCTTATAGTACAAAAGTTTTCTACGGACTTCTTCTTCGAAATAGTTATCTAATAATGTGTTGGGGATAATAAAATAACAGAATCCCCCATCTGATAAAATGTTCAATGATTGAAGTGTAAAAAGTGAGTAGGAATCTATCTTAAATTGTGTCTCAGGATATAGATTCCGATATATTTTTTTCTCATTAGTTGACAATTTTGCTCCATACGGTGGATTTCCAATCACAACATCAAATCCTCCTTGTGAGAATACATCGTAAAACCAGGTATGCCAAAGCATGAATTGGTTGTTACCTGAGAGGTCGAGGTCACCAAAGTCAACGTTGATGCTTTGTTCTTTGAGTTGCTGCTTTACATTATTGATAATGTCCTGCTTCAGGATTGCTTTGCGCTTGTGGTCTGTGCAGTTATAGTATTCGTCAAGTTTCTTGCGCAGGTCAAGTCGCAGCACATCAAGCATATCATCAAACATGGTGGTTTGATAAGTTCCGACCTTGTCTTGCTTCAACTCTGTAATATTAGACAAATCAACACCTTTGTACTGCTCCAACAGCGAGTTGCCCTGCATAATCTTGAAGTCGAGGTTGGGCAAGGCCTGTGGTGTTTCTTCATCAACAATGAGCGACAGCCAGAAGCGGAGACGGGCGATGTCAACGGCACCACGCTCGATATCTACACCATAGATATTTTGCTGGATGATGTGCTTCTTGATTTCAGCAGCTTTGCTTTGTGTAATTCCTTCAAGGGCTGTGCGACATTGGAATAGTTCTTTGAGCAAGCCCATAGGGAATGCTCCTGAGCCAATGGCTGGGTCGCAGATTTTGACGTTCTTAAGAGCCTCATCCACCTGCTGATGGAATTTGTCGTTAGTGCCAAGAGTATTTATATCGTGCGAGGTTACGAACTGACGGATGGCTTCTTTGGTAGCCTCGTCTTCAATATCTGTCTGGAGATAAGCAATGAGGCTTTCGCGGCACATATAACTGACGATTTCCTTTGGTGTGTAGAATGCACCCTTATCTTTGTTGTCTTCCAGCAGGTTTTCGAAGATGCGACCTAACATCTCTGGATCAACGCCTACCTCTGCATCGTCAGGATCATTCTCATCGATGGTGAAGTTGTAGGAGGCAAAGAAGTCGAGCAGACTCTGCATGTATTTGGCTGGTAGAGGAAATTCTGTCTCGTCCGTGGCATCACGCTCGAACAAACCGCCGTTGAGATAAGGGATTTTCAGAGGTGAGTGGTGAGAGGTAAGAGGTGAGAGATTACCTTCACGCTCAGTATTCAAGTCGTTGAAAAGGACTTCAAGGACATTATCTACGAAGTGGTCTTTATCTTCACATTCAGCGAAAAGATTCTGGATAAACTCCGCATCACCTGCTCCCCATTCTGCACCAGCAGGCACACCCAGCCAGCCTTTCTTCTGTAGGAACTGGAGGAAAACCAAACGGCCCATCAGTTTCTTCACATAGTCGCGGACTGCTTTTTCAGGGTTAGGGAAGTGGGCAAACTCCTGCATGATTTCCTTGCAGGGATCGTTTTTGATTTGTTCTTCCCACTTGTTGGCCACCTTCACCATCCGCTTACCTGTGATATACTGGATAATGTCCTCGTACTGCTTCTTGTAGCCATCGAAGAACATATCGCTGACGGCATCTACAGAGAAGGCTTTGGTCAGATCCTTCAACGTAAGACTACTGTCGCGCAGTTTCTCAAACTGCTGAATGGCAGTACGACTACGATGACCTTCACCCAGCAGATAAGTAAAGCGTTTGGCATCTGTCGATTCTTTCTGATAACTGCCATCATCGGCAAACGTCCAGGCTTCACTAACGTATGAGAACCGGAGTACACTCTCGTTCTTGCGATAGCAGAACATGAAGGCTCCGGCATTGCCGTTGTTTCGCCAGTCAGTCAGCAGCATATCGCGGATGCCTCTGCGGTTACGTTCTATATCAACGCTATCAGAGAGTTCAACTTCGTAGATGCTGATGGTCTGGTTGTCGCTCAATGTGATAGTACCCAGCCAAAGTGCCTGTTTGGCAAACTGACTACTGGTTGGAATTGTTGATGGCGTATTCCAGAATTTTATCTTATTGCCAAAAATGTCGTGTAACAGCAACTGCCAGTTTTGGCGGTTATATCTCGATTCAATGACTTCTTTGTAGTTCATAAGGCTTAGTTATTTTGAAATGATTCTGACAATATGATGACAGCAGCCGATTCCTCTTCTGCATGCTGACTCTCTCGATAATAGGTGTTGTATTTGTTGGCCATTTCGAGCACCTGCTTTAACGCATCTTCAAAGGTCAGTTTCGCCTTACTGCCACCCTGGCGCTGCAAGTCCTTCTGGATACGTTGCAGACGCTTAGCGATATAGGTGATTGTGCCTCGCTCTGCCAACTCTTTCAGTTGGATAATCTTCAGTCGGGTATCGCCATCATCTATATGGGGCAACATGCTGTTAAGCAGGCTGACAGCCGTCGTAACCTGAGCACCAAGATTGCTACGCTGGTTCTGGTTCGATTCTTCCTCGTGCAGTTCCTGCTCCTTGGTTTTATTGAATTCTTTTAGGGCTTTGTCAACATGCTCATGATGCTGGTCTAATCGAGGCACGGCTTTTTCTTCCGGCTTGGCCTTGAAATAGTTCAGCGCATCGAGCACAGAGAGTTCGCGTGTCTGCTGGTCGTTCACCAGATAGAACAGTTTGCGGAAGTTGGTCTTGAGAAATACCAATGAGTCACCCGATAAAGTAACCCCTTCCAACTCGCGAGGTTCACGGCCTGTACGGCTTCTTAGTGACAGCCTTTCAATACGTTTATACTCCTTGCGGTTCTGCTGATAGAGTGCTCGCAATTCTTCATAGAAAGGCAGTTCCAAGTTGCGGTCTTCCTGTTCGCGCTTGATGCTTTCCTTGAAGAGCTTGTCAAGGTCGCGATCAATAATCTCTTCAGTAGAATATATCTGATTGTCCTCGCCAAACGTCGTATGGAAGGTCTGAATCTTACTCAATGCAATCTGATTGAGTTTGATTTCCTTGTTACCTTGACGCGACGGATAGAACACGTAGTTGTAGATGATGCCCGCCGTTGAACCAATGCGATTCACGCGACCTATGCGTTGCATCAGCCTTGTAGAGTTCCAAGGCGTGTCGTAATTGATGATGATATTGGAGCGGTGCAAGTTCACACCCTCCGCCAACACGTCGGTGGTGAGAATGATGTTGTAGTCGTTTTTCTTCTCTTTCCAGTTGGCATCGAAGTTGTTGCGGATGGTCTTGAACAACTGGCTACGATTGTGGGAAGAAATAACCAAAACATCTGTGCGATTGATGCGACGCTGCAAATATTCCACCGTATCTACCGACTCAGAAAACACCACTACTTTCCCTTCTGGGTTACGGTCTTTTTTGAACAATTCATGTTTCAACAGGTCTTCGAACTTGGCAAACTTCGAATCGTCATCGTCGTCGATGTATTCCCACTCCAACCACATTTCGTCGAGCAGTTTTTGGTCTTGGCGTAACATCTCAATGTATTCTGGATTGAAATCATCACGCTTGAAAACTGCATTTTTCGGATTTACCTCGGCTTTCTCATTCAGTTTTTCTTCAATCTCATCATCCGTATAGCCTTGCGCATAGAGCAAGTTAATGTCCATGTCGGGAGCAATGAAAATTTTGTCGTTCTCCCACATGGTAATCATGTTTTCGTTGGCTTGACGGAAATTATCTACGGAAATCTTGAAAGCATAAAAACTGCTTTCCAGACGCTTTACGAGTCCGTTTTTACGGATTCCGGCCAAACTGCGGCTGATAAGTTCTGCATTGTCGTAAAGACCATTTGAAGCCTCTGGTTTCAGATAGGCAATGGCCTGATAGCGTGCGTAGGTAAGTTTCTTGTCAAGCACATGTATTGCCTTTTCAAACAGATTGGCTAAGTGGTCGTTAAGCTCGTATTCTTTCTTAATGGGCTTATCAACTTTTGGAAATCCTGTCTTATCCTTATGGTAGCGAGCGATGTTTTCAATGTCAGTTCTTGTCCTGCGAACAGTCAGCGGTTTGATAACCCTGTCGCGCACCTTCTCGGCCAACTTTTTAAACTCTTTCAGGTCGAAGTTTTCCTGTTTGCGGAATTTACGGAACTCCACGACCAACGGCGAGAAAAACGATGTCAGATTGGGCACACCGTCGATGGTACAATGGCGTGGGTCTTGAAACATCAAAATCTGATAATAAATGTCAGCTGGCGTGTTGTTCATTGGTGTTGCTGAAATCAGCATCACCTTTTTCTTGTAGCCGGGGATATAGCCTGTTTCCAATCGCGGCATCTTGCAGATTTCCTGTAATTGATTGAATGCCCCCGTCGTGTGGTTGCGGAATTTGTGAGCCTCGTCCACCAAAACAAGGTCGTATTCGTCGGCATTCCAATAATCATAATTGTCTTCATCGAGCACTTTTCCCAGACTGCCATTGCTTACAAAACGAGTATATTTGTCGATGGCAAAATCTTTGAAAGTGGTTTTCCAGTTCTGTTCTACAGCGGGCGGATAAACCACCAAAATTTTTGTATGCTCCGGTCCGTTTTCTATCAGGAACTTTTTGGCAATCATCGTGGCAATGACCGTTTTTCCCAGACCCACCACATCGGCAAGGAAAAATCCGTCGTAACGAATCAATTTTTGATAGCCCTCTATCACAGCATCAGCCTGATAGTCATATTTGCTATAACCGTCTGGCATATCGAAAGGGTCGGCTTGGTCGATGGCAAGAACGCGGTCGCTAAAGTATTCCATTAGCATTTTGATGTAGAGTTCGTAGGGTGTGACATCACCTTTCAAATAGGTTTTGTCGAGCGTTGCCTGATAGTCATCAGCGTTGATGGGAACATTCTTGGCCTCTTCCCAAAGCTGTTCAAATTCGTGCTTGGCAAAAGCCACATCGTCGTATTGCGTCAGTTTTACATTGAACTCATATTGTTTGTCATCGCCAATGCCCAAGCCGTTTCCGCTTAAATTGCTGCTGCCAGTAATCGCTGCTCCGAAACAATGTTGATTATAATTGTCGGGATAAAGAATGTAGATTTTGGCGTGAATCTTTTTAGAGGGATGGGCCCGAAGTTCAAGTTTTCCGTCCATCAAGTCTTTCACCATCTGAAGCATTCCGTTTTCCACTTGTTGGGTGTAATGCGACTGTTCGATATCCTCTTTCAACAAACGCAGACACTCCTCTTTAACCTCCTCCTCTGCGCCGAAAAACAATTGCCCTTTCTGATTGGCCTTGGCAATGTATTTATCCACGTCAATTCCAATCAAAATTCGCACCTTGTCGATTCCATCGAGAAATGGACGCAAGGAAAAATAGCCCGATGCTCGAAGAAAGCCGACAACGGCATCAAGATTTTTGACTTGAGGATTATTATTTAAAATACCCTCAAACTCTTTCATCAAAGTGTTCCTATCCCTATTGGTAAAGAAATGAGAGGAGATAGGTATGTCCTGTTTAATCTGAGCCATACGATAGTTTTTTATGAGCAATCAGACTATATCTTCAGGCTGGCTTACAGGTAATACCAAGAGACCTCAGGAAACAAAAGAAGCGCAAGTCATGGCTTTCTCTTGAATCGTGAGGTCGTAGGAATACCTGTAGTATTAAGATACAAGTCATGCCCGCGCTATCGCACGGGCATCGGCTGACTTGTTCAAAAAACTACAATCGTTGAAATTTCCTACGTTTCACGATTCTCTGAACAAATAGCTGATGCTATTTTAATACCCTCGATGTCCCACTGGCGGAATTCCGAAGAGAGCCGCCAAGTGTTCATTTGCAAAGGTACAAACTTTTTCGGATAATAGAAAATAATATCGAAAAAAAATAAAAAAACGACATCGAATTGATGTCGTTTTCTTTTCTTCGTAGTCGGTAAGGGAATCGAACCCTTATGCCAAGATTGAGAATCTTGTATCCTAACCGTTAGATGAACCGACCATTTCAAAGACTTGCACCCGGAACTGCTTTTCTCACCGCAGGGCTGCGGAAGCTGGGGGATTCGAACCCCCGGTACGGTAACCCGCACGGCAGTTTAGCAAACTGCTGGTTTCAGCCACTCACCCAAACTTCCTTTCACGAGTTGAACTTCGTTCACACGCCCGTTTACCGGTTGGTTCTGAATTAACCAGAGCATTGTTTCTCAAATGCGTGTGCAAAGGTACGACTTTTTTTTGTAAGCACCAAATTTTTTTGTATTTTTTTTCCAAAAATTTTGCTTTAATGCATATTTTCGTGGACGAACGACAGCGGCATGAGGTCTCTGATGCTGCTGATGCAGAGGGTGCCACGGGTGCCGTAGAGCAGGATGCGCACGGGCTGTTGGTAGCGGTCTTCGATTTCGAGGACAACCTGCCGACATCCTCCGCAGGGCGAAACAGGGTCTTTCATCAGTCCATTGGGATTGCGGGCGGCGATGGCGAGCGTGGTGATAGCTTGGTCGGGACGGTTCGACTGCGCAGCGAAGATGGCGGCTCGCTCGGCACACAGTCCCGACGGGAAAGCGGCATTCTCCTGATTGGCACCGATGAAAACCGTGCCGTCGTCGAGGCGCACTGCTGCACCAACGTTGAAATTGCTGTAGCGGGCGTAGGAATTGGCCAACGCACCGATGGCTTCCTTCACCAGTTCTTGGTCTTCCGCCGACAGTTCTTCCATCTGGCAGAACTGCATATTGATTTCAATCTTGATATTTTCCATTCTGTTTTTTCAATTAAGAATTAAAAATTTAGAATTAAGAATTATGATTACTCATTACTCGTTACTCCTTCCTCGTTACTCGTTCTTCGAGCCAAAAAACTCAAACGCTCCGATGTCGGGCTTTTCATCGCGCCGGCGACCTTGTCGGTCGTTTTCGGGCGAAGTCGCGGGGTCGGCCTTGCCGATGGCAGTGCTGAGGCTGTCGAGTCGGAAGTCGTAGCGCAGGTTTTTCGTGTCGATATTCACGAAGTGCTTCCTGCCGTAAATCGCCGACGTGTCTTCATCGTTTTCAAAGACGACCTTTTTGAAAATATTCACCGTATCGACGTAGTTGATGTTGGTCGTATCGCGGATGATACAATGCGAGAAAGCATAGTTGAAAACGGCCTCGTCGCGCCCTTGTTCACCCATCATTTCCACCTCGGAATAGCCTGTCACAAGGGAATTTTCGCAGACGAATTGCTGTAGGTCGAAATTCGTCGAGAGGAAACGCAACGCCACACCGCGAAGGGCATCGAAGGGATAGAACTGCGCCAACGTGCAGGCGTTCACCTCCGCCCAACCGCCATCGACACAGAGGCAGTCGCGCAACGTGTTCGTAATCTGGCTGTTGATGAGGTGAATACGGCTGTTCACCGAACGCAGACCATAGCCTTGGCAGTTGTGAATTGTGGAACTGTGAAGCGTCAGTTTCAGGCGCGACACGTCGGACGAATCGGCCACGATGCCGTCGAAAGTGCTGTGAATATCGGCGAATTGCAGCCAATTGTCGTAGGAAGTTTCGTGGAATCGGATGCCTCGCCACTGTCCGCTCACGCCGTCGTAAGGCAAATAGTCGAACATTCGGTCGATGCGGTCGCCACGCAAAACCACGTTTTCATCGGCATTTCCGAGGATGTTCAGTCGCCCGAATACGTCGATGCCCGCGTCGGCGTGGAAATAGAGCTTCGTGCCGGCGGCAATCGTCAGCGTGGCTCCTTCATCGACGGTGATGCCTCCATATATAATAATAGGTGTAGCACCCGACGACAGAACTGAGTCGCGACTGATTTTGACGTCGCGAAGCAGTTGCGCATCCCACGAATAGACGTTCAGATTGACTTTTTGGACAACACCGCTTTCAAGCGTGAAAATCAGGTTGTCATCGACGAGATTCGGCTTTCCGGCGTGGTTGTAGGGCGTTGTAACCTCGACAAACACGCGCAGGCTGTCCTTGTCGCGCAACTCGACTTGGTTGGTTTGGTAGCCGCTCGACGCTCCGAGGTAAGTGCCATCGACATTCACGCGAAAACCCGACTGATTGCCGCGTTCCAAGCGAATGTTCGTGCAGCGGATTCCCTCGCCCGAACGGTTATAGACCCACATATCGCGACGCGGCGACGGCACATTGCTGAACACCGTGTCGAGGCGCACAGTGTCGGTTGAGAAGGTCAGCAGGCGCGAGGTCGATGTCGTGAAACTATCGTCGTCGCTGCAGGCTGCCAGCAAGAGCAACGCGGCAAGGGCGGTGAATATGAGATTTCGGTATTTCATCACCTATGATAACGCGAAATGCGCCGATTTATTGTAAAAGCTCCGTCAGAGCCTTGCCGCCGTCGAGCGACGGGCAGAAGTCGGTGAGCACGCGGAACTTCTCGCGACCGAACTCGTCGAAGCAGTCGATGAGCGTCTGGCGCACGCAGATGTCACCCGCAATGCCGCACACGTCGATTTGCTCGATGCTCTTCTTCTTGAACAGCCGTTGCAGCACCTTTCGGCTCTTGTCGTTGCCCATAATCGAGTATTCCTCGCGGTCGGTCAGCGTGCCTTTCGTCAGAATGAGCACGTCGCCCTTCGTGGCATACAACGCATCGAAAAGGGGTTGGAAAATACTCGCGCCGTGGGTGAATTGGACGCAGTGGACAGGCCACGTGCCGCCATTTTCCGCAAACGAACAATGCGAGCGCGGATGCCAGTCCGCGGTGGCGATTTTCAGGTCGTAGTCGCCGTCGTGTTGGCGAACGAAATCGGCCAGCGCGTTCATACGCTCCTCGGCACCGCCGACGGGCAGCGAACCGTTGATGAAGTCGTATTGCGCATCAACAATCAACAGGATTTTCATATTCTTCACGGTCTTGCGGCGATACATTCAATTTCCACCAAAGCGCCTTTCGGAAGCGTCTTCACGGCAACTGCCGAACGAGCAGGGAATGGTTCGCTAAAGAAACTCGAATAGACCTCGTTCATCGCTGCGAAATCGTCCATCGAAGCCAGAAAAACGGTCGTTTTCACCACGTTTTGCAATTCCAGACCTGCCTCGCGCAAAATTGCCTGAGCATTCAAAAGCGATTGGCGCGTCTGTTCCTTCACGCCGCCTTCGGGAAACTGCCCCGTCGAGGGGTCGATGGGCAACTGACCGCTTGCAAACACGAAACCGTTGGCCTCCACAGCCTGGCTGTAGGGTCCGATGGCAGCCGGAGCCGCCGTTGTACTGATTGTTTTCATTTGATTCAAAAGTTTTGATTTCCGAATTGCAAATGTAGTCAGAATTTGACGAAATCGCAAATATTATCGGCGTTTTTTTGATTTTTTCTTGGAAATTTATCGTAACTTTGCAATCGATGAACAACAAAACCCTTCGAACACTGCTTCTGAGCGGCCTTTTTGCGCTCGTGGGCTGTCGGTCGTCGCTTCGACCTGCCGACCTGCTTTTCCACGTGTCGGAAGTCGAAAATGCCATTACCGCCGTCACGCCTGCGATGATTGACCACGTGGCGATTATCGTTTCACGCGACAGCGTCATCGAGGCCGTCGGAAAGGGCGTTGTCACCACCCCACTCGACTCGCTTCGGGCGCAGAAAGGGCATTATCTCGTGGGTCGTGTGCGCCGTGCCGACCGACGGAAAAGCCTCGAAAATGCGCGACTTTACCTCGGACGGAACTACGACTGGCTCTACCTGCCCGACAACGACGCGATTTATTGTTCGGAACTTGTTTTGTTGTCCTTTGTCGATGGCCGCGGACAACCGATTTTCAAATCTGTTCCGATGACTTTCCGCGACTCCACCGGCCAAATTCCAAGCCATTGGCTGGAACTCTACGAACGCAACGGAATCGCTGTGCCTGAAGGCGAAGCAGGCTCGAATCCTGCGGAACTTTCGCAGCGGAAAATCGTTAAAATTCTTGGGAAGTTGCCGTAACTAATGATTTTACCTATTCCCTTTATTGATTAAATGATTGTTCTTCTCCCCGAAGGAAAACCCTGCGAATCACGGGCGTCGTGTAGGCGTAGGGAAGGAAATCGACTGACGAGAGCGGTTCGGTGATGAAGAAATTGGCGACATTTCCGCGTCGGATACTGCCATATTCGCCGCTCAAACCCATCGCCGCCGCACTGTTCACCGTCGCCGCATTGATGGCCTCAGCAGGCAACAGCCTCATCTTGATACACGCAAGCGACACGACAAATTTCATATCGCCCGACGGCGTGGAACCCGGGTTGTAGTCAGAAGCAACGGCCAACGGCAGACCTGCCTCGATGATTTTTCGACCGGGCGCAAACGGCATATTCAAGAAGAACGAAGTGCCCGGAAGGGCTGTGGAAATCGTCATCGAAGGCAAAGCCGACTGTGAACTGAAAATGTCAATGTCGCGGTCGGTCATACTCTCGAGGTGATCGACGCTGAGGGCACCGTTGGCGACCGCCACCTCTACTCCACCCGAATCGGCGAGTTCCTGACCGTGAATTTTTCCGCGAAGGTCGTATTTCAGACCAGTTTTCAGGATTCGGTCGGTTTCGTCGGGCGTGAAAAAGCCTTCGTCGCAAAACACATCGACGAAGTCGGCCAAGCCCTCGCGAGCGACTTCGGGCAGCATCTCATTGACAATCAAATCGACGTATTCGGCCTGCCTTCCGGCATATTCGCGACCAACGGCGTGAGCACCGAGAAACGTTGCCACGACCTTCAGCGGTGCGGTTTGCTTGATACGCCGAATGACGCGCAGCATTTTCAGTTCGTCGGCGGTGTTGAGGCCGTAGCCGCTCTTGATTTCGACGGCTCCGGTGCCTTTTTTGACGATTTCGCGGACGCGCCGCATCGCTTGCTCGTAGAGTTCGTCTTCGGATAGTTCGTGCAGTCGGTCGGCAGAATTAAGGATTCCACCGCCCCGACGCGCAATTTCGGCGTAACTCAAACCGCGAATCTTATCGACAAACTCGCCCTCGCGACTGCCTGCATAGACAATATGCGTGTGGCTGTCGCAGAACGACGGAAACACGTATCCACCCTCGGCATCGACCACTTCACCATCGGTCGAAGGCATCGAATCCATCTCTCCAAATGCCTCGATTCGTCCGTCATCGACGAGCATCCAAGCATCGTCAATCGTTTGCAACTCGGCCATTTCCTGACCTGCCAAAAACAATTTTTCATCGTCGCGCACACCGACGAGTTTCCCGATATTTTTAATCAGCATTTTTTATCAAATTAAATATCACTTCACATTTCACACTTCACACTTCACGCTCTCTCAAGAACTGAATCGCGTTCTCGATGAGCGGATACATCACGACATCGTCGGAAATGAACGGAACACGCTCGCGGAAAGCGTCGCGCACCGCCATAATCGTCGGCGACGACTTCTTCGGCAGGCGGAAATCGAGTGCCTGCGCCGCATTGAACAGTTCGATGGCCAGCACGCGCTCCGTGTTCTGAATCACGCGCTGCAACTTGATAGCAGCATTCGCACCCATCGAAACGAGGTCTTCCTGATCCTGACACGAGGGAATCGAATCGACCGACGACGGCATTGCCAAACTCTTGTTGAGCGACACGCACGACGCAGCCGTGTATTGCGTAATCATAAAACCGCTGTTCAGTCCGGGATTGGCCACGAGGAAGTCGGGCAAACCACGCAGACCGCTCACCAGACGGTAGATTCGGCGTTCCGAGATGTTCGCCAGTTCGCTCATCGCAATCGAGAGGAAATCGATGGGAAGCGCGATTGGTTCGCCGTGGAAATTGCCGGCGGAAATGATGAGGTCTTCGTCAGGACAGACCGTCGGATTGTCGGTCGCCGAGTTGATTTCGATGTCAATAACCGATTTCACATAGCGCAGCGTGTCCTTCACCGCGCCGTGAACCTGCGGCACGCAACGGAACGAATAGGGGTCTTGCACGTGTACTTTCTGGCCTCGGATAAGTTCACTCCCATCGAGCAATTCGCGGAACCGACGCGCCGTTTCGATTTGTCCGAGATGCGGTCGCACGGCGTGGACGGCGTGGGTGAACGGCTCGATTCTTCCGTCGAAAGCGTCGAGCGACATCGCTGCAATCACATCGGCCCATTCCGAAAGCCGTTGCGCCTCCAACAGCGACCACACGGCGAAGGCCGACATATTCTGCGTGCCATTGAGCAGTGCCAAACCCTCTTTTGAGGCCATTTCGATGGGTTTCCAACCCATTTTTTCGAGCATTTTCGCGCCAGAAATAACTTCGCCGTCGATTTCCACCTCGCCCTCGCCAACGAGCGGCAGACAAAGGTGCGCCAACGGCACCAAGTCGCCCGAAGCACCGAGCGAACCCTGGCGATAGACAATGGGCGTAATATCGTGGTTGAAGAAGTCGATGAGGCGCTCCACGGTGTCGAGTTTGCAGCCCGAATATCCGTAGCTGAGCGATTGAATTTTCAGCAGCAGCATAATCCGTACAATGTCGTTTTCGACTCTCGGCCCTACACCGCAAGCGTGACTTTTGATGAGGTTGACTTGCAGTTGCGTCAGTTCGTCCTTGCTGATCGACACCTTGCAGAGCGAGCCGAAACCTGTCGTCACGCCATAGACCGGCTCCGTTTGGTTCGCAATTTTTTCGTCGAGATACTCGCGGCAGCGCACGATTCTGTGACGTGCGTCGTCGCTCAGGGCCAGTTTCTCGTGTCCCCTGATGATTTCGCCGATGCGCTCAATGGTGAGGTGCTCGGCACTAATCTGGTGAATGTTCATAGATTTTGGTTTTTAGTTTCGTTTGATGGCGCAAAATTACTAATTTTTCGCGAAATCGTGAAAGTTTTTACCAAAATTATTCATTATTTGATCGTGAAAAAGCCTTCCAAAGTGGGTCGTCGGGCAAGGGTGCTTCAACGCTGATGAGTTCTTTCGACACCGGATGAACGAACTCGACACGACGTGCCAGCAGCGAAATCGAACCGTCGGGATTCGAGCGTTTCGCGCCGTATTTCAAATCGCCCTTGATCGGACAACCCATCGCTGAAAGTTGGCATCGAATTTGATGATGGCGACCTGTTAAAAGATTGATTTCCAAAAGATTATATCGTTCCGATTCACCTATTACTTTATACTTCAAAATCGCCCGTTTCGAGTTTGGTTTCTCGCGGTCGGAAGCGTAACTTTTGTTTTGTTTTTCATTGCGCGTGAGCCAATGCTCGAGCGTTCCCTCGTCCCTTTCAGGTCGGTTTTGCGTAATCGCCCAGTAGGTCTTGTGAACTTCGCCGTTTGCAAACATCCGATTGAGCCGTTCCAGTGCCTTCGACGTGCGTGCGAAAACCACGAGTCCGAAAACGGGACGGTCGAGCCGATGAACCACGCCGAGAAACACCGCGCCAGGCTTGGCATACTGCTCCTTGATGTACTGCTTCACCATCTCCGACAGCGGCATGTCGCCCGTCTTGTCGCCCTGCACGATTTCACCGCTCTGCTTCGACACAATAATAATATGGTTGTCTTCGTAAACGATTTTCATAAAATTGAAACGACTTTTTTCAGCCACAAAATTACATCAAAAAATTAAAAAAATAAAAAAATGAAGAATTAAAAAAATAAAAAAAGGTTATTTCGGATAAATATACTAACTTTGTGCACCGAAATCTATAAACTTAAACAATATGAACGACAACAAAGTAATGAATCGTGCGGCGGACAACATCAGAATTTTGTCTGCAGCCATGGTTGAAAAGGCAAAAAGCGGACACCCGGGCGGTGCGATGGGTGGCGCTGATTTCATCAACACGCTCTACAGCGAGTTTCTGGTCTATGACCCCGAAAATCCCGAGTGGGAGGGGCGCGACAGGTTTTACCTCGACCCGGGCCACATGGCACCGATGCTCTATTCGCAGCTGTGTTTCATCGGGAAATACTCGATTGACGACCTGAAAAACCTGCGTCAATGGGGTTCGGTGACGCCCGGACACCCCGAACGCGACGTGAAACGTGGCATCGAGAACACGAGCGGACCACTCGGACAGGGTCACGTGTTTGCCGTGGGTGCGGCGATTGCTGCGAAATTCCTGAAAGCGCGGCTGGGCGACGTGATGAAACAAACGATTTACGCCTATATTTCCGACGGTGGCATTCAAGAAGAAATTTCGCAGGGCGCAGGCCGAATCGCAGGTAATCTTGGACTCGACAACCTCATTATGTTCTACGATGCCAACGATATTCAACTCTCGACACGCACGGATGTCGTGACCTGCGAGGACACGGCGAAGAAATACGAGTCGTGGGGTTGGTTCGTGCAGGAAATAGACGGAAACGATGTCGGTCAAATCCGCGAAGCACTCAAAAAGGCACAGGCGGAAACAGCGCGTCCAAGCCTGATTATCGGCCATTGTGTGATGGGTAAAGGCGCTCGTAAAGCCGATGGCAGCAGTTACGAGTGTAACTGTGCGACACACGGTGCACCGCTCGGTGGCGACAATTTCGTGCAGACGATGAAAAATCTGGGTGCCGACCCTGAAAATCCCTTTGTGATTTTCCCCGAAGTCGAAGAAATGTACGCAAAACGGCGCGAGGAACTGAAGAAAATCGTGGCGGAACGCTATGCCGAAAAGGCAGAATGGGCGAAGGGACATCCCGAACAGGCCAAGCAACTGGAAGAATGGTTCAGCGGAAAAGCCCCGAAAATCGACTGGTCGAAGGTGGAACAGAAGGCTGGACAGGCCACTCGCGCTGCCTCTGCGACGGTTCTGGGCGCACTCGCCGAGCAAGTTCCGAATATGATTGTCGGTTCGGCTGACTTGTCGAACTCCGACAAGACCGATGGTTTTTTAAAGAAGACCCACGACATTGTCCGTGGCGATTTCAGCGGTGCGTTTTTCCAAGCCGGTGTTGCCGAACTGACGATGGCTTGCTGCTGCATCGGAATGGCGCTGCACGGCGGTGTCATCGCGGCTTGCGGCACGTTCTTCGTCTTCTCTGACTATATGAAACCAGCGGTTCGAATGGCTGCACTGATGGAACTTCCCGTGAAGTTCATTTGGACGCACGACGCTTTCCGCGTGGGCGAAGACGGTCCGACGCACGAGCCTGTGGAACAAGAGGCTCAGATTCGTCTGATGGAAAAACTGAAAAACCACAGTGGCAAGAATTCAATGCTCGTTTTGCGCCCTGCCGATGTCGAGGAAACGACCGTCTGCTGGCGGATGGCGATGGAAAATGTCGAAACACCGACTGGCTTGATTTTCTCGCGTCAGAATGTCGATATGCTGCCCGAAGGCAACGACTACGCGCAGGCCGAAAAGGGTGCTTACGTCGTGGCTGGCTCCGACGACGACTTCGATGTGATTCTCTTGGCCTCTGGCTCGGAAGTTTCCACGCTCGACGCAGGTGCAAAACTGCTGCGTGAAGATGGTGTGAAGGTTCGGCTCGTGAGTGTGCCGTCGGAAGGTCTTTTCCGCTCGCAACCCGTTGAATATCAGCAGTCTGTGTTACCCTGCGGCAAAAAGAAATTCGGTCTGACCGCCGGACTTCCCGTCACGCTCGAAGGTCTTGTCGGCAACGACGGCGCTATCTGGGGCTTAGAAAGTTTCGGTTTCTCGGCGCCTTACAAGGTTTTGGACGAAAAACTGGGCTATACGGCGCAGAATGTTTATGAGCAAGTGAAGAAAATTCTCAAATGAGAAGCCTAAAAACAGCAATCCTATGAAAGAAAAGAAAATGATTGGTCTCGCCAGCGACCACGCTGGCTTTGCATTGAAGCAATTTGTGAAGGAATATCTGGATGAAAAGGGGCTGAAATACAAAGATTACGGCACTTTTTCAGAGGAGAGTTGCGACTACCCCGATTTCGGCCACGCATTGGCACGCGGAATCGAGGACGGCGAGGTGTTTCCGGGCATCGCCATCTGCGGCTCGGGCGAAGGCATTGCGATGACGCTCAACAAGCATCAGGGGATTCGGGCAGGACTGGCGTGGATTCCCGAAATTGCGCACTTGATTCGTCAGCACAACGATGCCAACGTACTCGTGATGCCGGGACGGTTTATCGACGAAAATACCGCCCGTCAAATTATGGACGAATTTTTCGCCACGGAATTTGAGGGCGGTAGGCACCAGCGAAGGGTCGAGAAGATGTCTATAGCTTGACTTTCTTCTTCTTGCCCTTGCTCTCATTGCTCATTCGGTCGAGCGCAGTTACTACATAAGTATATTGCGTTCGACCGCCTTTATACGGCAGTTTTAGGCTCGTGTCGTAGGTGACGGCGATGATTTTCGAGGAATTGTTGAGGTCGATGCGCTCGCCTTTCTCGAAGCGATAGACCACGTAGCGATTCACCACGTCGCCCCATTTCTTGCCTTTCGGCTGCTTCCACGTCAGCACTGGACCGTCTTGTCGCCACTCGACCTTCACGCTCTTGGCCTTTTTCGGTGCTTTTCCATCGATGAAGGTCATCAGCGGTTGCAGCGCAGGCGTTTTCCAATAGGTGTTGCGCAGGGCGTGGCCGTAGTTTCCGACGTTATCAACCGCTGCCTTCGCATACCACAATACCGTGCCGTTCACGTTCTTCATCTGCTGATGCAGACGGCGCTTCGCAGGCAGTTGGTGGCTGTTCGGATTATGCGGATCGGCATATTTCACGGTGCGCTCAACGTCTTCGCCGATGAACAGTGGACGATTGGCCGCATAGCGGTTCCACCACGTGATGAGCGTCTTGTAATCGGCTGTTTTATGTCCAATTTCCCAATAAATCTGCGGCACGCAATAGTCAATCCAACCATTGTTCACCCAGAGCAAAACGTCGGCATAGAGGTCGTCGTAGTTTTGAAGTCCAGCCGTTTCGCTGCCCAATTTCGGGTCGTTGCGCTTGTTGCGATAGATGCCAAAGGGCGACACGCCGAACTTCACCCACGGTTTTTCCTTTTTGATGGCCTCGTTCAGTTGTTTAATGAAGAGGTTCACGTTATAGCGTCGCCAGTCGCCGCGGTCGCGAATTCCGTTGTTGAAACGGGCATATTCGGCATCGTCGGGAATCGACTTTCCTGCCGCGGGATAGGGATAGAAATAGTCGTCGATATGAAAACCGTCGATGTCGTAGCGGCGGACGATGTCCTGCGAAACCGCGCAGATATAGTCGCGATTTTCCTTCAGCGCAGGATTGAGCACGAGCAGGTCGTCGTAGGCGAAAACGCGCTCAGGATGGCGCACGGCGATGTGGTTGTTGGCCAGCGTCGTCGTGGTTTTCGTGCGGGCACGATAGGGGTTAATCCACGCGTGGATTTCCATTCCGCGCTTGTGGCATTCAGCCACCATCCATTCCAACGGGTCCCAATACGGCGACGGAGCCTGTCCCTGCACACCCGTCAAAAAGCGGCTCCACGGTTCCAAATTACTTTTGTAGAGGGCATCGCACTCGGCTCGAACCTGAAAAATGATGGCATTCACGCCGTCTTTCTGCAATTCGTCGAGTTGATGGCGCAGCGTTTGTTGCATCGTATGCATTCCCAAACCCTGAAACTGCCCGTTCACACACTGAATCCACGCGCCTCGGAACTCTCTTTTGGGCGCATTCTGAGCAACAACGATGCTGGCAGTGCCCAGAAGCACAGCCAGCATCAAAAGTCTTGTGATATTCTTCATCTTTATCGATTAAAATTTATAGCCAACCGTGAGAAGCAACTGGTGACGCTTGTTCGACACGTTCACGGGGTCGCAGACGTTGTCTTCGTCTTCATAATCCTTGTCAACATAAGTCATAAACGGCATGAATTCGCCTTTCGTCGTGTTGTACTGATAAGCCAGGTCGATGTTGAAATTTCCGGTGGCATAGCCTAAACCGCAAGTGATGCGATTCGTCGCTTTCCAGTTGGTGAAGTCGGTGGCGGAACTGTAGTAAGAACCGTCGGAAGCAAGCGTACCATCCTTGAAACCGCCGTCTTTATACATCGGACTGACGTAGTTGTAGCCCAGTCGCATGGCGAGCGTGGGGTCAGGCTTGTATTCCACACCGAGTTTCAGCGTCGAAACACCCTTGAGCGTCTGCTTCGTGTGGTTGTTCATCACGCGGTCGCTCTCGCTGCTGTCGTAGTAGTTGCCATACCACGAATCGTAGTAGCTGTCCGTGATGTAGCGCGTATCGGTGTGGGCGTAGTCGGCGAATTCGTAGCTTGCACCCAGCGCAAGGCTGTTTCCGACGGTGTGACCGAGGCTCAAGCCGAATTTCCACGGCGTGTAGAGCTTGTAGTCGTAGCTTTCGCCATTGTTCACGCCGAATCCGCTATCATCGTAAACGCGAGTGTAGTTCTTCGTGGTCAGGTCGTAGAATGTCGGAGTTGAAACCGACAGACCGACGCGGAAGGGCGATGTTTCGATGGGTCGGAAGATGACACCGGCAGCGATGTTGGCACCCGAACCCGAAATCTTGCGCTCGTCGGCCACGGTCATCATGTAGTTGCCGTTCGGACCTTGCAGATGCTCGGTGTATTCGCCGTAGTGCTTGTAGTTGACACTGTGCAGACCGACAGTCAGACCGAGGAACACGCGGTTGTTGATGTTGCCACTGAGGTTCAGGTCGAACACACCGACGTAGCCTTCATGGGCGCGGTCGAACGTGTAGCCGTTAGCAGCGTCGTAGAACCACATATTTTTTTCCACATCGTAGTTCAAGTTGCGCGAATAGATGTCGTCGAGTTGGTTACAGGTCACGTAAGGCCGGTCGAATTTGGGCGCGCCGTCGCCATTCACCTCGTAAAGCAGACCTTCTTTGGCTTTCGAATAGGTCAGTTTGTTCTGCGAGGCATTGTTCAGACGGTCGGAAGCCGAGAGAATATAGTTGAAATTACGGCTTTTGTGGTAGTTGAACGCGAAGTTCAAATACGAATTCTGACCTGTGCGCGACGAATAGACAAAACCTGCTTGGTCGAAACTCATCTTCGTCTTGCTACCTTCCGAGAAGTCGGCAGCGTCTTGCTGTGTGACGAGTCCGAACGAAAGGTTTGCCGTCGATTTGCGGAACAGACCGATGCCTGCAGGGTTGGAGGAAATGGTGGAGATGTCGGCTCCGAGTGCTTCCATCGCACCACCCATACCCACGTAGCGAGCCGTTCCGTTGAGGTCTTCTGCCACGATTTTCGCGTTTTCGTATGTTTCTTGTGCCAGCATCGGCATTGCTGCGAACGCCCAAGCGGCCATCACAAAAATTTTCTTCATAGCTGTATTATTTTAGATAAATTGTAAATGGTACATTCGAAAATTGTAAATTCAATTACCTGCGACCTCCAAATCCGCCGCCACCGCCGCTGCGACTGCCGCCACCGCCAGAGGAACCGCCACCGGAGAATCCTCCACCGCCGCCTCCTCCGCTACGCGAACCGCCGTAGGTGCTACCGCCGAAACTCGACGTACTGCTCGAACGACTCGGAGCGCTGTAACTTCCTGACGAATGGCTTTCGTAATTCGAGCGCGAGCCACCGAAATTGCCGTTGGAATTGCTGTAACTGCCATCCGAGCGACGAACGGGGCGCGTGTTGCCCGACGAGGCCGTGCTGCGGTTGCGATAACCTGTGTTGCGCGAACCGCCGAATGTTCCCTGCGAATAGCTGTGGGAATTGCCAGTGAACGAACCACGAGGCGAGTTGTAGGAAGGACGACCGTGGTTGTGCGTTCCAGGCGAAGTACGGAATGCATAGCTGGGATAGAAGCCGGGACCCCATCCGGGATAGTAAGGATAGCCCCAACCATAGCGACCATACCAGCGATAGGGATAGCCCCAGCCGTAGTAGCCATAGTACCATGGGTCATACCAAGGGCTGTACCACGCGAAATCGTAGTAGTGCCAGTAATACCATGGGTCGTACCACGAATAATAGCCCATCGGGAACATACCCCAATGGCAGTAGAACACGGGGTCGTACCAGCCATAATAGCCGTCCCAGCGACTCATCCGACGACTGTAGGTGAAATCGCCGTCGTAGTCGTTGCCGTAGGCCTTCGATGCTGTCCAAGTCGTATCGACGTAAGACGTGTCGGGATAGATGTCGGAACCCACGTGGAACTCGATGATGTCATTACCCAACGAATCGACACCGATTTTCTGGAAACTGCTGCGGAACTTCCCACGACGGTTGTATTCATCGACGTCGCGAGGCGAACCGGCGTAGTACGTCGGCCCTTCCGTAATATTCTTGACAGAGGAGCCCTTCGTCTCTACCGTCTTCTTCGAAGTAACGAAGTAGAGGTCGTCGTCCTGAGCCATCATCGTCAGTGGCATCGCTCCAGCGAGGACGAATAACAAAAACAATTTCTTTTTCATCATTTTAACTCCTTTTTTATTAGTTATTTCTTCTTTGCGCCGAGAGCCCGAAAACGCGTTTCTGACTCTTCGCATGGCAAAATTAGCGATATTTTTCATGCAAAAATACGGAAAAACCCTAAACGATGGTAGGTTTTTCCCTATTTTTTTTAATTTTGCAGAAAATTTTAACGAAAAATCAAGGGAAAATCATGAAATACTACGCTGTGAAGTTTCAAATTGAGTGTGCGCCCGAACTGTTGCAGACGGCGCGTGAACTGTTGGCCGACGACGCTGCCAAGGCTGGTTTCGAATCGTTTGAAGACACTGAAGACGGGCTTGTGGCCTATGTGCAAGAAGAATTGTTCAATCGGGCGTTGCTCAACGACGTGATTGCACCGTTCGCTTTCGTCATTCCCAACGTGGGAATTAATTACGAAATCGAGGAAATCGAACCGAAAAACTGGAATGAAACGTGGGAAAGCGAGGGCTTCGACCCGATTTTCATCGGCGACCGCTGCGTCATCTACGATGCCCGACGACTTCAAACCCCTCCCCTATCTTCGTTTTTCGCACCGTTGCGAATCGGTATCGAAACCAAAATGGCCTTCGGCACCGGCACCCACGAAACCACGCAACTCGTCGTCGCCCAACTGCTCGACCTTGACTTGTCGAACAAGCGCGTGCTCGACTGTGGCTGTGGCACGGGAATCCTCGGCATTGTCGCCTCGAAAGTCGGCGCAAGCGAGGTCGTGGCCTACGACATCGACGAATGGAGCGTGGAAAACACGCGCCACAATGCCGCGCTGAACGAAGTCGAGAACCTGCAAGTGCTTCACGGCGATTCCAGCGTTCTAAGCCACGTCAGCGGTGTTTTCGATGTGGTCGTCGCGAATATCAATCGCAACATTCTCCTCGCCGACCTTTCCCATTTCGCCGAAGTTTTGTCATCGACGGGAACGCTTTTGCTCAGCGGTTTCTACCAAGAAGATGCGCCCCTGCTCGTCGCCGAAGCCGAAAAATACGGCTTGAAACTACAAACCGAAACCATTGATAACAATTGGTGTTGCTTGAGGTTTGGGCGGTAGGAAACATCATTTTTTTCGACGTTTGTGAAAGCGGAGGCCGGGATTCTTGATTTTGATTTTGTGCATTTGGTCGGTGTCGGTGAACGTGAACTGGCTGTAGAGGTCGAGGAAATTGCTTTGTTTGAGAACGTCGCCAGTGGCTTCGGCACCATCGCTCTGGATGTTTACGGTGAGGTTTTTCACGTGGATTTTCTTGTAACTGCAATCGTTGACGGTGGCCGTGACGGTGCCAATCGGCAGTTTTCCGCCCTTTTCACGCCGCATTTTGGCCGTTTCCACCTTTGAAATGTTGATGTTGAACTCGGCTTTGCAGTCCACGTTGCCGACTTTGTCCATATCCATCACTTCGCCCAGACGGAAATCTGCCGAACTGACATTTCCCCTGAGTCGGCCGTTTCTGCCATCGATGATGAAGTGGAAATCCATCGGACCGCCTTTCGTCGTGAGACGTCCGCGGAAACTTTCCTGCTTGGGAATCACGTCGAAATGTCCCGTGTAATGAATATCGCCAAGACGATGCAACTGCTTCATCATCAGTCGTTTAACAGGAAATTGACGGATAATTTTCTCCTTGATGCCCTCCTTCGCCAACATTTGGCTGACATCGAAACTGACCTTAAAAAGTTCCTTGTTGTGCAAGTGGTCGATGCGCCCGTTGGCAGCGACGTGGAAGAGTTTGTCGTTCGTGCTGACACGCACGCCGCGAAAGACGATGTTGTCTGCCGTGCCACTCATCTCGGTGTTCAGCCGCAACGGCAGGGTGAAATTCTGCAAAACGGGCGCAAATGGCCGTGCGATGTCTTTCAAAATCACGTGGCCACTGATGCTGTCGGCTTTGTAGGCCAATTCCCGGCCGATTTTCTTGCTTGGAATCGTCATTTTTGCACGAGCCACGTTGAGCGAGGTCGAACCCTGCTTGAAAGCGATGTTTTTGAAGTAAATTATTTCGCGATTGGCCGACAGCGTGAGGTGCAAATCGGTGATGTCGAAGCCAGCGGTCGGGTCTTTGATGGTGGCTTCGGCAAGCGTGGCTTCGATGCTGTCTTTCTGAACGAAATTCACCGTCGCGCGAAAATCCATCGTCATGTCTAAATGACCCGCATCGAACCATCCATGATGGGGTTTTCCTGTGTTTCTGCGAGGACGATGGTTGTCGGTTTTCAGATTGAGTTTTTCGAGTTTGAGATGATAGCCTTTTTCGATTTCCTCTGCATCGAGAAGTCCGATGGAAAGGACATTTTCGGCTTTCGCCGTCTGGTAGTTGATGGTTGAATTTGTCAAGTACAAATGCTGCAAGTCCACCGTCATTTTGGGGTGCTTCAGGCTGTCTTTCGACATTATTTTATCTTTTCTAAAAGCGTCGATGAGGAATTGATAATTCGCCGTCGAATCCTTGTCGGCTTTTACGATCATCGCCTTCAAACCATCGGTTTCGACGCGATGCACGAGAATTTTCTTATTCAGCAGGTCGCGAAGGCTCATTTTTGCGTCCAACCGCTCCATTCGCAGGAGTTCGCGGCCTTGTTGGTCGTCGATGCTCAGTCCGTGGAGCGCGAGCGTCGGCCCAAAAATATTCACACTGATTGACTCGACTTCCACGCGTGTCCCAATTTGGTCGGTCAGCATTTTCGTGGCTCGCTTCAGCAGGCGTTGTTGAACGAAATACGTGTTCAGCAACAGCGTCGCAGCCCCAATCAACAGCATCACGACCAAGGCGATGCCGATGGTCCATTTCAATATTTTCTTCAGCGTCTTCAAAATCGTGTCAATCGTCCTCGCTGCCGATGGTGAGTTTTTTCAGGTCGTAGTACGAGCCGTTGTAGATGTTGAAATCGACATAGCCTTTGATGCCCGGCAGTCGGCCCACGTCGGTGTGTTGCCAGAATTTCCATTGGCCTTTGTATTCGACTTGATCGACGTAGTAATGGGCAATCCAGTAGGGATAGTCGTCGAAAACGGGCGCACTGAGGTAGGCTTCCTTGAATTTGTGGTAGGTGTAGAGAATGGGCTTCACGTGGTAGCGGTCCTCGACGATGTGAAGCCACGTGAGCACGTCGCGCTGGAAATCCTCGACGGAACGGTCTTTCGGCTTGAGTTCGATGTCGAGAACGGGCGGCAAATCGCCCTTTTCGAGTTTGACCTTGCTCAGGAAATAGTTTGCTTGGTCGCGAGGCGACGATTTATTGCTCCAAAAATGGTAGGCACCTCGGATAAAACCGTGTTCGCGAGCCTCATAGAAATATTCGTCGAAGCGCTCGTCGATGATGGACGAGCCTTCGGTTGATTTGATGATGATGAACCGAAGCGGACAGCCTTCGATCATCGCGTGGCGCAACTTGTCCCACTCGATTTCCTCTTGATAGTGGGAGATGTCGATGCCGTGGATTTCGTAACCTTCGGGATAGCGGGCGTCGCCGTAGAGCGCACGCCAGCGAAATCCCGTCGGTCCAACGAAAAAGGTGTAGAACAGCCAAACATAGACAGCGGCAATGCCGATGCCTCCAACCCACCACGCCCATCGCGGATAGCGATGGAGCGGTGAGTTCTTTTTCTGACGGCTATTCCGTTTTTTCTTCATTTATTTTTCTTGTTCCAATGCCAGCGTGCAGGTCGGACGGTCGCAGACCGACGACGGACCCCAATACTGAATCGGTCCCGGATAGATGTAGCACGTTTCCTTCGCCCATTTGTCGCGCTGTGCGGCAAATGTCTTAAAGGGTTTTCCGCCGAGTTCGACGAGTGCCTTGCGAATCACGGGCTTCATCTCGCCGTGGCGACGCTCCATATTCATCATCATCGTGATGGGCACACCACCTGCCTTCCACTCGTCGGTGGGCGCAGTCGTGTTCTTGACGATGGCCATATAGCCCGTCTTGCCGTTGGCGATGAGTTGAGCGGCAGAGGTTCCGAGCGCATAGCAGTAGTCGGCATCGAAATTCGACGGTGCAGCGCAACGGCCTTCGTAGCCGAAGAAATGGTGCTGAGCAGAGAATTTGCCCTGATAGGTTCCTTCTTTTTTCATCTTTTCGAGCTTTTGAGCGACCATCTCCGAGAGCAGTTTTTCGGTTTCAATGAGGCTCACCTGCACGTTTCCGTGCGGGTCGCGGTCGAGTGCCAACTGTCTTGCGACGCTCGTGGGCAGCGAGTTGAACACGGCGAGGTTTTCCTTCGTCAGATGGCTTTTGACGAAGTCGATTTGTTCGGCGCTGGCCAGATTTTCCGCTTCGGGCATCGCCAAAACGTCGTTCAACTGCGAAATGAGTTTCTTGATGGCGGGAATGAACTCAATGAGGCCTTCGGGAATGATGACCGTACCGAAATTATTGCCATCGGCAGCACGCTCGGCGACGACATTCGCGATGTAATCGACGACGTCGTTCAGGCTCATTTCTTTCGTCTCGACTTCCTCGGAAATCAGGCAGATGTTGGGCTGCGTCTGAAGGGCACATTCAAGTGCGATGTGCGAGGCCGAACGACCCATCACCTTGATGAAATGCCAGTATTTACGGGCGGAATTGCAGTCACGCTCGATGTTTCCGATGAGTTCGGAATAGACTTTACAAGCCGTATCGAAGCCGAAAGAGGTCTCGATTTGGTCGTTTTTCAGGTCTCCGTCGATGGTTTTCGGGCATCCGATGACCTGCACGCCGTAGTTCTTCGCAGCGTAATACTCGGCCAAAACGCAGGCGTTGGTGTTCGAGTCGTCGCCACCGATGATGACAATGGCCTGAATGTCGAGTTTGCGGATGATTTCCAATCCTTTCTCGAACTGATCTTCTTTTTCAAGTTTCGTGCGACCTGAGCCAATCATATCGAAACCACCCGTGTTGCGGTATTCGTCGGCAATTTCAGCCGTGATTTCCATATAGTTGTGATCGACCAGTCCGCCCGGGCCCAGAATGAAGCCGTAGAGGCGGTTTTCGGGGTTCAACTTCTTGATGGCGTCGAACAGACCCGTGATGACGTTGTGACCGCCAGGAGCCTGACCGCCGCTGAGAATCACACCGACGTTCATTTTCTTCGACACGGCCTCGTCGCCCGGCACAAATTCCACGAGCGGCATCCCGTAGGTGTTCGGGAACAGTTCCCTGATTTCATCCTGATTGCCGACACTCTGCGTCGGTTCACCTTCTTTTACCTTCACCACTCCCTGAAGACCTTTCGGCAACTTCGGAAGATAGGCGGCACGTTCTTGTTGCAAAAGACTTTTTTTCATTTGTTCAATAATTATTTAAATGTGAAAATTTTGATATTATCCTCATTTTTACCCTGCAAAATTACAATTTTTTGTCGAGATATGGAAAGAAATCGTCAATAAAACGAAATTTTTGAAACTTTTTTTCGAGAAAAGCGTTGACGTTTCGGAAAAAATACCTATCTTTGGGGTGCGTAAAACGAAAATTATGAGCAACAAGAGAAATTTAAAACGTTCAATCAACGTGATTTGCGACGAATTGTTTGCAGAGTGTGTGGCCGCCTCGCTCTACGGCGGAGCTAACGAGAAAGCCAACGTGGAATCGCTGCTGCTGTCGGTGGCCGCTATGCGCGACGACTTCATCAGCCGCCTGTCGCATCCCGAGCCCGGAGTGCCCCAAAAAGCCTACTTCCGAAAGGTGATTGCAGACTTCACCGAACAGGTGAACGAGTTGGCCGACCACATCAACAAAAAGCCTGCTCAGCTCTCTGGCGGTCAGATGCAGCGCGTTGCCATTGCCCGTGC
>CACYQZ010000023.1 GCA_902776665.1 uncultured Prevotellaceae bacterium
TGCGTTGTTTCTTGATTTGTTCCATGAGTTGTCTTCGTGCCCTTGAGAGCAATGTGCTCACACTGTCTTCCTTTATTCCGAGCAGAGTTGCTATCTGCTTGTTGGAGTATTTCTCATCTTGGCGCATTTTCAACACTGCGTGCAGGGTGGATGGTAGCTCATTGATTTTCTGTTCGAGCCATTGCACGTCCTCCTGCTGTATGATTTCATCCAACGGCGAAATTGTCTGGCTTGCTCTCTCTCTGCTCTCTAAAGGGAGCGGTGGTTTGCGTCGCAAGTGGTTCAGCGATAATCGGTGAGCAATCACAGCTGCAAAACCCTCTGGATTGTAGAGCCGTTTATCGTCACGCATCTGCCATAACCGCAACAGCGTCTCCTGGGCGATGTCTTGCGATTCGTCATAGTCGAGGCCCATCGCCGCAGCCTTGTTCAAGGCGGCAGACCTCAGCCGAGGGGCTATCAGTTCAAATGCGTCAATAGTCATTTATAAATCTCGCAATTTGCCGACAAAATTACACATTTTTGAGGAAATATGAGCATAAAGTGCGATATTTCTAAAAAAACAAGATTTTTCTGAATAATTTTGCGGAATTTTCATCAAAAAAAACTATCTTTGCAAGCGTAACGACGAAAAAAGACATTTCTATGGCACTGAATCAGAACAAAAGCTTGAAATTGTACTACTCCATCAAGGAAGTGGCGGGCATGATTGGCGTGAACGAGAGCCTGCTGCGCTACTGGGAAAAGGAGTTTCCGCACCTGCGCCCGAAAACGGTGAGTTCGACGGGTGTGCGGCAATATACCGAGAAGGACATCGACCAAGTGAAACTGATTTATAACTTGGTGAAGGTGCGCGGTTTCAAGTTGTCGGCGGCACGGAAATATCTCAACGAGAACCGCGGTGGTGTCGATCGGTCGAACGAGGTGCTCCAGACGCTTATGTCGCTGCGCGACCAACTGAAAGACCTGAAAAAGCACCTCGATTTCGCGATTGTTTAATGGTCGGTCACTTCCTGTAATCCATCAATCATTTTCAGCAATTCCATGACGTGCTGCACTTCGGCACGGTCATAGACGCGCAATTCGATGACACCGTCGAAGATTCCCTCGTGGCTGCTCACCGTGATACGGCGGATGTAGAGGTCCAACTGGTCGGAAATCAGGTGGGCGAGGTCGTGGAGCATTCCTTTTCGGTCGATGCCGCGAATGTGGATGGTGGCGTCGAAGCGGATTTCGTGGCGCATCTGCCATTTCGCGTCGAGGATTCGGTTGCCGAAACTCGACTTCAACCGCGATGCCACAGGACAGTCGCGCATGTGGATTTCAACGTGTTTTTTGTTGTCGATGTAGCCGAGAACGTCGTCGCCGGGAATCGGATGGCAACAGTCGCGGAAAATATACATCTGAATGGTCTCCTCGGTCAGCAGACAGGGGATTTTCTTGTTGAATTCGGGATTCACCTCAAGCAGTCCACGCGACGCTTGTACGGTGTTCGCCTCTTTTTTGTCGGCCTTGATGAACGGCACGTATTTTTTCCAGCCTTTTTTGCCCGTCTTTTTGCCTTGCAGATGGGCAAGGTCGTTGTCGCCGAGGATGATGGTCTTCTTGCCGAGGGCGAGGAAGAGATTTTCGTGTTTTTGAATCTCGTGGAGGTCGCAGAGTTTGTCGATGGCCGACGACGTGAGTTCAAAATTGTTCTTTTCGAGCCATTCTTTCAGCGTTGTCTCGCCTTTTTTCTGGATTTCGCGGTCGGCACGGCGCAAATTGGCCTGGATTTTGCCTTTCGCCTTCGCCGTCGAGACGAAATTGAGCCATTCGGGTTGCACGTGTTGCGACTTCGACGAGAGAATCTCAACTTGGTCGCCACTTTGCAGTCGATGGCTCAGCGGCACGAGTTTGTGGTTGACCTTGGCTCCGATACAATGCGAGCCGAGGAACGTATGGATTTGGAAGGCAAAATCGAGCGCCGTACAGCCTGCGGGCATCGTTTTGAGTTCGCCTTTCGGGGTGAAAACGAAGATTTCGCGGGCGTAGAGGTTGAGTTTGATGGTGTCGAGGAAGTCCATCGCGTCGGGTTGCGGGTCGTCGAGGATTTCCTTGATGGTGCCAATCCAATTGTTGAGTTCGCTTTCGTTCTCGTTGACCTCCTGAATAGCATCTTCGCCCTCCTTGTATTTCCAATGGGCGGCAAAACCCTGCTCGGCGATGTCGTCCATGCGGTCGGAACGGATTTGCACCTCGATCCATCGGCCTTGTTTCGACATCAGCGTGACGTGAAGTGCCTGATAGCCATTGGCTTTCGGGTGGTTGATCCAGTCGCGCAGACGGTCGGGATGCGACTTGTAAATCTGGCTCATGGCGACGTAGATTCGGAAGCACTCGTTCACCTCGTCTTCGCGTGTCTTGGGCGTGAAAATGATGCGCACGGCAAGAATGTCATACACCTCGTCGAAGGTGACGTGTTTGTTCTGCATCTTGCTCCAGATGGAATAAGGCGTTTTCACGCGGGCCTTGATTTCGTAGCGGATGCCCATGCGGTCGAGTTCCTTGCGGACGGGCGCGGTGAAGTCGTCGAAGAGTTTCGTGCGCTGTTCTTGCGTAAGCGTGAGTTTTCGGGTGATGTTTTCGTATTCCTCGGGGTGCTCGAAGCGGAAACTGAGGTTTTCGAGTTCCGACTTGATTTTGTTGAGACCGAGTCGATTGGCAAGCGGCGCGTAGATGTAGAGCGTTTCGCCTGCGATTTTGTATTGTTTGTTGGGTGCTTGCGACTCCAGCGTGCGCATGTTGTGGAGTCGGTCGCAGATTTTGATGAGGATGACGCGGATGTCGTCGCTCATCGTCAGCAGGAGTTTTTTGAAGTTCTCTGCCTGCGCCGACGCCTGTTCGCCGAAGATTCCACCCGAGATTTTCGTCAGTCCATCGACGATTTGGGCGATTTTCGGACCGAAAATGTTTTTGATGTCCTCGACGGTGTAGTCGGTGTCTTCGACCACGTCGTGGAGCAGGGCCGAGCAGATGCTCGTCGAACCGAGTCCCATTTCTTCGCTGGCGATTTGCGCCACGGCAATGGGATGCATGATGTAGGGTTCGCCCGAGAGTCGTCGGACGCCCTTGTGAGCCTGGCGTGCGAAGTTGAAGGCCTTGGTGATGATGTCGGTCTTCTTGCGGTGGTTCGATGCCAGATAACTGTCGAGCAGTCGCTGAAACGCGCTGTTAATAAGAACTTCTTCCTCCATATTCATTCCTTTCTATCTTCTTTTCTTGCCTTTCTTGGCAGTTGATTTCTTTCCTTTCGATTTCACAGCCGCTTTCTTGCCTTTCGAGCCTCGCGACGATTTCCGAGCCGTCGATTTACCTCGGCGTGCACCTTTTCTGACGCTGGCTTTGCCTTTTTTGCGCGTATAGGTCTTGCGTTGCGGCGTGTAGGTCGGTTTCACCTCGCTCACCTCAACTTCGGTTCGCTTCGTGAGCAGTTCGTCGGCGCGGTGGGTGTAAATCGTGTCTTCCATGTCGATGAATTGCGTCACGAAGTTCATCGGCAGACGCAGAATCGACGGGCGATTGTTGCCATTGACAATGCTTCTTCTGTATTGAGGATTCAACTCCTCGACCAGTTTCACGTCGATGCCGAGCACGTCGGAAATCTGCTGGAAGTGCACGTCGCGGTTCAAAACGAGCGTGTCGGTTTTCGCAGGCAGGTTCGAGAGCATCGGGCAAATGTTGTGCTCGCAATAGTAGTTCATGATGTAGTTGGCCGCGATGAAGGCCGGCACGTAGCCGCGTGTCTCGGCGGGCAGGAAGTGGTAGATGTGCCAATAGTCCTTCACGCCACCGGCGCGGTGAACGGCCTTGTTGACGTTCTCAGGACCGCAGTTGTAGGCCGCTATGACGAGGTGCCAGTCGCCGAAAATCTTGTAGAGCGTTTTCAGGTAGCGGGCGGCGGCGTACGACGACTTGATGGGGTCGCGACGCTCATCGACGAGCGAGGTGATTTCGAGGCCGTACTGCCGGGCGGTGGCAATCATAAACTGCCACAAGCCCGTGGCTCCGACGCGCGAAACGGCGTTGGGCTTCAAAGCCGACTCGATGATGGGCAGATAGCGCAGTTCGAGTGGCAGGCCGTAGGTTTCGAGTGCCTGTTCGAAAATCGGCATGTAGAAATTCTGCTGTCCGAGCATGATGCTCACCGAACGGCGCAACCGTCCGGTGTATCGGTCGATGAACTGCCGCACGATGTCGTTGTAGGGCATTTCGATGACGGTCGGCAGCTGTTTGAGTCGTTCGATATAGACGTCGCGGTCGAATTCGGGGTTGAAATCGGGCAGGTTGCAGGTGGAATCGACCACGAGATAGGCCTGTGTGTGGTAGAGGTCGAGCAGGCTATCGACGGCGAGCGTCAGGGCTTCGGGCATGTCGATGACGATTTCCTCGTCTTCGCCGTCTTCGTCTTTCTCGATGACGACGATTTCCTCGAGTCCGGGTAGGTCGTCGTCGATGTCGAGGGTGTCGCTCAGCGCCACTTCATCCTCGTCGTCCTCTTCTTGGTTTACCACTTGTGCCTGCAATGTCAGCGGACACAGCAGCAACGTCGTTATCAGCAGTTGGAAAAATCGTTTTGTTATCATCTTTTTTTATATTTTTTCGATTGAAATATCGTTTTAATCATTGATTTTCAGAATGTTAGACTGCATTGCAGCCCAATTCCCGTCGGTTTGTACGGATTGAGGGCCGTTGGATTGCCCATCACCGCCGGCGCTACTTCAAAGGTGAGGTCGTCGGAAATGTCGAACTCCGAGAGCGACGCATCGACGTAGGCATCGACCACCGACAGCGCATACACGCCCACCATCACGAAGAAACTCAGGTCGCGCCAACGGCGATAGCGGTCTTTGCGCTTGCGGAACAGTTCCTGATAACGGGCGATGTTGGCGTCGGTAATCTTCGCGCCGAGGTGCATGAACTGGTTGTAGCTCTCGGTTTTCGGGTCGTCGTCCATCAGGTCCATGTAGGCCTGCGAATAGTCGTGGTACATCATATTGTTCCAGCGCATCGCGTAGGCGCAACCGACAAATCCGCCATAGATAATCGGCAATTTCCAGTATTTGCGGTTGTAGATTTGGCCTGCGCCCGGCAACACGAGCGAAAGCCACATCGCACGCTTCGTTTCGGGTCGCCACGACGCCCAATCGCGCTTTTTCTTCACTTTTTTCACGCTAACGGCATCGAGGAAACCATCGAGCGAGTCGTCGACGACAACGAGTGGCTGCTCCTGCTCGATGGGAACGGCAGAAAGGCTGTCGATTTGGGCTTTGGCGGTGGTCGCAATCGTCAGACAGCACGCAAGCAGGATGTTGTATTGCAGTGTTTTCAGCATTTTTTCTTCCTCAAACCGTCATTTTACTCTCTCAAACCATCGAAAACGAGCATGATTCGCTCCAATTCTTCTTCGTCGGCAAACGGGATGCTGATTTTGCCTTTTCCCTTCGCCGAACAGGTCATTTGCACCTTCGTGTTGAAGAACGACGAGAGCCGCTTTTTCAGTACGTTGAACTCCTCGGGCAGCCGCGTTTTCGCCACGATTTTCTTCTTGCTGCTCTCGATGTCCTCGCCGTTTTTGAGGCGTTGCGACAGTTCCTCGACCTTGCGAACGGAATAGCCGTTTTTCTGAATTTCCTTGAACAGTTTGATTTGCAGCGACGGCGAGTCGATGGCGAGCAACGCACGGGCGTGACCCATGTCGATTTCCTTCTTTTGCAACGCCATTTGCACCTGTGCCGGCAGTTTCAGCAGTCGCAAAAAATTCGTCACCGACGTGCGACTCTTGCCGACGCGCTTCGCCACTTTGTCCTGCGTCATGCCGTCGCCTTCGAGCAGATGCTGGAAGGCGAGCGCTATCTCGATGTCGTTGAGGTCTTCGCGCTGGATGTTCTCGACGAGCGCCATTTCCATCACGTTTTCGTCGGCGATGGTGCGGATATAGGCCGGAATCGACGCCAACTTGGCGAGTTGCGAAGCCCGCCAGCGACGTTCACCTGCTATGATTTGATAGCGTCCGTCGGCCATCTGGCGCAGCGTAATCGGCTGGATGATGCCGATTTGTCGGATGCTCTCGGCGAGTTCCTGCAATGCCGTTTCGTCGAATTCGCGGCGCGGCTGGTTGGGGTTCGCGTCGATTTGGTCGATGGGTACCTCGTTGATGGTCGATGAACCCTGCGTTTTCACGCCGGTCGTGTCGATGAGTGCGTCTAATCCTCTGCCTCCCTCTATCGCGTCGAGCCCTCTGCCCAGCGCGTTTTTCTTGTTTGTAAACTTCTTTTTAACAGCCATCTTTACTATTTACAATTTAGCAATTTACAATTTACAATTTACAATTTATTTGACTATTTTACAATTTCACGATTTGACAATTCCTCGATTCTCGCTCCTCCTTCCTCGAATCTCCCTCCTCGTTTCTCCTTCCTCGCTCCTCGAATCTCCCTCCTCGTTTCCCCTTCCTCCTTCCTCGAATCTCGATTCCCCTCCCCCTTTTGGGGGAGGCTGGGAGGGGGCTCCTATTTTTTCCCAATAATCTCTTTTGCCAGTTCCAAATGGTTTCTTGCGCCCGTCGAATCGGCATCGTAGAGAATCGCCGGAAGACCGTGCGACGGAGCCTCACTGAGTTTCACATTGCGCTGAATGACGGTTTTGAACACCAATTCTTGGAAGTGGCGCTTCACCTCGTCGTAAATCTGGTTCGCCAGTCGCAGACGCGAGTCGTACATCGTCAGCAGGAAACCCTCGATTTCGAGTTTCGGATTGAGTTTCGACTTGATGATTCGAATCGTATTCAGCAGTTTCGAGATGCCTTCGAGCGCGAAATATTCACATTGCACGGGGATGATGACCGAGTCGGCTGCCGTCAGCGCGTTCACCGTGATGAGACCGAGCGACGGGGCGCAGTCGATGAGGATATAATCGTACTCCTCGCGCAACGGGTCGAGCAGTTTTTTCAGCACGTTTTCGCGGTTTTCGAGGTTCAACATCTCGATTTCGGCACCCACGAGGTCGATGTGGCTCGGAATGATGTCGAGGCCGTCGATGTCGGTCGTATAAATCGCGTCGCGCACGTCGGCGTGGTCGATGATGCACTCGTAAAGCGAGCACTCAACTTGCTGAATATCAACGCCTAAGCCGCTCGACGCGTTGGCCTGTGGGTCGGCATCGATGACCAACACCGATTTTTCCAACGTGGCCAACGACGCCGCGAGATTCATCGTGGTCGTCGTCTTGCCGACACCGCCTTTTTGGTTTGCTAATGCTATGATTTTTGCCATAGAAAAATAAATTTTAAAGTGCAAAGTTACGAATTTTATGTGAGAATCTTGTAATTTAAACCTTTTTTCGTACTTTTGCAGTCAAAATTATATTTTTTATAGACGAATCATCCCCAAAAAGATATGAACAAACCAACAGACACCTTGCAGCGGGAAGCATCGAACCGACCGCTGATTCTGATTTCCAACGACGACGGTTACGAGTCGAAAGGCATTCGTGCGCTCGTCGATTTCGTCAAACCGCTGGGCGACATCATCGTTTGTGCACCGGAAGGGCCGCGCTCGGGTTTCAGTTGCGCCTTTTCTGCCGTCGATCCGCTCACGCTGCGCCGTCGCGACAATATGGGCGACGACGTGGAGGTGTGGTCGTGCAGCGGAACGCCAGTGGATTGCGTGAAACTGGCTTTCAACCAGTTTTGCCTCGACAAACGAATGCCCGACCTGATTATCGGCGGCATCAACCACGGCGACAATTCCACGGTGAACAACCACTATTCGGGCACGATGGGCGTGGCGATGGAGGGTTGTATGAAGTATATCCCGTCGATTGCGTTTTCTTCTTGCCACTACCAGCCCGACGCCGATTTCGAGCCACTCCGCCCCTATGTGCAGGAGATTGTGGGGCGTGTTTTGGCCGAGGGACTGCCGAAGGGCATCTGTCTGAACGTGAATTTCCCGGCGCGGCAAGAATTCGAGGGTGTTCGTATCTGTCGAATGACCTACGGTCGCTGGGTCAATGAGGTGGAAAAACGTCCGCATCCGCGTGGCTACAACTATTATTGGGTGGTTGGAACCTATCACAACGACGAACCCGACGCCCGCGACTCCGACCAGTGGGCGCTCAACCACGGTTTTGTCGCCATCACGCCCACGAATATGGATGTGACGGCCTACGAGTATATGGAACATCTGCGCGAATGGGATTTATAAAGCCCCCTCCCAACCTCCCCCCGAAGGGGGAGGGGAATCGAGATTCGAGGAGCGAGGAAGGAGAATCGAGAAATAGTCAAATCGTCAAATTGTAAATCAATAGTACATTGTAAATCGTAAAATTGTAAATTAGTCAAATTGTCAAATCGTGAAATATTACTTGGTAGTCGGTGAAGCCTCGGGCGATTTGCACGCATCGCACTTGATGCGGGCCATCCAGCAGGAAGACGCAGCAGCGGAATTCCGCTTTTTCGGTGGCGAGAAGATGCAAGCCGTCGGCGGAACGCTCGTGAAACATTATCGCGAGTTGGCTTATATGGGCTTCATTCCCGTGCTGCTCCACCTGCCCACGATTCTGCGCAATTTGTCATTCTGCAAGCGCGACATCGCCGCGTGGCAGCCCGATGCCGTCATTCTCGTCGATTATCCAGGTTTTAATTTGAAAATCGCAAAGCATCTTCATCGCGAAAAGGAAAAGAACCTCATCACCCATCACCCAACACCTAACACCCAACACCCAACACCTAACACCCAAGTATATTACTACATTTCCCCGAAAATCTGGGCGTGGAAAGAGTGGCGCATCAAAAATATCAAGCGCGATGTCGATCAACTTTTCTCGATTCTGCCTTTCGAGGTCGATTTCTTCGAGAAAAAACACCATTTCCCGATTCTCTACGTTGGCAATCCGACCGCCGACGAGGTCAAGGAATTCCTAAAAAAATCAAAAGAAAATGAAAGCTTTTCTCCCTCCCCCTTTGGGGAGGGTCGGGGTGGGGCTCCCATCATCGCCCTCCTCGCCGGCAGTCGCCGACAGGAAATCAAGGACAACCTGCCTGCGATGATTGAGGCCGCCGAACCCTTTGCCGCCGACTATCAACTCGTTGTGGCAGGTGCGCCATCGATCGACGACGAATTTTATGCCCCGTTCATCGAAGGAAAACCCGTCACACTGGTGAAAAACCAGACATTTCCGTTGCTCTCGAAAGCCACCGCAGCCCTCGTCACCAGTGGCACCGCCACACTCGAAACCGCCCTGTTCAACGTGCCGCAGGTCGTATGCTACAAAACCCCCGTTCCGCGACTCGTGCGTTTCGTTTTCAAGCATTTTATGGGCTGCAAATTCATCTCGCTCGTCAATCTGATTGCCGACCGCGAAGTGGTCCGCGAACTCTTTGCCGATCGTTTTTCCGTCGAAAACATCCGCGCAGAACTCCGTCGCCTCCTCCCCGGCCACGATGTTCGCACGACGATGCTTTTCGACTACCGCGACGTGCAAAAGCGCCTCGCCGCCGACATCACCGCCACGACATCCGTCGAACCGACCACCGCTTCCGAAAATGCCGCCCGATTGATGGTGAAAAATCTAAAAAATATTGCCATCCGCTAATTTTTTTCGGTTTTTTTTCGTAAATTTGCAGTCGGAAAACTCAAATCAAACTTATTGTACACAATGAAAACGACGAATTTTTTGAAAAAGGTGATGATGGTTTTACCTCTTGGCCTTTTTACGTTCTTACCCGTGAATGCGCAGGCCGATTTCGGCAAGGAGTACATCAAGCGAATCGGCGAGAAAAGCACAACTTTCGTCTCGCGACGACCTGCCGAAAAAGACCGACTGTTTCGCTCGGAAGTGATTGACAAGAAAATCAAGGAGGTGCAGAAACTGCTGAAAGCCAACCCGAAACTGGCGTGGATGTTCGGCAACTGCTTCCCGAACACGCTCGAAACGACGGTGCACTACTCCAACGCATCGGGCGACGACGACACCTTCGTCTATACGGGCGACATCCACGCGATGTGGCTGCGCGACTCAGGTGCACAGGTGTGGCCCTATGTGCAATTCGTCAACCAAGACCCGAAACTGAAGAAAATGGTGCGCGGCACGATTCTGCGGCAGTTCCGCTGCATCTGCCTCGACCCCTACGCCAACGCGTTCAACCTCGAACCGAACCCCAACGGCGAGTGGATGAAGGACTTGACGGCGATGAAACCATTCCTGCACGAGCGGAAATATGAAATCGACTCGCTCTGCTATCCGCTGCGACTGGCCTATCAGTATTGGCTCGTGACGGGCGACGCCTCGATTTTCGACGAACTCTGGATTGAGACGATTCACAACATTCTGACAACCTTCCGCGAACAGCAGCGCAAGGACGGAAATTTGGGTCCGTATCGCTTCCAGCGTCGCACGGAACGCGCTTCCGACACCACGCAGAACGACGGTTGGGGCAATCCTGTAAAACCTGTCGGACTGATTGCGTCGGTGTTCCGTCCGAGCGACGACGCCACAACCTTCCTTTTCCTCGTTCCGTCGAATTTTATGGCGGTTTCGAGCCTGCGCAAAGCGGCTGAAATCCTCACGAAAGTAAATCAGCGTATCGACCTCGCAACGGAGTGCAAGGCATTGGCCGACGAGGTGGAAACAGCACTGAAACAATATGCCGTGCACCAGCATCCGAAATACGGTCCGATTTACGCCTTCGAGGTCGATGGATTCGGCAACCAACTGCTGATGGACGATGCCAACGTGCCGTCGCTCTTGGCGATGGGCTACCTCGGCGACGTGCCGATGGACGACCCCATCTATTTGAACACGCGCCGCTTCGTGTGGAGCGAGGACAATCCCTACTTCTTCCGTGGCAAGGCTGGCGAAGGCATCGGCGGTCCGCACATCGGCTACGGCTATGCTTGGCCGATGTCGATTATGATGAAGGCGTTCACGGCGCAAAACGACGATGAAATCCGCGCCTGTATGCGCCAACTGCTCACCACCGACGCCAACACGGGCTTCATCCACGAGTCGTTCAACGTGGAAGATGCCGACAAATACACCCGTGCGTGGTTTGCGTGGCAGAACACGCTCTTCGGCGAACTCGTCTTGAAACTGATTGCCGACGGAAAGACGGATTTGATGGTGAATTGCCTCAACGATTGAGGAGTTGGGGAGTTGTGGAGTTAAGGAGTTATGGAGTTAAGGAGTTAAGACAATTAGAATATGAAGCGAAAAATTGTTTTTTTGAGTATATTTTTGAGTGCGATTTCGGCTTCGGCAGCGAAGATGGAACCCGTCGATTACGTGAATCCACTCGTTGGAACGATGTCGTCGTATCAACTTTCGACCGGCAACACCTACCCCGCCATCGCACTGCCGTGGGGAATGAATTTCTGGACACCGCAGACGGGAAAAATGGGCGACGGATGGCAATACACTTACACGGCGAACAAAATTCGGGGCTTTAAGCAGACGCACCAGCCCTCGCCGTGGATCAACGACTACGGCCAGTTCTCGATTATGCCGACGGTCGGCGAAGTCGTTTTCGACGAGGAAAAACGCGCCAGTTGGTTCTCGCATCAAGCAGAGACGGTCAAGCCTTATTATTATAAGGTATATCTGGCCGACTACGACACGTGGGTGGAAATCGCGCCGACCGAACGCGCTGCGATGATGCAGTTCACGTTTCCCGAAACCGACAAAGCGCGTGTCGTCATCGACGCTTTCGACGGTGGTTCCAGTGTGGCAATCGACGCGAAAAAACGTCGTGTAATGGGTTATACCACCAAAAATTCAGGTGGTGTTCCCGAGAATTTCAAAAACTATTTTGTCATCGAATTTTCGCATCCGATAGCGTATCAAGCCTGCTATTCCAACGATGGAAGTGGCCTTGTGGAAAACATTTCCGCCGTTTGGGACAAGCACACGGGTGCCGTCGTAGGCTTTCCGACGCTGAAACACGGCGAACAAGTCACGCTCCGCATTGCTTCGTCGTTCATCAGTCAGGAACAAGCGATTCTCAACCTGCAGGAACTCGGCGACGACTCGTTTGAAACCGTCAAGGAAAAGGGTCGCAAGCGTTGGAACGAGGTGCTCGGACACATCGAAATCGACGACGACAACACCGACCACCTGCGCACGTTCTATTCGTGCCTCTACCGCGCCACGCTCTTCCCGCGAATGTTCTACGAACACGACGCGACGGGGAAAGTCGTGCATTACAGCCCCTACAACGGCCAAATCTGTGACGGCTATATGTTCACCGACACAGGTTTCTGGGACACGTTCCGCTCGCTGTTCCCCTTGGTCAATCTGCTCTACCCCTCGATGGGCGAAAAAATGCTCGAAGGCCTCGCCAATGCCTATCTCGAAAGCGGTTTCCTGCCCGAATGGGCCAGTCCGGGTCATCGCAACTGTATGGTTGGCAACAATTCCGCCGCCGTCGTCGCCGATGGTCTAATAAACCTCATCACCCAACACCAATCACCCATCACCCAACAACTGAAAGAAACCCTCTGGCAAGCCGTCGTCCACGGTGCCAACGCCGTGCATCCCGACGTCGCCTCGACGGGTCGATTGGGCTACGACTATTACAACCGCCTCGGCTACGTGCCCTGCGACGTGAAAATCAAAGAGAGTGCCGCTCGAACGCTCGAATACGCCTACAACGACTGGTGCATCTACCAGATTGGCAAACTGCTGGGCAAGCCGTCGAAGGAAATCGACATCTACGCGAAACGGGCGAAAAACTACCGAAATCTCTTCAATCCGAAGTACAATCTGATGCAGGGACGACACGAAAACGGCGATTTCTCCGAGCCGTTCAGCCCGTTTAAGTGGGGCGGCGACTTTACTGAGGGCAATTCGTGGCACTACACGTGGTCGGTGTTCCACGACCCCGCCGGCCTCATCGGTCTGATGGGCGGCAGCGAGACATTCGCCCAGATGCTCGACTCGGTATTCATCGTGCCACCCATCTTCGACGACAGCTACTACGGCTTCGTCATCCACGAAATCCGCGAGATGCAAATCGCTGGCATGGGCAACTACGCACACGGCAACCAGCCCGTGCAGCACATGATTTACCTCTACGACTACGCCGCACAGCCGTGGAAGGCGCAGTATTGGGTTCGCCAGACGATGGACCGCCTCTACGCTGCCACGCCCGACGGCTACTGCGGCGACGAAGACAACGGCCAGACCTCGGCGTGGTATGTGTTTTCCGCCCTCGGTTTCTATCCTGTTTGTCCGGCTTCGGGGCAGTATGCGCTCGGTTCGCCCTACTTCAAAAAGGCGAAAATCAAGTTTGAAAACGGCCACAGCGTCACCCTCACCGCCGACGACGACATGGAAAATCGTCCTTATATCGAAAAAATGACCATCGACGGACGCGATTACCAACGCAACTACCTGACTACCAAAGAATTATTGAAATCGTCGAACATCCATTTCGAGATGAGTGAAAAGCCGAACAAGCAGCGTGGAACCGCCTCGGAGAGCCTGCCCTACTCCTTTTCAAATGAACGACGGAAATAACAAACCGCTATCAACGAGAAAACCACCGGTCTCACTCAGACAGGTGGTTTTCCGCTAACAACGAGTGTTAGAAATCTTGAGAGAAATTGAAACTTCACAGTTTCTGACTTGTTTTACTAAACATTGATTTATAGAGAAAGCATAGAAAATTCTCTTCAATCCATCGTTTCCTGCCGACGAACACCGAGTTCCTCGCCCTTCATCTGGAGGTTGCTCTGTCGCATCGTGTCAATCGTCGCCGAGTCGATGTTGATGGCTACCGACACCCCTTCGCCGATGTTCTCGATTCCGACGATGTTTCCGACGTTGTCGTCGTCGCTGAACGGCTTCTGGATGGCATTTCCCAGCGTGAGAATCACGGCTACGATGGCGGCGGCGCGGAACAGCGGCATCAAGCGCTGGCGGAGCGTCATCTTTCGGGCTGTTGTCGCCTCTCCCACCATCTCCAGCATCCGCTCGTCGAAGTCGGCACCCAATTTCTCGTTGGATTTCGCGCTTCCTTCGTAGGCGAAAAGGCTCTGGTAGGGCTTCAGTTCGGCAGGAATTTCGGCCTGACTGAAGAAAGTTCGCAGGATTTTCTCTTCTTCGAGCGTCGTCTCTGCGACCCAGTAGCGTTCAAGCAGTTGGTTGATGTACTTGTAGTCCATATCTGTTTAAATGACGATTGAAAAGGAGGAAAAGTTACAATGATTAGTGTTAAATTTCCTTAATATAATAATTTTCAAGTTGATGTAACGCGAAAATTCTCCATTTCCGCGAAGCGTTGCCGAATGGTTTGTCGGGCACGGAAAATATTGACTTTCACCTGTTCTTCCGTGATGTCGAGGATGGCAGCGATTTCCTTGTAGGGTTTTTCTTCGATGTCGCGCAGTTGCACGCACGTGCGCTGTTTTTCGGGCAATGTGTCGATGATTTGCCTGACGATTTCGATGCGGTCGTGGGCAACGGTGTGGTCGAAAGGTGTGGGGCTTTGGGTGTTGGGTGTGGAAAGAAGCGTTTCAACCTCATCGAGCGAAGCGTGTTGCGAGTCTGCGCGCTTCTGGTGGTCGAGGGCGAGGTTTCGGCAGATGGTCATGGCGAAGGCCTCAATGCTGTCGATTTCGTCCCATCGGTCGCGTCGGTTCCAGAGTTTCAGCATGGTTTCCTGCACGATGTCCTCCGCCTCGGCACTGTCGAGCGTAATGCGCAGCGCGAGGCGATAGAGCACGTCTTTCAACGGCAGAATATCGTTTCGGAAATCAATTTGCTTCATTCCAAATAAGTATATCCGTAAAGTCCTGAGCGATAGTTCGACAAGAATTCCTTGCCCTCTTCGAGCGAAATCACACCCTGTTTCACGCTCTTCGTCACCCATCGTTCAAGCTGACGCACGAGTTTCTTCGGGTCGTACTGCACGAATTCGAGCACTTCCTCCACCGTTTCGCCATCGATGATTTGGTCGATGTGGTAATGGCCGTCTTTCACGGAGATGTGGGCGGCATTGGTGTCGCCGAAAAGGTTGTGCATATCGCCGAGAATTTCCTGGTAAGCACCCACGAGGAACACACCGAGGTAGTAGCCCTCGTTGCGCTTCAGCGCGTGGACGGGCAGCACATGACCAATGTGGCGCGAAGTGACGAAATTGGCAATTTTTCCGTCGCTGTCGCAGGTGATGTCTTGCAGCGTGGCGTTGCGCGTCGGACGCTCGTTGAGCCGCTGAATCGGCATAATCGGGAAGAGTTGGTCGATGGCCCACGAGTCGGGCAGGCTCTGGAACAACGAGAAATTACAGAAATACTTGTCTGCCAGCAACTTATCGAGTTTTCGCAGTTCCTCGGGGACGTGTTTCTGCGACTTCACCAACACATTGATTTCACGGCAGACGCTCCAGAACATCGACTCGATTTCAGCGCGGGTCTTCAGGTCAATCAGCCCATGCGAAAACAGGTCGAGCGCCTCTTCACGAATCGCCTCGGCATCGTGCCAGTCTTCCATCATCGAACGCGAATTCAGGTTGTCCCAAATCTTGTACAGTTCCTTCACCAACTGGTGGTCGTCGTCGTTCGCCTCAAACTCCTCGGGCATTTCGGGCAGCGAGGCAGTTTCGAGCACGTCGATAATGAGCACGGAGTGGTGGGCTGTCAGCGAGCGACCGCTCTCGGTGATGAGGTTCGGATGGGGAATCTCGTTCTTGTCGGCAGCATCGACAAATTGATAAATACAGTCGTTGACATACTCCTGAATCGAGTAGTTCACTGAACTCTCGCTCGACGACGAGCGCGTACCGTCGTAATCTACACCCAGACCGCCACCGCAATCCACAAAATCGACGTTGTAGCCCATTTTGTGGAGTTGCACGTAGAACTGGGCTGCCTCGCGCAACGCCGTTTGGATGCGGCGGATTTTCGTGATTTGCGAACCGATGTGGAAATGGATGAGGCGCAGGCAGTCGTGCATCCCCTTTTCATCGAGCAGTTGCAGGGCTTTGAGCAGTTCCGACGAGGTCAGTCCGAACTTCGAGGCGTCGCCGCCGCTGTCTTCCCATTTTCCTGCACCCGACGAAGCCAGTTTGATGCGGATGCCAAGGTTCGGCATCACACCGATTTTCTTGGCGGCACGGGCGATGATGTCGAGTTCGTTGAGTTTCTCGACAACAATGAAAATGCGCTTGCCCATCTTCTGCGCCAACAGTGCCAACTCGATGTACGACTGGTCTTTGTAGCCATTGCAAATGATGAGCGAATCGCTCTGGCACTGCACCGCGATGACGGCGTGCAATTCGGGCTTCGAACCGGCCTCCAATCCGAGGTTGAACTTGCGTCCGTGCGAGATGATTTCCTCGACCACAGGCTGCATCTGATTGACCTTGACGGGGTAGATGATGAAATTTTCACCTTGGTAGCCGTATTCCTCCTTCGCTTTCTTGAAGCAACTCGCCGTCTTCTCGATTCGGTTGTCGAGAATGTCGGGAAAGCGCAGCAACACGGGCGGCGTGACGTCGCGCAACGCCAGTTCGTCCATCACCTCGCGCAGGTCGATCTGCGTATCGTTCTTGCAGGGCGTCACATAGACGTTTCCTGCCTCGTTCACACCGAAATACGAAGTCCCCCAACCGTTCAGGTTGTAGAGTTCCTTCGAGTCTTCAATTGTCCATTTCTTCATTTGGTCAGTCCTTATAGCGGTTTAAATATTATGGTTTATTATATACTGAGTTTCTGCCGAATTTCCTCGATGCAGGTGGCGATTTTCTCGAAATTGTCCATGCGATTGACATCAATGACATGTTGGGCTTGCAGATAGTAGTGTTCGCGCTCGGCGAGTTGTTCGCGAATGAAGTCGAGGGCCTGCTCGGGTGACTTTTCGAGCAAGAGCGGACGAATGCCCTTGCCGAGCGTCAGATGGTATTGCAGCACCTCGGGCGTGGCCTTCAGGTAGATGGTTTCGGCCTGTTGGTTCATATACGCCATGTTGTCGAAGAAGCAGGGCGTGCCTCCGCCGCAGGCAATGACGACGTTTTCGAACTCCGCCACTTCGTGGAGCATGTTGTGTTCGATTTGTCGGAAGCCGTCTTCGCCTCGCTCGTCGAAAATCTCCTTCACGGTCTTGCGCATCCGCGTGGAAATATACCAGTCGAGGTCGTAGAAGGGAACGCCGAGCGCCTTGGCAAGTTCCTTGCCGACGGTGGTCTTGCCGGCTCCCATGTAGCCGATGATGATGATTCGAATCACTTTTTCACGATTTTCATGGCCTCGTCGTAACTGAGTTCAGCGGCGCGGGCATGCAGGTTCTTCGGCAGTCGATAGTTCTTGCCGTCGTAGGCGATGTAGGGGCCGTAGCGACCGTTGAGCACCTCGAGCTTCGGGTCTTCGGCGAAGGTCTTGAGATGGCGCTTTTCCTCTTGCTGACGCTTCTCTTGGATGAGGGCGACAGACTCGTCGAGCGTGATGGTCATGGGGTCGGAACCCTTCGGCAGCGACACGAATTTCTTGTCGTGCATGATGTAGGGGCCGAAGCGACCCACGCCGATGACCACGTCTTTCTCCTCGAACTGGCCGACGGTGCGGGGCAGTTGGAACTGGCCGAGCGCGTCTTCGAGCGTGACGGTTTCCATCGACTTGTCGGTGGGAAGTTGGGCGAAACGGGGTTTTTCCTTGTCGTCGGCTGCACCGATTTGCACGACGGGGCCGAAGCGTCCGATTTTCACGAACACGGGTTTTCCGGTTTTCGGGTCGATGCCGAGTTGTCGCTCGCCGGCCTTGTGTTCCGAACGCGACTTGATGACTTTCTCAACGGTGGGTTCAAACTGCTTGTAGAACTTCGTCATCATCTGGTTCCAATCGGTTTTTCCTTCGGCGATTTTGTCGAAATCTTGCTCGACACGAGCCGTGAAACCGTAGTCCATGATGTCAGGGAAGTATTGAATCAGGAAGTCGTTGACGACGATGCCGATGTCGGTCGGCAGCAGGCGGCCTTTTTCCGAGCCAGCCATTTCCTTTTTCGTCTTTGTCGTGATTTTCTGACCTTTCAGCGTATCGACGGTAAACTGCCGTTCGTAGCCTTTTTTGTCGCCTTTCTGGGTGTATTCGCGCTGTTGGATGGTGGAAATCGTGGGCGCGTAGGTCGAAGGACGACCGATGCCGAGTTCTTCGAGTTTGTGGACGAGCGACGCCTCGTTGTAGCGCACGGGACCTTGGCTGAAACGCTCGGAGGCGGTGATTTCCTGACGGATGAGAACGTCGTTTTTCTTCATCGCGGGCAACTGAAGCGTCGATTCGCCTTCGCCCTCGTCGTCGGTCGATTCGCGATAGACTTTCAGGAAACCATCGAATTTCACGACTTCGCCGTTGGCGACGAAAATGGGTGATGGGTGTTGGGTGGTAGGTGTTGGGTGTTGGGTGTTGGGTGTTGAAATGCCGATTTCGACGGTTGTTTTCTCGATTTCGGCATCCGCCATCTGCGAGGCGGCGGTGCGCTTCCAAATCAGTTCGTAGAGGCGACGTTCCTGTGCGGTGGCGTCGATGGTTGCCTTGTTCATATAGGTCGGGCGAATGGCCTCGTGCGCTTCCTGAGCACCTTTCGAACGGGTCTGGAACTTGCGCGGATGGCTGTATTCAGCACCATAGAGGCGCGTGATTTCGTCTTTGCTCGTGCCAATGCAGAGACTCGACAGGTTCACCGAGTCGGTACGCATATAGGTGATGTGTCCGCTTTCGTAAAGGCGTTGCGCCACCATCATCGTCTGCGAAACCGTAAAACCGAGTTTGCGGGCGGCTTCTTGTTGCAGGGTCGAAGTGGTGAAAGGCGGTGCTGGCGTGCGTTTCAAGGGTTTTTTCGTGACACTTTGCACCGTGAATTCGGCATCGCGACACTGCTCGAGGAAGGCCAGTGCCTCGTCGTGGGTCTTGAAACGGGTCGAGAGCGAGGCGGTAATCTCTTGTGGGTTGTCGCCGCTGCCCGAGAGCACGAATTTTCCCGTGACGTGGTAGTAGGGTTCGCTCTTGAAGTTTTGGATTTCGCGCTCGCGCTCGACAATCAGTCGCACGGCAACGCTCTGCACACGACCTGCCGACAGCGCGGGTTTGACTTTGCGCCACAGCACGGGCGAAATTTTGAAGCCCACCAGTCGGTCGAGCACGCGACGAGCCTGCTGCGCGTTCACAAGGTTCATGTCGATGTGGCGCGGATGCTCGATGGCGTCGAGAATCGCCGGTTTTGTGATTTCGTGGAAAACAATGCGGTTCGTATTTTTCTCGTCGAGTCCCAGCACTTCGCAAAGGTGCCACGAAATGGCTTCTCCCTCGCGGTCTTCATCGCTTGCGAGCCAAACTTTCTCGGCTTTCTTTGCGTTTTGTCGCAGGTCTGCAACGATTTTTTTCTTTTCCTCGGGAATTTCGTAGTCGGGCTGCAATGTGCCTGAATCGATACTGATTTCTTTCTTTTTCAAGTCGCGGATGTGGCCGTATGACGACATCACCTTGAAATCCTTACCCAAAAAACGCTCGATGGTCTTGGCTTTCGCCGGACTCTCTACGATGACTAAATTTTTCTGCATAATAATGGTATCAAACGCGGGAAAAACCCACTTTTTTTAATGAATGTTTCAATTTAGGGCGCAAAAGTAATCAAAACTTTTGCTTATACATTATTATATAGTGGTTTTTTCAGTTTTTTTAAGAAATACGGACGATTTCTGATGAAAAACCTACAGTTGCTTCAGTCGATGGCGACACTGTTCGAGAATGTCGAAAAGTTCGTCGGCCGACTCGGCGCGAAGCATCGCGATGCGGGTCTGGCGGAAGTCGGGAATGCCTTTGAACACGGGCGAAGCAGCGAGATGGCGGCGGGTGTGAAGAATGCCGCGATATTCGTTGGAACGGCGTTTTTTCGTGTCGTCTTTCGTGCCTTTCATCTCGCTGATGCGGTCGATGTTGATGAGCAACTGCTCTTTGAGAATGTCAATTTTTTCGTCGATGGAAAGTTGCTGACGACTGAAAATCCACGGCTGACCGAAGGTGGCGCGACCAATCATCACGGCATCGACGCCGTAGCGGTTGAAAGCGGCCTCAGCCTCGTCGAGCGAGCGGATGTCGCCGTTGCCGATAATCGGAATGTGGATGCGCGGATGGGCCTTGACCTCGCCGATGAGCGTCCAGTCGGCCTCGCCGGTGTACATCTGCGAACGCGTGCGACCGTGAATCGTCAGGGCTTGGATGCCACAGTCTTGCAGTTGCTCGGCCAAATCGGTGATGATGAGGTTTTCCGAGTCCCATCCCAATCGAGTTTTCACCGTCACAGGCGTTTTCACGGCTTTGACCACCTCTCGCGTGATGTCGAGCAACAGCGGAATGTTGCGCAGCATCCCTGCGCCGGCACCTTTCGACGCGACTTTTTTCACGGGACAGCCGAAATTCAGGTCGATGATGTCGGGATGGGCTTCGTTTTCGACGATTTGCGCCGCCTCGACCATTTGCGGCACGTCGCGACCGTAAATCTGGATGCCAACGGGTCGTTCCTCGTCGCTGATGGTGAGTTTGCTGACGGTCGATTTCACCGAGCGAACCAACGCCTCTGCCGACACAAATTCGGTATAGACCATCGCCGCACCGAAACGCTTGCAGAGATGGCGGAACCCGATGTCGGTCACGTCCTCCATCGGTGCCAGAAACAGCGGTCGTTCACCAAAATCAATCGTACCAATTTTCATTTTTTACTCCCTTTACTCCTTACTCCCCAACTCCTTTCATTCTTTCACTTTTTCACCTTTTTACCTTTTTACCTTTCCTCGGCTTCCTCAGCGCCCAACCATCCTCCGAAAAGTCGGGTTCATCGCCCTTGAAATCCCATTTTTTCGGTTTCATCAGTTCGCGCCAGTCGCCCGTCGGAGCCGAAAAATCATCGATGAACCGTCGGTCGCCGTGCGAAGCAGTAGGCAAATCGCGCTTTTTTGACGACTTTCGAGGTTTTTGCCAACCTCCACCCGTGAAATCTTTCGGATAGGCTTTTCCGAAGTCCTTCGAACCTTTTCGGTCGTTGGCTCTCGATGAATTTTTCGATTTTTTGGTGTCTTTCGGCGCATCCTTCGGCGATTTTTCGTCAGCGGGATTGCATCTGACCTCCCGACCTTTATACATTGTTCCCGTCAGCGAGTCCATCACGTGCTGCGCGTCCTGCGTCGGCACTTCAAAATAGCTGAATTTCGAGAAAAGGTCGATGTGGCCCACCGCCTGCCGACCGCCCACACGACGGTTCAGCATCTGCATCACCTCGCCCGGATAGAAACCGTCGGCTTTTCCGAGGTTGATAAAGAGGCGCGTATAGCCTTTTTCGGGCTTTCTCGCACCGCCTTTTTTCCTTTTTTCGCCTTCCTCCTTCCGCGACGACGACGGCTTTTCGATTTCGGGCGCGTCGGCGTAGTAGGCGAGGAATCGACCGAATGTCATCGACACGATTTTCTTGATAAGGTCTTCTTTATCGACATACTCGAAATGGCGGTTGATTTCCTGCATAAACGGCGCAATCTGCTCTTCATCGACATCGACTTTCTCGATTTTGTCCATTGCTCGATAGAGTTGCTTCGTACAGATTTCCTGCGGCGTGGGCAGTGTTCCGTCGATGAAATCCTTGCCGATTTCCTTCACGATTTGGCGCACCTTATGTTTTTCGCGCGTGTGGATGATGCTGATGGACGTGCCTTTCTTGCCGGCACGACCCGTTCGACCCGAGCGGTGGGTGTAGTTTTCAATGTCGTCGGGCAGTCCGTAGTTGATGACGTGCGTCAGGTCATCGACATCGAGCCCACGCGCTGCCACGTCGGTCGCCACGAGCAGTTGCACGGTGTGCTGACGGAATTTCTGCATCGTCAGGTCGCGCTGGTCTTGCGAGAGGTCGCCGTGCAGTGCCTCGGCGTTGTAGCCGTCTTTGATGAGTTTGTCGGCGATTTCCTGCGTCTCGACCTTCGTGCGACAGAAAATAATCGCGAAAATGCGCGGATGGAAATCGACGATTCGCTTCAGGGCGAGGTATTTGTCCTTCGCGTTCACGAGATAATAGATGTGGTTCACGTGCTCGGCGCCCTCGTTGCGGCTGCCGATGACGATTTCGCGGTGGTTGTGAAGGTAGGTTTTGGCAATTCGTTCGATTTCGCGGCTCATCGTCGCTGAGAACATCAGCGTGTTGCGCTCCTTCGGCAGATGCTCGAAAATCTCGTTGATACTCTCCGAGAAGCCCATGTTCAGCATTTCGTCGGCCTCGTCGAGCACGACCTTATGCACGTTGCTCAAATCGGCCTTTTTGCGATTGACAAGGTCGATGAGACGGCCCGGCGTCGCGACGATGATTTGCGCTCCGCGCTCCAGCGACCGCATTTGCTGCACAATCGACGTACCGCCATAGACGGGCACGATGTGCACGCCCGACAGGTATTTCGCGAAGTCTTTCAGGTCGTCGCTGATTTGCAGACAGAGTTCGCGTGTCGGACTCAGAATCAGCGCCTGCGTCTGTCGGTTGTCGGTGTCGAGCGTCTGCAAGAGAGGAATGCCGAAGGCAGCAGTCTTGCCTGTGCCCGTCTGTGCGAGGGCGATGAGGTCAGATGCCCCCTCCAAACCATTTTCCGAAGGAGAGGCTTCAAGTTCGTTGCTCCCCTCTCCTTCTGGGGAGGGGCTGGGGGTGTGGCTACCTAACAAATACGGAATCACCTGCTCCTGCACAGGCATAGGCTGTTCGAAGCCCAATCCGCTGATGGCGCGTCGAATCTGTTCGCTCACGCCAAGTTCTTCAAATGTTTTCAATGTGGAAAAAGTTTTTTATTTCGGGTGCAAAGGTACGAATTTCTTTACGAAATTTGTGAATTTCAAAAAGAATTTTTACCTTTGCGACCATTATGGTACTGAATTACATTTGGATTGCATTTTTTTTGATAGCATTCGGCATTGCGCTGATTCGATTGGTGTTTTTCGGCGACACGGAGGTGTTTCCTGCGTTGATGAACTCGACGTTCGACTCGTCGAAAAACGCGTTTGAAATCTCGCTCGGACTGACGGGAATGCTTGCGCTGTGGCTCGGCGTGATGAAAATCGGCGAGCGCGGTGGTGTAGTGAACCTGTTGGCGCGGCTGTTGTCGCCCATTTTCACGAAACTGTTTCCCGACATTCCGAAGGGTCACCCTGCGACGGGCAGTATTTTTATGAATATCGCCGCGAATATGCTCGGACTCGACAATGCCGCTACGCCGCTCGGACTGAAGGCGATGGAGCAATTGAACGAGATTAAGGATGAAAGAATCAGGATGAAGGCTGGGTTGAGCGAGGCCGAAACCGAACGACTACGACTGACGGCCTCGAACCCGATGATTATGTTCCTCGTGTTGAATACGTCGGGCCTGACGCTCGTTCCCGTGTCGATTCTGGCCTATCGTTCCCAGATGGGTGCGGCGCAACCCACCGACGTTTTTGTGCCGATTCTCTTGGCGACATTCTTCGCGACATTGGCGGGTATCATCGTCACGTCGCTCTATCAGCGCATCAATTTGCTGAACCGCACGATGCTGCTGACGATGTTGGGCGTGAGTGCCGTCGTGGCAGCGATTATCTGGGGTTTCAGCCGTCTCGATTCGGCGATGATGAACACGGTGAGCATTTCCACCGCGTCGATTCTGCTGATGGTGATTATCGTCGGTTTCATCGTGGCTGCGATGCGGAAAAAGGTGAATGTCTATGACGCTTTCATCGAGGGCGCGAAAGAAGGTTTCACGACCGCTGTGCGAATCATTCCCTATCTCGTCGCTATCCTCGTCGCCATCGCTGTTTTCCGTGCTTCGGGAGCGATGGATGCGCTGATGGACGGCATCAAGTGGTGCATCAACCTGACGGGTGCGAACGCCGAGTTTGTCGATGCGCTGCCGACGGCGATTATGAAGCCGCTTTCGGGCAGTGGCGCACGTGGAATGATGGTCGATGCGATGACGCAGTACGGTGCCGATTCGTTTGTGGGCCGATTGTCGTGCATTTTCCAAGGCAGCACCGACACGACCTTCTACATTCTCGCTGTCTATTTCGGTTCTGTCGGCATTCGCTACACGCGCCACGCCGTTGCCTGCGGCCTTCTGGCTGATTTGGCAGGAATTGTTTCGGCCATCTTTATTGCTTATATGTTCTTTGGATAATCGACTATGGCAAATATAAAATCCTTAGCCCGCGACACTGCCATCTACGGCTTGTCGAGCATCGTCGGACGCTTTCTGAACTACCTGCTCGTACCGATTTACACGCAGAAAATGTCGGTAGAGAGCGGCGAATACGGTGTTATCACCAATGTTTATGCCTATGTGGCACTGCTGCTCGTCATTCTGACCTACGGAATGGAGACGACCTTCTTCCGCTTCGCCAACAAACAAGACGAAAATCCCGAAAAAGTCTATTCGACCGCGCTCTGGACGGTGGGAGCGACCTCGCTGCTGTTCGTCGTCGTCACGATGCTCAACCTGCAACCCATCGCCAACCTGATGCAATACGGCGACCACCCCGACTACATCGCCTGTATGTTCACCGTCGTCGCCATCGACGCATTCCAGTGCATTCTCTTCGCCTATTTGCGCTACCAGAAACGACCGATTAAGTTCGCCGCGCTGAAGTTGCTGTTCATCTTCGTGAGCATTATGCTCAACCTGATTTACTATGTCGTGATGGGTGGAAAAGACGCTGCCACAGCCTTCTACATCAACCTGTTCTGCACCTCGGCGATTACCTTCTTTTTCTGGAAGGAAATGCAGGGATTCCGCCACGGTTTCGACGCAAAACTGCTGAAACGGATGCTGCGCTACGCCTGGCCGATTCTCGTGCTCGGCATCGCGGGCATCCTCAACCAAACCGCCGACAAAATGCTGTTTCCCTACCTCTATCGCGAGGCCGACATGAAACAGCAACTCGCCATCTACGGCGCCGTTTTCAAGATTGCGATGATTATGGCGATGATTACGCAGGCTTTCCGCTTCGCCTACGAACCCATTGTTTTCGGCAAGTCGCAAGACAAAGATTCAAAGGAATACCTCGCCATGGCGATGAAATATTTCCTGATTTTCACGCTGTTGGCCTTCCTCGTGGTTGTCGCCTACATCGACCTGCTGAAACTGCTCATCGGAAGCGACTACTGGGTCGGACTGCGCGTCGTTCCCATCGTCATGGCTGCCGAGATTATGATGGGCGTCTATTTCAACCTGTCGTTTTGGTATAAACTCATCGACAAAACCATTTGGGGAGCCATTTTCTCGGGCATTGGCTGTGCCGTGCTCTTCGCTGTGAACATTCTGTTTGTGCCGCGCTACGGCTATATCGCTTGTGCGTGGGGCGGCTTTGCGGGCTACCTCACGGCGATGCTGCTGAGTTATATCGTCGGCCAAAAATACTACCCCATCGCCTATCCGCTCAAGTCGATGGTCGTCTATGTCGCCATTGCCGCCCTTTTCTCGGTTTTGATGATGTTGGGACGCGAACATCTTCCCGTCTGGGCATCCATCATTCTGAACACCGCGATTCTCGGGGCTTTCGCCGCGCATATCGTCCATCACGATTTGCCTTTGGAAAAGTTGCCCGTCGTCAGAAATTATATTAAAAAGAAAAAAAATTGACGTAAAATCGACAGAAAAAGGCTCTTTTTCATAAAAATACCGTAATTTTGCAGCATAGAAATTATTTAACAATTCAAAAAACAATATGAAAAAACTAATTCTCTCGCTCATCGCGCTGTTAGCCATGAGCAACGCCCGTGCCGACGAAGGCATGTGGACGATTTACAACCTGCCGCCGCAGGTGTTTGAACAAATGAAGGCCGAGGGCTTCCAGATGACCTACAACGACCTCTACTACGGCCCGAACTCGCTGAAAGCGGCCTGTGTGAATTTCTCGGGCTACTGCTCGGGCGTGGTCGTCAGCCCCGACGGACTGGTTTTCACCAACCACCACTGCGGTTTCGAGGCCATTCGCTCGCACTCGACCGTCGAACACGACTATATGCTCAACGGCTTCTATGCCAAGACCTTCGAGGAGGAACTGCCGAACCCGAACATGTTCGTGTCGTTCATGATTGAGCAAGAAGACATCACCGACCGCGTGATGAAACTCGGTTTCGAGCAGATGACGCTCAAGCAACAGGAGGAATTGCTCGATTCCATCGAGAATGCGATGTCGGAAGAGGTCAAGTTGAAAGACCCGACGCTGCGCCTCGAAGTCAAACCGTTCTACGAGGGCAACCGCTTCTATGCCACCACCTATCAAGATTTCACCGACCTGCGCCTCGTCTTCACCATTCCGAAGTCGATGGGTAAGTTCGGCGGCGAGACCGACAACTGGATGTGGCCGCGCCAGACCTGCGATTTCGCGGTGTTCCGCGTCTATGCCGACCCGAAAACCAACGGTCCGGCGAAATATTCGAAAGACAATGTGCCCTACAAGCCGAAACGCTGGGCGCAGGTGTCGATGCAGGGTTACAAAGAGGGCGATTTCGCCATGACCATCGGCTATCCCGGCACCACCAACCGCTATCTGTCGAGTTACGGAATCCGCGAAATGCGCGATGCCGACAATGCCACTCGTGCACAGGTTCGTGGCGTGAAACAGGCGATTATGCTTCGCCACATGCGTGCCGACGATGCCGTGCGCATCAAGTACGATTCGAAGTATGCGTCGTCGGCCAACTATTGGAAAAATTCCATCGGAATGAACAAATGTATCGATTCCATCGGCATCATCACCCAGAAAAAGCAGTATGAAGACCGTATTCAGAAGTGGCAGGATTCGACGGGCTACCTGAAAGGCAAACTCGACTTCAACAAAATGGCGAAATTCTATGGCGACCGCCTGCAAGACCGCCGCGCATTCATGTATTGGGTTGAAACATTCAGCCGTACCAACGAGTTCAGCACACGCGCCATGCAACTGAATCGCATGGAGGTGAAAGGTCCGAAAGACAAACCGAAGAAGCAGTACATTGAGTTCCGCGACAACAGCGACGAATGGGACGAGGCACTCGACCGCGAGGTGTTTGCCGCCCTGCTGAAAAACTACAAGGAAAATGTCGATGCGAAGTATCTGCCGGCCTTCTACAAGACCATTCAGACGAAATACGCCAACAACTACACGGCCTTCGTCGATGACCTCTACAAGAAGTCGCAGATCATGAAAAAAGGCAAGAAAATCTACATCAACAAGAAGAGTTACATGAAAGACCCGGGCGTGCAGTTCGGCCTCGACCTCACCGAAAGCCTTGCCGAGATGCGTGCCAACCTTCTCCAGACCTACGACAGTCTTGAGTTGCAGGAGCGCTACCTCTGCGCCGCCAAACTGCGCATGGAGGAAGACATGCCCCACTACAGCGATGCCAACTTCACAATGCGCCTTTCCTACGGTCAGGTGGGCGGTTTTGAACTCGGCGGTCAGCCCTCGGGCTACTATACGACTGCCGAATCGATGGTCGAAAAAATGAAGCAGGCCGACAAGAATTTCGAGTATTTCGCCGAACCGGTGATGCACGAATTGCTTTCCGCCAAGGATTTCGGTCCCTACACCGACAAAACCACCGGCAAAATGCAACTCTGCTTCCTGACGAACAACGACATCACGGGCGGCAACTCGGGTTCGCCGATGTTTGACGGCAAGGGTCAGCTGATTGGCCTCGCCTTCGACGGCAACTGGGATTCGCTCTCGTCGGACATCAATTTCGACGCACGACTCGCCCGTTGCATCGGTGTCGATATTCGCTACGTCCTCTTCATGATGGACAAATGGGGTCACGCCGACCGCCTGTTGAAAGAAATCAACGCGAAATAAAAAAACGGTTGAAACGAAAAGAACCCCGAAAGTTTTTTCTGACTCTCGGGGTTCATTTTTTTAATCAAAAATATTCGGTTCCATGATGTTGCCAGCGTAAGGATTGCGCCCCAGATGGTCGTAAGCGAGGCGCGTGGCAACACGACCACGTGGTGTGCGCTTGATGAAACCTTCCATAATCAAGAACGGCTCATAAACCTCCTCGACCGTGCCCGTGTCTTCGCCGATGGCGGTGGCGATGGTCGAAAGACCGACCGGACCGCCGCGGAACTTGTCGATAATCGTCACGAGAATCTTGTTGTCGATTTCGTCGAGGCCGAATTGGTCGATGTTCAGAGCTTTCAGCGCGATGTCGGCGATGCTTCGGTCGATGCGACCCGTGCCCTTCACCTGTGCGAAGTCGCGAACGCGGCGCAGCAGGGCGTTGGCGATTCGGGGCGTTCCGCGTGAACGACGCGAAATCTCGGCAGCGGCATCGTCGTCGATGGGAACACCGAGAATGCCTGCCGAGCGCCGAATGATGCGCTGAAGCGTCTGCGGATCGTAGTATTCAAGGTGCAGATTGATGCCAAAACGGGCTCGGAGCGGTGCTGTGAGCAGACCGCTTCGCGTCGTGGCACCAACGAGTGTAAAAGGATTCAGGTCGATTTGGATGCTTCGCGCCGACGGTCCTTTGTCAATCATGATGTCGATGCGGTAGTCTTCCATCGCCGAATAGAGGTATTCCTCGACTACGGGCGAAAGTCGATGGATTTCGTCGATGAAAAGCACGTCGCGAGGCTCAAGCGAGGTCAGCAGTCCGGCCAAGTCGCCCGGTTTGTCGAGCACGGGACCGCTTGTAATCTTGAACCCCACGCCCAGTTCGTTGGCGATGATGTTCGAGAGCGTCGTCTTGCCCAGTCCCGGCGGACCGTGCAGCAGCGTGTGGTCGAGCGGTTCACCGCGATATTTGGCGGCCTCGACAAACACCTCAAGGTTATCGACGACACTCGCCTGACCGCTGAAATCGTCAAATTTCAAAGGTCGCAGCGCATTTTCAAAGTCTTTTTCGCCCTGCGAAAGTTGTTCGTCGCGAATGTCAAAATCTTCGTTCATGATGGTATATTTTCGTTATTTTCGTGCAAAAATACAAAAAAATCGTCATTCCTCGTTCATCATTCGCCATTTTTTTGTACCTTTGCGGACTTAACTTTATCAAAACACTCATAAAATCTGATTATCACAGAAAGGAAATGACAATGAAAAAATGGTATATGACATGCTGTCTGCTGACGGCGATGACGCTCGCATGGGCACAAGGACCGAACAATACGGGAACTTATTATAAAAATGCCAACGGCGAAAGGGGCGAGGCACTGAAAACGGCTCTGAGCGCCATCATCACCAAAGGTCATACGAAAATCGGGTACGACGGCCTGTATAATGCCTACAAAAAGACCGACTCGCGACCCGACGGAAAGGTGCGCGACTGGTATTCCAATGCCACGAACTACACGCATGTGACCGACAAGGCGGGCTCTTATAAAAAAGAAGGCGACTGCTACAACCGTGAACATTCGCTGCCGCAGAGTTGGTTCGAGGGCGGTGGCAATGCCGATTATTTGAAATGCGACATCGTCCACGTGCTGCCCACCGATGGCTACATCAACAATCAGCGCAGCAACAACGTTTTGGCGAATGTGAATCCAAGCCGCATTTCGGGTCAGTCAAAAAACGGCTACAGCAAATGGGGACAATGTGGCGTAAGCGGCTACAGCGGCACTGTTTTCGAGCCGAACGACGACATCAAGGGCGACATGGCGCGAATTTATTTTTACGTGGTGACGCGCTACGAAAGCAACTGCACAAAATGGGCGAGCAATGCCACGGCCAACGCCGTTTTCACGAGTTCATCGTCGTATCAGCCGTTCAAGGATTGGTATTATAAAATGCTGGTGGAATGGTCGCAAAACGACCCTGTTGACGAGTTGGAAATCGCCCGAAACAACGCGGTTTATAGCGAACAAGGCAACAGAAATCCTTTCGTCGATTATCCTGGGCTGGAGGAATACGTCTGGGGCGACAAGAAAAACGAGCCTTTCGACTACGCCAACTACAATGCGACCGTGGCTGTGCGGACACCGACCTTCTCACCCGACGGTGGCACTTTCACTTCGCCGCAGAGCGTGACCATCAGTTGCGCCACCGACGGAGCCACGATTTACTACACCATCGACGGCACAACGCCGACCGCTTCGAGCACGCCATACACCGAGCCCATCGCCGTATCTGAAAGCCTCACGCTGATGGCCATCGCCGTGAAAGACGACGAGCAGAGCAGCGTGGCGACGGCTTCCTTCGTTATTAACGAGGGTGGCGACGACCCCACGCTGACGGGCGACAACATCTACAAAAAAGTGACTTCGACGAGCGATTTGGAGAGCGGAAAACGCTATCTGATTGTCTATGAAGAGGGTGGAAAAGCACTGCTGCGACTCGACGGAAAAGCCGGAACGGGCAGCGTCAGCATCACTTCGGATGCCATCGACCTGAACAATAAGTCGAATCAGGCGATGGTGCTGGTGTTCAACAAGGTTGGCAACGAATGGACCATCAAAGGCAGCGACGGCAACTTTATGGCTCTTCTTTCTGACAAAAATGCCCTTGACGTAGAAACTTCGGCCACCGATAATAAGGCGAAATGGACAATTTCGATTTCGGGCGGCACGGCGACCATCAGCAATGTGCAATATTCGGGTCGTTCGCTGAAATTGAACGAGAGTGCCGACATGTTCCGCTGCTATACAAGTGGTCAGAAAGATGTGACCATTTTCAAAGAAACGACTTCGACCACCGACATTCAAAAATCGTCGGTTTCATCGGAAAAAAATCGTGAAATCTACGACCTTCAAGGCCGAAAAATCAGCGGAAAACCCACGAAAAAAGGTGTCTATGTCAGAAATGGCAAGAAGGTCGTGATGAAGTAAAGATTGGGGAGTAAGGAGTAAAGGAGTTGTGGAGTAAAGGAGTAAAATCATTTAATCGAGTAATACAATGATGAAAAGATTTTTTATTGGTTTAGCATTTTTGTTCGTCGCGCTGAGTGTCAGTGCCATTCCAGCCCGACCGAAACAGTTTAAAAACATCAAACTGAGCGACGGAACGACGGTTGTAGCCCAACTCGTGGGCGATGAATTCGGTCATTATTGGCTGACGAAAGACGGTCAGGCTCTGCGCAAAACGAAAAACGGTTTTGTGCCGATGACGAGTAAAAACTTCGGTGAAAAGGCACAAAAACGCCGCGAAGCCGCCAATCGCCACCGCGTGAAAAGGCAGGCAAGGAAAATGAATCCGCAACTGATGGCGGTTCAAAAAGTCGGTGAGGTAGGCAACTACGTCGGCGACAAAAAAGGTCTGATTATTCTGGTCGAATACAACGACGACAACAAGTTTCAACCCGAAAACAACCTCGCGCTCTACCAGCGAATCGCCAACGAAGAAGGCTTCAGCGAAGGCGAGTTTGTAGGCTCGGTCCACGACTATTTCCTCGCTCAAAGCGAAGGACTTTTCAATCTGACATTCGACGTGGTCGGTCCCTACACGCTGAAGCACGAGCGGGCCTATTACGGCGGAAATGCCGACACGGAAGAGGCTGAAGACCTGCATCCGGCGGAAATGGTGGCCGAGGCTTGTCAAATGGCCGACAACGAAGTGAATTTCAAGGACTACGACTGGAACGGCGACGGCGAGGTCGATCAGGTGTTTGTGCTCTACGCAGGTGCTGGTGAGGCCAACGGCGGCGACGATGACACGGTCTGGCCGCACGAATGGACGTTGGCATCGGCGAAATATTTCTACGACGACGGTCCTGGCGCCATCAAACTCGACGGCGTCACCATCGACACCTACGCTTGTAGCAACGAACTTCAGCCCGACTACGATTATTACTCGGGTGAAGCCTCTGGCTGGAAAATCGACGGAATCGGCACCATTTGCCACGAGTTCAGCCATTGCCTCGGCTATCCCGACTTCTACGACACTAACTACCAAAATTCGGGCATGGGCTACTGGGATTTGATGGATTCTGGTGCATACAACGGCGAAAGCTATTGTCCGGCAGGCTATACGAGTTACGAGCGTTGGGTGGCAGGTTGGAAAGAGCCCATCGAACTGACGAAAGACACCGAGGTGACGGGTATGAAAGCACTTCAGGACGGCGGCGACACCTATATTATTTATAACGAAGGCAACCGCAACGAATATTTTCTGCTCGAAAACCGCCAGTGGATGGGTTGGGACGAGGAAATCCCCGGTCGCGGACTGCTCATCCTGCACGTCGATTACGACGAGGATGCGTGGTGGAACAATGAAGTGAATACCACCAAAAACCACGAGCGAATGACGTGGATTCCTGCCGACGGCAATAAGAAATACACAACATACCAAGGCGCAAAGTATTACGACTATTCGGATATGGCGACCGACCCGTATCCCTACAAGACGAACAACAAATTCACGAACACGTCGAAACCTGCCGCCGACGTGTATAACAAGGACACCGACGGCTCGAATAAACTGAACAAATCGGTGCTCGACATCACGCAAAACAGCGATAAAACCATCAGTTTCAAGTTTGAGGCGAGTGCACCGAAACCTGGCCCCATCGGCGAAGTCATTTGGTCGGAAAATTGGGACAAAGCCGCTGCCGACGATGGTGTTGAAGACGTGGAAAATGCTGTGGCCACTTACGTGGGCGATGGTGGTAAATATTGCAAGATTTACGATAACAATCTGTGTAGTGGAACGGCTCCTGAATTGTTGATTCCGAAGAAAAGCCGCGACGTGAACTACTTCACGGCAACGATTACGCTGAATGGTGCGTATGGCGACCTGCCGCTGTCGTTCAAGACGAACAAGGACGTCGGTGTCACGTCGGAAACGACGGGTGTGACCATCACCACAGGAGCAATCGAAGAAAAAACCCGTTATTTCACGGTGAGTGTGCCTGAAAATACATCGACGCTCGTGCTGAAATTCGCGACGATTGCTGATAGCAACGCCCGAATCGACGACATCGTTCTGGCGAAACCTGCCACCACCGCGATTGAAAAACCGACGGTTTCATCGGAAGTTTCGCCGCGTGGAATCTTCGATTTGCAAGGTCGCAGGGTGTCGGAAAATGCTCCGCTCCAACGCGGAATCTACATCGTGAATGGCCGCAAGGTTGTGATTCAATAAAAAATGCTGAACGAGGCTACACGGCAATTCGTCTGCCAACACGGCGACGACGATGTGCGCCGCTTGGCGTTGCAGGCGCACGCTACGCCCGACGTAGATTTGCCGATGGCACTCGACCAGATCCGCGGACGACAGACAGCCCGCCAAAAACTGCCTTCGTGGGCAGCCATCGACGGCATCGTCTATCCGCCACACCTCTCAATGGAACAATGTTCGAGCGAGCAAACTGCGCAGTACAAAGCGCAGTTGCTCGCTCGCTTGTTACAGTCGGATTTTTCGATAGAATCGGCAAAAAACGCCCATTTCATCGACCTGACAGGCGGTTTTGGTGTCGATTTCGTGGCGATGGCGCAGGCGGTTTCCATTTTTTCGGAACAAGAGAATTTTTCTTCTCAAGACGATCACCAAAACCGATTCGTTTATGTCGAGCGCAATGAGCATCTTTGCGACCTCGCCCGCCACAATTTTCCGCTGCTCGGCCTTCCCAACGTCGAAATCGTCTGCGACACTGCCGAAAATTTCCTCGAAAATCCGCCCTCGCTCCACACTCCTCGTTCCTCCTTCCTCCTTCCTCGAAAAACCAACACAGAACACCTAACACCCACCATCATCTTCCTCGACCCCGCCCGTCGCGACGCTCACGGACAGCGCACCTACGCCCTCGCCGATTGCACACCGAATGTGCTCGAACTGCGCGACGAACTCTTCAAAATCGTCGATTTTATCGTGCTCAAACTCTCGCCGATGCTCGATTGGCATCGCACCGTCGAGGAACTCAAAACGGTCAGCGAGGTCCACATCGTTTCCGTCGCCAACGAATGCAAGGAATTGTTGCTCGTCATCCAGAAAAAGGCGCAAAAAACGCGGATTTTCTGCGTCAATGACCAGCAAAGATTCAGTTACGAGGTCGAAAACAACGAAAAAACCGTTCCCTGCATCGCGGAAACGGCTTCGCTATCCGAAAAAAAACATCTTTATATTCCAAATTCATCGGTGATGAAGTCCGGCCGCTTCGCTGAACTCTGCAACCACTTCCACCTCGCCGCACTCGCTCCGAACAGCCACTTGTTCGTCTCAACCGACGAATCGGAACCGTCAGACGCAAAAATCGACGATTTCCCTGGCAAAATCTTTCAAATTTCCGCGATTTCATCGATGAACAAGCGCGATTTGCGCGAAAATCTACAAGGAATCGACCGTGCGAACATCGCCACCCGCAATTTCCCGATGAAACCGGAAGAATTGCGCCGTCGGCTGAAAATCAAAGAGGGCGGCGACAACTATATTTTTGCCACCACCCTCGCAAATGGGAAACACGTGCTCATCGTTTGCAAGCACGCCATTTGATTAGTCTTCCAACAGTTCCTTTACTTCTTTCTGAACTGTCACCTGCTTCTCGACCTTCTTCGTCGTCTGCTTTTCAACCTCGACTTCCTCGTAGGTCGTCACCTTGAACGTACCCTCGCCCGTGACGATGACGCAACGGTTCTTGTCGTTCTCTTCAAACGGCTGAACGGTGTCGCCCTTCGAGTCGCTCTGGATGCGCGAAGCGTCGATGCCGTGCTCGTTGATGAGTTTTTCGGTGACACCCTGCGCACGCTTCAAAGCATACATTTTGTTGAGTTTCGGATTTCCCGTGCCCTTGTCGGCATAGCCCGTCACGGTGAAATTGGCGTCGTCGCTCGTCTTCATCAGGTCGGCAATCTTCTTGATGGCCTGGTCGATGCCCTGTGCAGCGTCGGCCTCGCTCTCGCGAATGTTGAAGAACACCACCTCTTCGATGCGCTTCTGCTCCATTTTCACCACGGGCTTCTTCTCCTTCACCATCACGGTCGTCGGTTCATCGACCCACACGGTCTCCACGACATCGACCATCCTTGTGATATACTGCGGACCAGCATATTTGTGGCCGAAGCGCACGCTCAGACCCAGTTGGGCGGTGAACATCCAGTCGTCGCTCGTGTTCGCCTTCGAGTTGAAGCGGTCGCTCAGGCTGTTGGCCGCCACTTCAAGCGACAAACCGATGGGCTTTGTCACGTCGGTTTCGAGGCGCAGTCCAGCGCGAATGTTGTGGCTCATGCGATTCTTGTCCCAAGCCAACTGCGTGTTCAATTCGGGATGCTGTGCGGCGATGGCCTTCAGTTCATCGTTTTTCCAAGCGTAGTTCAGTCCGAAACCACCCACGAAAATCAGGTTCAGCGGGTGGGAATAGTTCTTCGAGAACAGATTCGTCAGGTTCACCAGCACGTCGGCATCGGTCGTCAGGTAGTTGAACTTGTAATACTGGTCGAGTTGGTCGAAACCGCCCTTCGTCTGCCATCCATTCACGTGCAGGCGCAGTCCGACGGCGGGGAAGAAATAGCGTCCAATCGAGAAACTGGCTGTGGGATTGAGCAGTTTGTCGATTTTCGCATCGGTCGATGTGAATTGCAGGCCACCCTGTGCCTCCACGAAGTTGTAGGACTTGAGTTTGCCCTTTTCGTTCTGTGCGTTGGCAGTGCCGATAGTCAGCAGTGCCACGGCGATGATTGTCAGTAATTTTTTCATTGTCTTCATTCGATTTTTGATACAGTTATTCATTTTACGATGCAAATTTAACTTTTCTTATTGGATTCTGCAAGAAAATGCGACGTTTTTCTTTGAAACACCCCAAAAAAATGCTTGTTGGTGACAAAAACCGCGCAAAACGATTAGTGCCGCGACTCTCTCCGAGCCACAGCACTAATCTGCGTTTAACTTCAAATTTTTTCTCCAACAGTATGGCCTCACGGCTCCCATTGTTATCTGTTAAACAATCTTTTACCTTAAACCTAATAACTAAAAACCTAAATCTATTACTACTAACCTAAACAATCTATTAACCTTTTGACGGTGCAAAGGTACGACATATTTTTATACTACGCAAAACTTTTTTCTACTTTTTATGCAAAAAAGTGCATTTTCTTGATATAAATCAAGTATTGTTTTCGCACACAGCGAATTTTCTTACTTTTTCTGATTATTTTCTGCATAAAAATAACTTTTTGTTTCGATATAATATTCAAACGATTCCGCCGTTATTATCCATAGATGAACTTCACCAGACTGCTCAAAGACTGGACGCTGCCTGCCGCGATGGTGGTGGGCACGCTTGGCTATCTGTTTTTCGCCAACACGCCTGCGTTCGACTCGTTCGGTGCGTGGGCAGGGCCTGTGTGCGACAAAATTCTGCCGCTGTTCATGTTCAGCATCCTTTTCGTCACCTTCTGCAAGGTCGATTTCCATCGGATGCGCCCCGTGAAATGGCATTTCTGGGCTGGGGCGACGCAAATCGCGTTCATCGTGGCGACGATGGCGTTCATCCTCTCCTATCGACCGACGGGTCCGACGCTTGTGTTTCTGGAGGCCGTTCTCGTGTGCATCGTGGCACCCTGTGCCGCCGCCGCGCCCGTGATTACGCAGAAACTCGGCGGAAAACTCGAAGAAATGACCACCTACACGTTCATGTCGAACTTCGTCACGGCGATTTTCATTCCCATCTGCTTTCCGCTCATCGAAAAAGACGACGAAATCACGTTCTGGTCGGCGTTTCTCGACATTCTCTACCAAGTCACGCTTGTGCTCGTTGTGCCGATGCTGTTGGCCTATCTCGTGAAACACCTTTTGCCACGAATCCATCGGTTCATCGTCGGCGTGAAAGACCTATCGTACTACCTTTGGGCCATTTCGCTCGTCATCGTCACAGGCACCACCGTCAGAAACATCTGCAACGCCGACACCACCGTGTTTTTCCTCGTCGCCACTGCCCTATCAACCCTCGCCATCTGCCTCGGACAATACGCCATCGGACGACGGATTGGCCGCCGTTTCGGTCGCTTCAACGAGGTTGGACAGGCACTCGGACAGAAAAACACGACCTTCGCCATCTGGATTGCCTACACCTATCTCACGCCCCTTTCGTCCGTCGGTCCGGGCTGCTACATCCTCTGGCAGAACACCGTGAATTCCATCGAAATCTACCAATATAAAAAGGCTGGGAAATTGCAGAAGAGTTGAAGTAATCGATGATTTTTATTCAAAAAATAAAAAAATTTCCGAATCGTTTGGCGATTTGGATTTTTTTGCATATATTTGCAGCGTGGGAGTTACTCTATTTGTACTCTCCGACAAGACATTGTAGAAAAACTACAGAGGCGTTATGCTCTATCTGGCTGCACGAGAACCTAGGAAATTCCTTTTACAGCCGAATCTGAATAGATTGGAGATATTGCATAGTAGTCTCCGCGCGGAAGCGTGGGACGCTATCGTTATCAACATCTTAATCTATTTGGGTCTTCCTAGGACCTTCGTGCAGAGGATGTGGACATAGGCAGTTCCACGCTTCTAAACATTATTAATTAAAAGTTCTCGGAAGGGACTGTGAGAGGACATGTTTTTTATATGAAAAAAGAAAAATTAGTAATTCGTTTGAACGATTTTTTTTCGACAACGAACGAAAATGCTCTTTCTCTGAAAGAAAGATTTCAAATGGTTATACAGGAAGGACTTTGCCCAATTAGATTGGTTGATGATTCCCAAAATGTTATTGCAGATTGCAATAATGAAAAAGAATTACTTGAAGTGTTAGAAAAGGAGTTACAGAAACTAAGAATTCCTTTGAGTTATTTTTCTGTAACGGACGTTATCCCTCTGTCATTGGAACAAAGGATTCTGGCTGTGGTGCAATTAGAAAAGTGGCCAATCAAGTTGGTCGAAGAAAGAGGAAACGTACTTGCTGAATGTAGGAATGAGGAAGAATTGCGCGAAGAATTGCGCAATCGAAACATATTTTAAATCATCAATGGGTGTGTCATTCTTAAAATGGCACACATTTACTTCTTTTGTATAAAACATAATTAGAACATCTATTATTGTGCAATATGAAACGAATATCTATCATTTTATTGCTCCTGCTATTGACAGGTACAACGATTCCCGTATGTGCCTTTACGGTAAACGGAATTAACTACAACATTATTTCCGAGGAAAATTTGACGGCGGAAGTAGGTAGGAATACCCGTTACACATTTACAGAAGCCGTTATCCCTGAAACCGTCGAATATGATGGAAAGCAATACTCGGTGACGAGAATCGGCGGAGGCGCTTTCTTTAATCGCTCAGGCTTGACGAGTGTAACCATTCCGAACTCCGTGACGAGCATCGGCAGTTCTGCGTTCGATCGCTGCTATGGCCTGACGAGCGTTACTATTCCGAACTCCGTGACGAGCATCGGTCAGTTTGCGTTCTTTCTTTGCCAAAGCCTGACGAGCGTGACAATTCCGAACTCCGTGACAATCATCGGTCAGTCTGCGTTCCATGGCTGCTCTGGCCTGACAAGCGTAGTCATTCCCAACTCCGTGACGAGCATCGGCAAAGATGCGTTCAATGGTTGCTCCAGACTGACGAGCGTCACCATCGGAAACTCAGAGAGCATCGGGAACTCCGTGACGAGCATTGGCGATTCTGCGTTCTCTGGTTGCTCCAGACTGACGAGCGTCACCATCGGAAACTCCGTGACGAGCATCGGTCAGTTTGCGTTCTCTGGTTGCTCCAGCCTGACGAGCGTCACCATCGGAAACTCCGTGGACGAGCATCGGCGATTCTGCGTTCTCTGGTTGCTCTGGCCTGACGAGCGTAACGATTCCGAACTCCGTGACAAACATCGGGGGGTGGGCGTTCTATAATTGCTCTGGCCTGACGAGCGTAACGATTCCGAACTCTGTGACAAACATCGGGGGTTGGGCGTTCTATCAATGCTCTGGCCTGACGAGCGTCACCATCGGAAACTCCGTGACGAGCATCGGTCAGTTTGCGTTCTCTGGTTGCTCCAGCCTGACGAGCGTCACCATCGGAAACTCCGTGTGACGAGCATCGGTCTGTCTGCGTTCTCTGGCACGGCATGGTCCAACAATCAACCAGAAGGATTGGTATATGCAGGAAAAGTAGCCTACAAATATAAAGGAAGTATGCCACATAACACGAGTATCTCTCTGATGGAAGGTACATTGGGAATTGCTGATGGAGCGTTCGGATATTGCTTTAATCTGACGAGCGTAACCATTCCGAACTCCGTGACGAGCATCGGGGATCAGGCGTTCGAATATTGCTCTGGCCTGAGAAGTGTGACTATTCCGAACTCCGTGACGAGCATCGGCAATAGTGCGTTCTATTATTGCTCAGGTCTGACGAGCGTAACCATCGGAAACTCCGTAACAAGCATCGGTGAGTCGGCGTTCTGCGACTGCCCTAACCTAACAAGCGTAACCATTCCGAATTCTGTGACAAGCATCGGTCATGGAGCGTTCTATTATTGCTCTGGCCTGACGAGCGTGACGATTGGGAACTCCGTGACGAGTATCGGCGGTTATGCGTTCTCTCATTGCTCTGGCCTGACAAGCGTCACCATCGGAAACTCCGTGACGAGCATCGGGGATCAGGCGTTCGAATATTGCTCTGGCCTGAATAGCGTGACAATTCCGAACTCCGTGACGAGCATCGGGGATCAGGCGTTCGACAGGTGTATGTAGCAATACCTAAATAATCATGAATAACACAAAACAACTCTAACTAAAGTGCTGAATATCAGCTTCTCCTAAATTTTAACACTTCGAGGTTCATATTTGTTAGTTCCGAATTTTCCG
>CACYQZ010000024.1 GCA_902776665.1 uncultured Prevotellaceae bacterium
CGTGCATCGAGAGCAGTTGGGGTTCCATTTCGATGCCTTCGAGGTCGGATTCCTTGTCGTAGCGAATATGTTTGTCGCTTTGTGCCATCATCGCTGCGCCCACCGAAAGGCAAATGAGCAGTGTGGCAAGTCGTTTCGTTGTTTTCATATGATTTTCAACTTATGGGTTATTTTTTCTTGTTTTTGATGGCTTCACCAAACAAATCGCGAAGAGTTTTTAGGTCATCGATGTCCACTACCATAAAATTCCTAATCTCTTCTTCAGATAAATGAGGCTTGGTCGTCATCAAAGCTGTGTTTTTGATAAGCCTTTTAAATTCACCCTTATCCATCAAGCCGCTCTCTAACTGAGTTCTACTCTCTATCACCTCACTAAAAAAATCAAAAAAGGGTTTTATTTCAGCGATGTCCATTTCCTTTAAATCATTTTTAATAGAAATGATGTCTTTTTCCGTTAATTCGGGTGGTGTTGATGCCAAATCTTCGTCTTCGATAGAATCGATATATTTTATTTCATTATTTTTCGCTTGAGGCTTAGCTTGTGGCATTGTGGCGTAGGTAATCACGACTTTTCCCTTGTAGGTTTTTTCCGTGATGGGCGTTTTGACCAATTTTCCGTTCTGCTCTTTCAGTTTGAAGGGGACGTTTTGTTCAATCCACTCCAAAGCATAGGCGAAACGGTGGGTTTTGGTGGTTTCGAGCGTGTCGAGGAAATTCACGAGGGTGTAGTTGCTGCGTTCGCTTCGCCCCAGTTCGACCAGTCGGGTCGGGTCGTCGCCGACAAGGATGTCGTGCCAGTCCATACGGCCTGCCGTGTGGGTTTTCACGTAATAGCACTGTTCCGACGACGAATTTGCCGTCATCGTTCGCGACAATTGCTCGATGTGGCTCAGCAAACTGGCGTCGCAAGTGAAATCCCAGATTTCGCACGTCGATTTCATCGGGTTGCCGGGCTTGCTCAAGTCGCGTTCGCGGATGACGCTTTCAGAGGTGGCAATGCCGGGCGTGGCAAGAAACTGCCTGAAGGCTTCTTCAACCGCTCTGTTTTGTGCTGCTGCTGCAAGGCTCACGGCCCAGAAGAGCAGGGTTAGTCTGATTGTTTTCATAAGATTTAATTTTTTATGGGTTTTAACTTTGTTGCGTTCTCACTTTTCCGGCTGTTGCCTCTTTTTCTTCCTCTTGCGGTGTCAAGATGGTCAAAACCAGTTGCAAACAGCGTTGTTTCATTTCCTCCTTGTATGCCGCCTGCCGTCTGTGGGTGGCCTTTTCCATCTCCAATTCGGCATAGTGAAGTTGCTTTTTCAAGTCAATCTCGGCCTTTTTCACTTTTTCATCGGTCTTTTTCTTCTCGGCGATGGGTTGAGGCTGGATTTGCGGTTGCACTTGCGGCTGTTGGGGCTGTGTGGCTTGTGCCAGCATCGACTTTTCTTGCTTGACCGTCGTTTTTTCTTGCGTCACCATCGTTTTTGCCTGCTTGACCATCGTTTTTTCTTTTGCGACCGTAGGTTTTGCTTCCGCCACCATTGTTTTTTCTTCTTTCGTCACCGTTGTCGTTGGCGTTTCTTCGGTTTCCTTCGTCGTGGTTGGCTGTTCCGTTTGCTGTGCCACGATGTTTTCTTGTTTCGGCTCTACCTTATTATAATGTAGCGTCAGCAACAACAAGACGCTGGCGGCTGCGGCGGCAATGCCCGAATAGAGCCAGACGCGACGACGCTTGGGCTTCGCCGTCTGCTCCTCGATTCGCTGCATCAGTCGGTCGGCGAAGTCGGCGGAAGGCTTCATTTTTTCGGCGGCCTCGTTTCTGTGCTGAAGGGCGAGGCGCAGGCCTTGGTCGTTGTATGGTTTAGTTTTCTTCATTGTTTTCAATATTTTTGATGGTGATGGTCAATTTTTTCCGAATCCATTGCAACCGCGAGTGAAGATAGCCTTCGCTACGCTCGGTGATGCAGGCGATTTCCCGTATCGGACGGTTGTCGAAGTAGTAGAGGTTGAGCAGCATTTGGTCGTCGGGTTTCAGCGTGTCGATGGCCTTTTCCATCAGTGCCACGCGGTTGGTGTCGTCGAGCAGGGCATCGGCTTCTTCGTCGGCGACGGTTTCGAGCCAGTTCGGTTCCATTTCCACGATGGCCACCGCCTTGTGATGCTGTCGGTAGTGCTTCAGTGCCGTGTGGTAGGCTATGCGCATCAGCCACGTGGGGAAACTGGCTTTTCGCGCATCGAATCGGGCGAGGCTTTGGAAGGCTTCCAACAACGTGTCTTGTGTCACTTCCTCGGCTTCTTCGGGCGAAGGAATCAGGCGGCCCACCATTCGCATCACCTGCGTGGCATATCGCTCTGCAAGTTGGCGGAACAGCCCTGTCTGTCCGTCAAGTATGCGGCGTATGAGCAGTGTTTCGTCGAGCGTGGTTGGGGGTGTCTTGCCTGTTGCTGTTTCCATTCGCTTTGTGTCCTCTACTTATATATTACCACTTTTCGCGAAAATCTATAATCGAGTTGCTATTTTTTTTACTCGAAATCTTTTTCTGGTAAAATAATTTTTGGGGACTCCTGTATCTCCATTCCCTTGAAATAAGTGATTTTTCCATTATCAAAAGATTTGATATTTGGCCAGTTCGAGGGAATCCATTCCACGCCATCAGTCTGTGTAATGGCAAAATGGAAGCCGAATCGGTCGTTGCGAACGCTAATGCTATAGTATTCGGCTTCAGAAAGAGGGAAACAACTCAGAATGGGTTCCCATAAAAGTGGCAACCAATAAGGATCTTTAAAATTGATGTTATATTTGTATCTGTACAAATAATCGTGATTTCCATCGGTGAATTTTAGTGCAATACTGTCGATTTGATGGAGAATTTGCCAAGCCTTCTGTTCCTGTTCTATCGGTACGGTGAATATTGTGGCATTTGTGATGCCCTCAAGACTATGATCGCTAAGTTTATATCGGAATTCAAATCCTAACCCATTGTTTTTCCAGATGGAGTCGGAATATTCATTGTCGTGTCTCCAAATGGCTTTGCGAGGTTTGATTTTGTTCTGCTTGAAAAGGCGGATAACATCGGAAGTCAGTGTTTCCAAACTCTTTTTTTCTGCTTCCTCACTCGGTTCGGGCAGGCCTACAACATAGGAGAGGTAGCCAAAATATGAACTACCATCCTGATTAGGACGATATGTAAAGTACAGAAACTCGTCAGAATCAAAAAACGGATGGTTTTCGCTTTGATGCTTTCTTGCTTGACGAGTTGTGTCACGACAAAGGTTCATAGAATATACAATGGTGTCGAGACCGCCTTTATGGTATTCGTAATGGTAACTCTCAGCGGCTTCCTCTTGTAGGTCGTCGAGGGTATGACGGACGATGGACAACTGCTGTTGCAACTTGTTCCATTTTTCACGGAGCACACTGTCTTTGGAGTGGGTTGGGGGACCATAATACATATTTTTGCTGTAGTACCAATCTACAGAACATTGCAAACGCGTGGGCTGATGTTTGCCACCCGACTTGATGATATTTGTTCGCTCGCCCAATTCCGTAAGTTTATCGAAAAGTTGCTGAATCTTCGGATTCACTTGTGCTTGCGATGCCGCGCATAGGGGCGTGAGCATCAGTAAGAGAATAATTCGTTTCATTGTTATGTGGGGTTTAGAATTACATCGGATTTTGTAAATGTTGCTGTACTTCTGCTGTCAGTCGTTGTCCGCGCATACGTAGTTCGTTCACGGAGAGCATTTCCATTGCAGGCATTTGATTCGAAGCATCAACGATATATATCACTTGTTCTGGGGAAAGATGAATCGTTCTCGTTATTGTCACTTGAGGACTTGCTTCTGCCGTTAAGTGCAATTCGTCATTTTCTAAATGTGTAACGAGTTCTTCAGTCGTGTCTGTTGGCTTCGGTTGTGTGGCCTTTGCCTTTCTCACGCGATCCTTTTGGGGCGATTTGGACGGTGTTTTTTGTATCGTCATTGTCGTCTTAGGTTTTTCTGCCTTTGCCACTAAAGGAACTTCAACCACTTTCGTGGGCATCGGCTCATTTTTTATATTGGAAGAACTATCTGCTGCAACTGTCTTCGTTTCTGCCAATGGCATTTCATTCAACTCACCACCACGATTATTATAATAATGTAGCGTCAGCAACAACAGGACGCTGGCGGCTGCGGCGGCAATGCCCGAATAGAGCCACACGCGGCGGTGCTTGGGCTTCGCCGTCTGCTCCTCGATTCGTTGGCGAAGTCGGTCGGCGAAGTCGGCGGACAACTGCGGCGTGTCAGAATATCGGCGGCGCAGGGCTTCTCGAAGGTCGGTATCTTTATAGTTTGTCATATTTCTGAAGTTGTTTGAATAGTTTTCTGCGGATTCGATAGAGGCGGTTTGCCAAGGCGTGGGCCGTCGCGTCGATGATGAACGCACATTCGTCGAGCGGACGGTTCTCGAAGTAGTAGAGCGTGAGCAGCAGGCGGTCGTCGGGCGGTAGGTCGTCCATCAGCAGTTCCAGTCGGCGTATGCGTTCCTCGTTGCCGGTGGACAGTTCGGCGGCCAGTTGCTCCTCGCCGATGTCTGTCTGCCAAACCTCCGTGTCTTCTATCGAGACAATTTGCGGACGGCGGCGTTTCAGGAAGTCGAGCGTCAGGCGGTAGGCGATTCGGCATAGCCACGTGCCGAGCGATGCCCGATTGGGGTCGTAGCTCCCAATGTGGCTGAAGGCGCGTAGGAAGGTGTCTTGCGTCAGTTCCTCGGCATCCATCGCGTCGCCCACTTGGCGGACAACCATCGCGAACACCTGCTGCCCGTAGCGACTGACCATCAGGCTCTGTCCTTTGCTGCCACCGCCTTTGATGGCTTCTATGATTTCTTGGTCCGTTTTCACACTTGTTTTTGTAACCTGTCTCTATTTGTTATACGACTGTTTTCAGGAAATATCCTGCCGATTGGAAAACTTTTTTTTGTTGTAAAGATACAAACAATTTTTCGTATTCACAAATTTGAGAACACTTTTTCTGCCTTTTTCCTGTGAAAACGGTCAACTATCAACTCTCAACTAAATATCGATAGTAGTCTTTCGGCTCGACCTCCTCGGGAAACAGGTCGCAGAGCACGATGGCGGCTTCGCGTGGGTTGCGCTCGCAGGCTTTGCGGACGGCCTCGCGAAACTCCTCTTTCTTCCCCAGCGAATAGCAGCACAGGGCCTCGTAGGCAAAGCCTTCGGTGCGGTTTTCGTTGTCCTCGAAATTGTCGAGCATCCGAAACAGACGATAGGCGTGGTCGTAGTAGCCGAGGTCGTAGATGGAAATGGCGACGCGTAGGAAGATGTGCGCCGAACCACCGCTCTCGATGATGGCTTGCGAATAGCACGCCTGCGCCTCGACCCATTGCTTGGCTTCCATCAGCAGGTGAGCCTTCATCACAAGGGCTTCGTCGTGGGGCGCGTTGGGCAGGTTCAGCATTTTTTCGGTGTATTCGAGGGCTTCGTCGATTTTTCCGATGCGCGAGAGCGAAAATGCCAGTTCCTGATAAATCTCAAAAAGGTTTTCAGAGTCTTCGGGGGCGATTTCCTCGGCTTTTTTCAGGTGCTTGATGCCTTTTTCGGGCTCTTCCATATTGAGGTAGCAGATGCCTTGGAACATCTCGCCCGACTCTTCCTGCGGACAGAGTTCACAGAAGCGTTTGTAGAACTTCCTTGCTTCCTTGAAATTGCCGAGGCTGAAGAGTCCGTTGGCTTTGTTGAGGATGGCGTCGGCGTTGTTGGGATTGATGGCAATCGAAAATTCGCTGCTCTGGATGGAATCGCGGATATTGTTGTGCATAAACTGCGCCGAGGCCAAGTGGTTCCAATAGGGCGTAGAGTAGGGGTCGCTGTCGATGAGTTCGTTGAAAATGCGCTCGCTCTCCTCGTAGTTGCCGCGGTGCATCGCAATTCTTCCGCGCAGTTCCTTGTAGTCGGGGTCATCGGTGTCGGTGTATTGGTGCAGCCATTTCGCGGCCTTTTCGTAGAGTTCGTAGTCGGCGTAGAGCATTGCCACATCGATGATGAAATCCTCGCGTTCTTCCTCGTCGTCGATGGCTTCGAACTGCTCTTCGAGAAAGGCTTCGGCTTGGTCGTATTGCTTGCTGAAAATCATCAGTTCGGCCACGACATAATGGTATTCGGGATGGGTTTCGTCGTCGATTTGGTCGATGAGTTTTTTCGCCAGTCGCGTGTCGTTGTCGGCGTGCAGGGCCATTCGCGCCCGAAAAGCCAGTGGTTCGGCGGCTCCGGGGAACATTCTGACGGCTTGGTCGGCGGCTTCGATGGCAGAGGGCATATTGCCGAGCATATAGTAATACTCGGCAATATCGGTCAGGTCCTCGGGATCGAAATACGGCGTTTCACCTGCTTGGCGGGCCGTTTCATATCGACTGATAATCTCCTTGAACTCGTCGCTCTCAAAATATTTGTCGTTGTCAGACATTTTCTATTGTTTATTGACTTTCGCCCACGTGTCCTTCAGTCCGACGGTCTTGTTGAAGACGGGATTTTCGGGCGTGGAATCGGTGTCGGGCATAAAGTAGCCGATGCGCTGGAATTGCAGGTAGTCGCCAGCCTTCATCGTGGCGGCGTAGGGCTCGACATAGCAGTTCGTGAGCACGTTCAGCGAGTCGGTGTTGATGATTTGCTTCATCGCGGTGACGGCGTCGCACTGCTGCGCGTCGCGGATGGCGGCCATTTCGTCGCGTGGGTTCTCGACCTTCCAAAGTCGGTCGTAGAGGCGGATTTCGGCCTTTTTCGCGTTGTGGCAACTCACCCAATGCAGTGTTTTTCCCTTGATTTTGCGGTCGGCACCGGGCATTCCACTGCGCGATTCGGGGTCGTAGGTGCAGTAAATCGTCGTGACGTTGCCGTTTTCGTCTTCGTCGCAGGGATGTTCCTCGTCGCATTTGATGATATAGGCATTTTTCAGGCGCACTTCCTTGCCGGGGGCGAGTCGCATAAATTTTTTCTCGGCCTCCTTCATAAAGTCGTCGCGCTCGATCCATATTTCGCGGCTAAATTCAATCTCGTGGGTGCCGTCGGCCTCGTTTTCGGGGTTGTTCACGGCGGTCAGCGACTCGATTTTGCCCTCGGGATAGTTCGTGATGACCACGCGCACAGGGTCGAGCACCGCCGAAACGCGGATGGCACGGCTGTTGAGGTCGTCGCGAACGGCACTTTCGAGCAATGCCATTTCGTTGAGCGCGTCGTAGGTCGTGTAGCCGATTTTATCGATGAATTTTACGATGCTCTCGGGCGAATAGCCACGACGGCGGAATCCGCAGATGGTCGGCATTCGCGGGTCGTCCCAACCGTTCACCATCCCCTCGTTCACCAATGCCAACAGGTTTCGCTTCGACATCAGCGTGTAACTCAGGTTCAACTTGTTGAATTCCGTCTGGCGAGGGCCTTCGTAAGGCATTTCTCTCCACTCACGCATCCATTCTACAAACAGGTCGTACAATGGCCGATGCTCCACGAACTCCAGCGTACACCACGAATGGGTGACACCCTCGAGATAGTCGCTCTGACCGTGCGTAAAATCGTACATCGGATAGGCGTTCCACTTCGAGCCTGTACGCAGATGCGGAATGTTCAGCACGCGGTAAATCAGCGGGTCGCGGAACAGCATATTCGGGTGTGCCATATCGATTTTCGCACGCAAAACCAGCGTTCCGGGCTCACACTCGCCACTGTTCATATACTCAAACAACCGCAGGTTTTCCTCCACCGGACGGTCGCGATAGGGCGAATTCGTGCCCGGGCTCGTCGTTGTGCCCTTCTGCTGGGCAATCACCTCGCTCGACTGCTCATCGACGTAGGCGCGACCCTGCTTGATGAGCCACACGGCGAAGTCCCAAAGGTCCTGAAAATAGTCCGAGGCGTAGAAAATATTCGCCCATTTGAAGCCGAGCCACGCGATGTCGTGCTCGATGCTCTCGATATATTCCGTGTCCTCTTTCTGAGGGTTCGTGTCGTCGAATCGCAGGTTGCACGTGCCGCCGTACTTCTTCGCCAGTCCGAAATCGAGCGCAATCGCCTTGGCGTGGCCGATGTGCAGATAGCCGTTCGGCTCCGGCGGGAAGCGTGTCTGCATCCGTCCGCCGTTCTTGCCCTCGGCCAAATCCTTTTCCACCTGCTGCTCAATGAAATTGAGGCTTTTCTTCTCTTCCATCGTCTTTTCGTCTTTCTGAATCATAATGTCAAAGTATAAATTACGATGCAAAGTTACGAATTTCCAATTAAAAACCGACGAGTTTTGAATATTTTTTGTAATTTCGCGGCTGATATGAACAAAATTTTTGTTTGGTGCATAGCCTTGCTGATGCTTGTGGTCTCGTGTCGGCAGGGTAGGGTGGCGACGACGGCTTTCGAGGGCGACACGTTGCACTTGAAATATGCCGAGAACATTGTCATTGTGCGCGATTCGGCGGTGACGATGGTCGAACTGCGCAATCCTTGGGGCGAGGGCGTTTTGCACCGCTATTGGCTCGTGCCGAAAAATGCCGATTTCTCGCCGTCGGAAGGCACGGTTGTGCGTGTTCCGTTGCAGCGCAGTGTCGTATTCAACACGGCGCACGCGTCGCTGTTGCTGATGCTCGATGCCGACGAGGCGATTGCGGGTGTGGCGGATTTGAAATATATGCTGTTGCCCGAGATTCATCGGCGCGTGAATTTTGTCGATTTTTCGACTCGAAACGCTTCGGAAAAACCGATTGTCGATTGTGGCGACGCGATGAATCCCGACATCGAGAAAATCGTCGAACTCGATGCCGATGCGATTCTGCTCTCGCCTTTCGAGAACAGCGGTGGCTACGGGCAGTTGGAGAAACTCGGCGTACCGCTCATCGAGTGTGCCGAATATATGGAAACGTCGGCACTCGGACGGGCGGAATGGATGCGATTTTATGGTCTGTTGTATGGCTGCGAGGTGCAGGCTGATTCGCTGTTTGCGGTGGTGGAGAGGGAGTATTTTTCTCTGTCGAGGAGCGAGGAACGAGGAGCGAGGAGTGAGAAGAAATCCATTCTGACCGAGCGACTGACGGGCAGCACGTGGTATGTGGCAGGTGGACGAAGTACGGTGGCGCGACTGATAGCCGATGTCGGCGGCGCGTATGCTTGGGCCGACGACGAACACAGCGGCAGTCTTCCGTTGTCGTTTGAGACGGTGCTCGACAAGGCTGGCGATGCTGACGTGTGGATTTTCAACTATACGGGTGCGATGCCGCTGACGCGCACGATGCTTGCTGCGGAACATCACGGCTACCAGGCGTTCAAGGCATTCCAAACAGGCGAAATCTATTATGTCAATTCGCTGCAAGTGCCTTATTTCGAGGAAGTTTCGTTCCGTCCCGACCGCCTTCTTCACGACTATACCATCCTCCTAAATCCCTCGAAACAAAACCATCAAAAACTACGATACTTCCAAAAAATCACCCCCTAACTCCACACTCTACACTTCACACTCCACACTCCACACTCCACACTTCACACTTCACACTATCCACTATCCACTCTACACTATGACCCCTAAGCCCATCTTTCCCGCCCTTATCATTGCCCTATTTGCATTGTTCCTCCTCAACCTATTCGTCGGTTCGGTCGAAATCCCCATTCCCGAGGTCATCGACATCCTTCTGGGTCGAGGCGAGGCGAAAGAATCGTGGCGTTTCATCATCGTGGAATCGCGCCTGCCACAAGCCATCACAGCGATGCTCTGCGGTTCGGCGTTGGCCGTCTGCGGTCTGCTTTTGCAAACCGCTTTCCACAATCCGTTGGCTGGTCCTGGCATTTTTGGTATTACTTCTGGTGCCTCGCTCGCCGTCGCCCTCGTCGTGTTGCTTCTCGGCGGCGGCATCGCCACTGAAATCCTTCAACTCACAGGCTTTTTCGCTATTCTCGCCGCCGCATTCGTTGGTGCGATGGCCGTCACGGCGGTGCTTTATTTCTTTTCGCGAATCGTCCAAAACCACGTGATGTTGCTCATCATCGGCTTGATGGTCGGCTATCTTTCGTCGTCGGCGGTGACGCTGCTCAGTTCGCTCGCCACCGAAGAAGGCGTGCGCTCGTATGTGATGTGGGGAATGGGCACTTTCGGAGCCGTTTCGCTGCGCCATCTTCCCCTTTTCGCCCTCGGAATCGCCTTCGGAATCGGCTCTGCCGTCGTACTCGTCAAACCGCTGAACGCGATGCTGCTCGGCGACCATTACGCGCAGAATCTCGGCATCGATACGCGGCGCGTCCGCAACCGCCTCCTGCTCACCACCGGCCTGCTCTGCGCCGTCACCACCGCCTTTTGCGGCCCCATCGCCTTCATCGGCCTTGCCGTTCCCCACATGGCACGGCTCTTGCTGCGTCGCGCCAACCACCGCCTGCTGATGCCCGCCACGCTGCTGATGGGCGCGGTCGTCGCATTGGCCTGCAACCTGATTTGTTCGCTGCCGACGAATGGTGTTCGTCTGCCACTCAACGCGGTCACGCCGTTTTTCGGTGCGCCCGTCATCATTTACATGATTCTCAAACGGAAATAAGTTTTTTAATGCCTTTTGATTTGGAAAAAGCCAAGTCGATGGGTGATGCCCTTCCGACCGAGTGAACGAAGTTGATAAAAACCTTCGGGCAAGGTGCTGACGTCGGTTTTGTTGCCGCGCCACGGACGAGTGGCAACGAGCGTTCCCTGCAGGGTTTCGATGGCAAGGGTGTTGGCATCGAGGGTCTGAGGCTTTTCGGGAAGCGTCAGTTGGCGACCGTCGCAGGGAAGAAGGGGGAGGGTGGAGTTGATAGTTGATAGTTGATAGTTGACAGTTGGTTGCTGCGTCTTAAAAGAATGACTTTGCAGCGGTTCGCTCTCGTTGCCGTAGCGGTCGAGGGCGGTGATGGCGTAAAATTTGGGTGTTTGATGTTGGGTGTTAGGTGTTGGGTGTTGGGTGTTGGATGAGAAGGTGATGTGCGGCTCAGTCAATCGTGTGGCAACGAGGTTGCGCGGGTCGGAAATATCGACGGGACAGACTGAACTGGCATATACATTATATAAGAAAGGTGTTGGGTGTTGGGTGTTAGTTGTTAGGTGTTGGGTGTTGGGTGTTGGGGCTGTCCACGAAATCGTCACCTCGCTCCTCGTTCCTCGTTCCTCGCTCCTCGCTCCTCGAATCTTAAAATCCGTCGGCGCATCGGGTCGCGTCGCATTCATCCACGTCATCGGCGGAATCAGGGCCGGACAGCTGTTGAATTGGCGTTGGAACGTGTAGATTCCCTTCGTGTTGTCGGTCAGGAAACGACTGCGGAAATGCGTGTGGCCGAGGCCGAGTTGCCGCAGCACGTTCATTTCCTGTGCGACGGTCAGCAATGGCCAGTTGCCCTCGCGACGGTCGAGCATATAGGTCGCCAAGCCCGGCGCAACAATTTTCCCGTGCGACTGCTCTTTCCAGTCAATCGCAAAAGGAAAGAAATGGTTGTCGCGGAAATACATCATCGGGAACAGCGCGTCCATCACACCCGTGCGCAGCCATTCCTGTGCGTCCTGACAAACCACCGTCCGCGCATTCCATCCACGCGACGAATAGCGGCTCAGGTCGTCGTGCTTGCCGATGGGCGAACAACTCATCATCACCCACGGTTTCAGCCGTTTCACACGCTGGCTAATCGCCTCGGCAATGCTCGTGATATGGCGGCGTCCCTGCTGGCGCGACACCTTGATTTTCCACGTTTCGGGATAGCGGATATAGTCGAGATGGATGCCGTCGATGTCGTAATTCTTGACGATTTCTTCGCAAATGTCGGCGATGTAGGTCGCCGTCTGCGGTTTTTCGGGGTCCATCACGCCCTCTGCCGCACCGTTCACGGTAATTTTCTTCACCAGATTCGGCTGGCGTTTCCGCAGTTGCGTACAGCCTGCAGCCGCCCATTTTCCGATGGGAATCGTCACCACCCACGCGTGCAACTGCATTCCGCGCTTGTGACACTCGTCGATGGCGAACTGCAGCGGGTCGTAACCCGGATTTCGCCCTGCCGTGCCCGTCAGACAGCCGTCCCACGGTTCCATCGCCGAGGGATAGATCGTCGTGGCACGCACACGCGTCTGCAACAGTACCACGTTGATGCCGGCAGCCTTCAGTTGGTCGAGAATCTTGACGAGTTCCTGTTTTTGACGTTCCACACTGCCCGAAGAACCGTTCGAAAGCGTTTTCGGCCAGTCGAGTCCGTTGAGTGTCGTCAGCCAGACGGCACGGATTTCGTACTTCGGCGAGGTCGTCAGAAATTCGGTCTGTGCCTTTGCCGACTGGCGGCCAAGCACGACGAATGCGACGAGCAACAACCCAAAAAGGTATGTGGAAAGTCGATGAAATTTCATTTTTTTATTTCTTCCGCTTAAACTTTCGATAAAGTTTCCAACCGAGCAGAATGCCGTCGAACACACCGGCGCCCGTCGCCATCAGCGAACTGATGCGCTTCGAAGGCGTGAGTGCGGAAATCGGCTCACGCTTGGCGAAAAGTTGTCCCCAAAGGGCCTTGATTTGCTGGTCGTCCTTGCGGATGTCGGTGAGCAGCACGTCCTTGCGGTCGCGGATTTCGTCGAGCGACCGAAAAGTCGCAGTCGGGCGGTTGTTGGTCGTTTCCATAGCACTCATTTTTCCATTAACAAACTGGCGAGAAACCTGACGACGGGACGCTCTATCCACCTCCGACGGAAGAGGATGAAGAGAATCAGCACGGCCAAATAGAACAGGGCCACAATGCCGAAGGCGGCGGCCATTCCCACTGCCGGAGCCAGCGCGTGGGCGGCGGCAAACGAGGCGTAAATCAGGAAGAGGATGACAAGCAGGGCGAGCACCACCGTCAGGGTAATGGCGGTGATGAGTCGCACCACTTTATCGATGACGTCGAGCTTCATATATTCGCGCTGCAGCCCGACGTAGTGCTTCACGGCCTCGGCCAACTGGCCGATGGTTTCAATGTTTCGGTCGTTGGAAAACATCATCTTTGCTTATTCTACGATGTCGGAAGCGGCCTCTTTAATGTCATCGACGAGGTCGTCGACTTCGCGGCGGCTGAGTTTGATGTTGTGCTTCTTGCAGAAGTCTTCAACGGCATCGGTGATGCGAGTGCGAGTTTCTGTACCTTTCTCGGGTGCGAGAAGCAGTCCGAGTGCTGCGCCGGCGATGGCACCGCCGAGAAATGCGCCAAAATAACCTACTGTTTTCATTGTTTTGTCTGTTTTAGTAAATAAATATTCATTTTGGGCCACGAAAATGGCATTTTGTCTGAAAGACATCGCAAATGTAGTAAAAAAAGTGCGAAAATCGCGAAAAAATGCGGTATTTTTTTGTTAAAATGGGCATATTTTGCAGTTTTAACAAACTTTATGCGAATTTTTTCCTGTTTTTTGGCAGATAATTCGTAATTTCGCCCTGTCTTTCAGACGAATTAGTTTATTCATTAAAAAATACAGTAAAGATTATGAAGAAATCATTGATTTTGAGTGCAGGTTTATGCGCAGTGCTGACACTGGCAAGTTGTGGATCGAAAGAAAGCGCCTATCGCAAGGCTTACGACAAGGCGCAGGCTGCCGAGGCCGAGGCTAACGCCAACGCAGGTGCCGTTCAGACAACGACGGACACGCCCGTGGTGACGCCGCTCACCCCGACGAACCCGGCACAGCCCACAGTTGACAACTACGACAACGCGACCTATCGTCAGGAGTCGGTGACGCTCGTCAGCGGCGGTGGTCTGCGGAATTTCAGCGTGGTGGTCGGTTCGTTCTCGGTGCAGGCCAATGCGCAGGGTCTTCAGAACACGCTGAAGGCTGCTGGCTACGATGCCCAGATTGTTCAGAACTCGCGTGGAATGTATCGCGTCGTGGCTTCGACCTTCGACCGCAAGGAAGATGCTGCCCGCTCGCGCGACGCTTTCCGCTCGAAGTATCCCGATGCTTGGTTGCTCTATAATAAATAAGGTGTGAGAATCCTCTCCATCGATTACGGCAAGAAGCGTACAGGAATAGCAGTCACCGATCCGCTACAGATTATTGCTGGCGGATTGGCGACTGTTTCCACATCTGAACTATACGATTTCTTGGTCGGCTACATCGGTCGCGAACCCGTCGAGCGCATCGTCATCGGCGAACCGCGACAGGCGGACGGCACTCCGAGTGAGAATTTCGCGCGCGTCGAACAGTTCGTGAACCGCTGGCGAAAGAGTCAGCCCTCGATTCCGATTGAGTTTTACGACGAGCGTTTCACCTCGGTGTTGGCCCATCGGGCGATGATCGACGGTGGATTGCGCAAGAAAGACCGCCAGAACAAGGCGTTGGTCGATGAAATCAGTGCCACGATTCTGCTGCAAGACTTTCTTGAGTCGAAAAGACGAATGTCGTGAAGTGTGGAGTGTGGAGTGTGAAGTGAGGAGTGTGAAGTGAAAAATGTTAATTGTAAATTGTCAATTGTAAATTGTAATGATATTGCCTATTTATACCTACGGCCAGCCTGTGTTGCGAAAGGTTTCGGAAGACATCACGCCCGACTATCCCGGGCTCGACGAACTCATCGCCAATATGTTTGAGACGCTGACCGCTTCCGAGGGCATCGGACTTGCCGCACCGCAAATCGGCAAGAACATCCGACTTGCCATCATCGACCTCGACCCACTGAGCGAGGATCTGCCCGAATACAAGGATTTTCGGCACGTCTATATCAATCCCCACATCGTGGAAATCGATGAGTCGTCGCCGACGGAAACGAGCGAGGAGGGCTGTCTGTCGGTGCCCGGAATCCGCGAGAAAGTGACGCGCCACACGCGCATCAGAGTGCAGTATATGGACGAGAAGTTTCAGCCGCACGACGAGTGGATCGACGGCTATCTGTCGCGTGTGATGCAGCACGAATTCGACCATCTCGACGCCAAAATGTTCATCGACCGCATCTCGCCGCTGCGCAAGCAACTCATCAAAAGCAAACTGAAGGCGCTGACGCAGGGTCGCTATCACTGTAGTTATCGCACGAAGGCACCGAAGAAGTGAAGAGTGTGAAGTGTTGAGTGAAAAGTGAAGAATGATGAGTGTTTTTTTATTGAAAAATATTGACAAAAAAGTTTGGCGGCAAAGGATTTTGTCGCTACTTTTCACTTTTCACCTTTCACTGCTTGCTTCCCTCGCCCAATACAACACCGACCGCCTCATCATTTCGGGGCGAATCGCGCTGAGCAACCACGACTATGTCGTCGCCATCCAGCATTTCAACAATGCACTCGCGGCGAAGCCCTATCTCTACGAGCCGTGGTACTATCGCGCCCTCTGCAAACTGATGCTCGACGACTACACGGGTGCCGAAAACGACTTCAACAAGGCCATCGAACTCAATCCCTATGTCCACGAAATCTTCGCCGCACGCGCCGAGTGTCGTATCCGACAAAAAAAATATGCCGAGGCCATCGACGACTACGAAAAAGCCCTCGTTTTCAGTCCCGACGAGCGCGGTTATTGGTTCAATCGCACCTATTGCCGCTATTTTTTGAAGGAAAACGAGCAGGCGCACAAAGATTTGGAATACATCGTGCAACGCTGGCCTGATATGAATATGGCCTACGCTTTGCAGACAGAGATTTACCTCAACGAAAACGACACGACAACCGCTTCGCAGTGGCTCGACCGCACGCTGGAGCGCAATCCTTACGACGGCAATTCGTGGTCGATTTTGGCGCGACTGAATATGCAGCGGAAAAATTGGGCAGTGGCCGACTCGGCTCTCACGAAGGCGATTCACTACCAGCCACGAGTCGTCAATCATTATATGTATCGTGCGATGGTGCGCGTCAATCGGAATCGGCTGCGGCAGGCGATGGACGACTATGATATGGCCATCGATATGGACCCGAACAACTTCCTGTCGCACTACAATCGCGGTCTGTTGCGCCAGCAACTCGGCGACGACAACCGCGCCATCGAAGACTTCAATTTCGTGCTGCGCCACGAGCCCAACAACCTGCAGGCGCTCTACAACCGTGCCCTGCTGCTCGACCGCACGGGCAACTATCGCGCTGCCATCGTCGACTATTCGCGTGTCATCGAAACCTTCCCGAACTTCTGGGCAGGACTGTTGGCGCGGGCGCAGTGCTATCGTCGCCTCGGAATGACGGCGAAGGCCGAACAAGACGAATTTCGCGTCACCAAAGCCCAACTCGACAAGCATCAGGGCATTCAGCAACGATGGAGCAAGAACAAACTGCGCGAAATGCGCAAGTTGAGCGATGTCGATGTCGAGAAATACGACCAATGGGTTGTTATCGACGATGAAGTGACGACACCCGAATACAAAAACGACTATCGCGGAAGCGTCCAAAACCGCGAGGTGAAGACCGACTTGTTGCCGATGTTCTCGCTCTCGCTGATGCCCCGTCGCAGCGGTCTCAACACGTTCCAAATCATCGACCACGCACTCGAGCAATTCAACCGTGAACACAAGCCGAAGCGCCCAATTTTCATCGTTTGCAGGCCCGGAACGCTCGACGAAGCCGAGTCGGGTGCGATTTTCGCTGTCATCGACTCGCTCAGCCGTGCCATCAGTGCCTCGCGCGACGTTTCCACCGCTCTCGGACTGCTCTTGCAGCGTGCCGTCGCCCACGCCACAACCCACAATTTCTCGGAGGCCATCAACGACCTCAACGACTATCTCGCCATCGACTCGACGTCAGTCCTTGCGCATTGGCAGCGGGCCGTCTGCCTGCACGAACTCGCCGACTACAGCAGTCTGCAAAACACCGACGTGAAATTCGGTCAAAGCCTCAGTTTGCGCCGCATCGACGACGATTTGGGCAACGCCCTCGCCCTCGACAACCACAACGCCCTGCTGCTTTACAACCGTGCCACGCTCAGAGCCCTGCAAAAAGACTACAACGCCGCCATCGACGACTTCCAGCAGGCCCTCGCCCTCAATCCGAACCTCGCCGAAGCCTACTTCAACCTCGGCCTGACCTATATCTTCTCAGGCAACAAGGCCGATGGCCTTAAAAACCTCAGCAAAGCCGGTGAACTCGGCCTATACGATGCTTATAGTTTGATTAAACGGTATGGGGAGAAATAGTGCAAAAAATATCAACGGTTTTATTTTGTATTTCGCTCACGAATCAGTACCTTTGCAGCATGAAAGGATAACTCTCAATTTTCAACTGTCAATAATAACTAAAAAATGGATATACAGAAAATTCCCGTTTTGCTGCTCACGGGTTATTTGGGCAGCGGAAAAACGACGTTGTTGAACCGGATTCTCGCCAACGAGCGTGGGATTCGTTTCGCGGTCATCGTGAACGACATCGGCGAGGTGAACATCGATGCCGACCTGATTGAAAAGGGCGGTGTAGTGGAGCAGAAGGACGAGAGTCTGGTGGCGTTGCAGAACGGTTGCATCTGCTGTACGCTGAAGATGGACCTCGTGGAGCAACTGCGCGACATCACCCGTCAGCGCCGTTTCGATTACATCGTCATCGAGGCGAGCGGCATCTGCGAACCGGCTCCCATCGCCCAGACCATCTGTTCGATGCCGACGATGGGACTTGAATACGTTTACGACGGTCAGCCCGTTATCGACAGCATTGTGACGGTGGTGGATGCGCTGCGGATGAAGGACGAATTTGCCGGTGGCGACCTGCTGTTGCGTCCCGACATCGGCGAGGAGGACATCGAAAATTTGGTGATTCAACAGATAGAATTTTGCAACATCGTGCTGTTGAACAAGGCTTCGGAAGTGTCGCCGAAAGAGTTGGAGCGCACCAAGAAAATCGTGCGCGCCCTGCAACCGAAGGCCGAAATCATCGAAACAAACTACTGCGACGTGGATTTCAACAAGATTCTCAACACAGGATTGTTCGACTTCGACAGCGTGGCGACCTCGGCAGCGTGGATTTCGGCGATTGAAGAACGCCCCGACGATGATGACCACGAAGAAGAACATCATCATCACCATCACGACGATGACGACCACGACCATCATCACCACCACGAAGAGGAACATCATCATCACGAAGGTGGCTGTCACCATCACCACCATCACCACGACGAGGGCGAAGCCGAGGAATACGGCATCGGAACCTTCGTCTATTACCGTCGCCAAGCCTTCAATCTCGGGCGTTTCGACGAGTTTGTGGCACGTCGTTGGCCGAAGGGAATCATTCGTACGAAAGGCATCTGTTGGTTCCACGACGAGCCCGAAATGTGCTACGTTTTCGAGCAGGCCGGCAAGCAAGTCAGCATCCGCAATGCCGGACAGTGGTATGCCACGATGCCCGAGAACGAATTGCAACTGTTCAAGGAGCAAAATCCCGGTTTGCAGCGCGACTGGGACGAGCAGTATGGCGACCGGATGCAAAAACTCGTCTTCATCGGGCAGCATCTCGACAAAAAGGCCATCGCCGAGGAACTCGACCGCTGTCTTGAGGCATAAAAAAGCTTTTTTTAAGTTATAGGAAAAACAAACATCGAAGAATATGAAGAAATTTTTACTTTTACTTTTAACAATGTTCGCAGTCTGCACGATGCAGGCCCAGAACGAAATTTTCTACGGAATCTACACCGGTTCAGGCTCGTTGAAGCCGATGGGAACGGAGAAAGCTGAAACTTACGACGTCGCGATGCATCTGAATGACGATGCACTGGTGGGGCTGCAGGTTGTCGGCGTGCGGATTCCGATGAACACAGGTGTTTCGCTGACCGACTGCCAAGCGTGGCTCACAACCGAATTGCAGTTGGCGAGCGGCAAAAACGTCGCCAACATTGCCACGACCAATTTTACTGCAGAGGGACAATGGGTCGATGTAGCATTTGCAGAGCCTTACACCATCACCAGCGAGGGCGTTTACGTCGGTTATTCGGTGACCGTCCCTGCCGTTGATACCGAGGCCAACAAAAAGCCCATCATGTGCGTCGCTTCGGAGGATGTCGGCAGTTTGTATTTTCACTCGTCGCGCACGGTGCGCAAGTGGCGTAATCTGCCTGAAACGGCCTATTACACGGTCGGTGCTTACGCGATGGTCGTTCGGTTGAGTGGCGAGCAAGTCAAAACGAATGCCGTTGGTGCATTGCCGCCCGACGAACTCAGCACATTCGTGCTCGTTGGTGAGAAAACCACGCTGACGATTCCCATTGTGAACCATGGAACAGCCGCTGTGAGCAGTATCGAGTACGATTTGAAGGTCGGCAACGAAACCTTCAGCCGTTCTGCCAAGGTGTCGCTCAAAGGAAAATATTTCGGTGGCACGACCAATCTCAAAGTTGAAATTCCGGCGATTCAGGAAAGTGGTTCCTACGACGTGGAATTTCGCGTGACAAAGGTGAACGGAGTCGATAACGAAGACCCACAACCCGCTACCCATTTCACGATGGCCATCCTGTCGGAATTCCCCAAGCACAAGCCGCTGATGGAGGAATACACGGGTACGTGGTGTCAGTGGTGTGTGTCGGGAATCGCTGCGATGGAAGCCATGAACAAACTCTATGGCGACGACTTCGTGGGCGTAGCTTTCCACAATGGCGACGTGATGACCATCACCTCGCTCTATCCGAACGATGTAAATAGTTTCCCGAACGGCTATCTCGATCGCGTGCAGAACGTCAGTCCGTTCTTCGGTTCAAGCGGTGCCAGCCTCGGCATTCGTGACGACTGGAAGAAGCGTGCCAACATTGTTGCGCCCGCCACGCTCACGATGGAAGCCCGTTGGACCGACGAAGCCCAGACGAAACTCGAAGTGACCAGCACGACGACTTTCGTGCGCGATTTTGCCAACAATCCCTACCAACTCACCTACATCCTGACAGCCGACGGCCTCAAGGGAACGGGAAAAGAGTGGGGCCAGCAAAATGGCTATGCTGGTGGAACTTCCTCCGACCCTTATCTCTCCCCTTATACAAAGATGGGCGGACTGATTTCCGACATTGAATTCAACGACGTCGCCATTCAACTCTCCGCCGAGCGTTCGCAGGCCATCGCCGGCTCGCTTCCCACCTCGGTCAAGGGCAACGAAGGCTATCAGCACACATACGTCTTTGACATCTCGGCCAACAAACTCGTCCAAAACAAAAGCAAGTTGCGCCCCGTGGCCGTGCTCATCAACACACGGACGGGCGAGGTGGTCAATGCCGAGAAAGTTCGCGTTACCGACACCAACGGCATCGACATCGTCACTTCTGACAGTCAGAAAACGGCGGTTTACGACCTTCAGGGTCGCAAAGTCGCGTCTTCTCGCTCGATTTCACCCTTGAAAAAAGGCATCTACATTGTCAATCACAAGAAAATCATCCAATAAAATCAGGTTTTTATGAAAAAATACATTTTTTCGTTGTTCATGCTTCTCAGCACAACGATTTCATTCGCCCAGAGTGTAAACAAACCCGTTGAAAACCGCAAGTTCGCGCCGATTTCGAAAGTCACTGCCGACGAACACGGCATCATCCGCGAACAACCCGACGGCGAATATCGCATCTACGTGCGCGAAGGTCGGGCCACATACGCCAACCTCTATTTCATCGACGAACCGCAGTCGGGAATCGTCGAGGAAGTGGTGTTCAGCCACGATGGCACCAAAGCCTATTTCAAGAACATCCTCTCGCACGCCACCACCTACACATGGGTCGAGGGCAACATCGAGGGCAATACCATCACCGTTCCGCTCGGCCAGATGGTCTATTGGTTCGAGAACGACAACTACGGAATGCGCCTTGCGCGTGTGAAAGTAAAAGGCTCGATCAACGAATACACCGTCGAGACAAAAGGAAACATCACGTTTACGATTGATGGCGACAAACTGATTCTCAACAATACTTCCGGCAACAAAGACGAGACCACTTACGACGCGCTTGGACTGGTCTATACCGGTGCCTACGAAGGCGAGTGGAGCTATTATCTCGACTACGAAACCATTCTGACATACGCCCATGAACTGCCCGTGACACCGCCCGAAAACCTCGTCACACAGACCTATTCGATGGAGAACCAGACCTACGGACACCTTCTTCAAGTTGGTTTCGATGGCAACGATGTCTATATGCAGAATGTCACCGAAAACAAACTCCCCCAATCGTGGATGAAGGGAACCATCAAGGATGGAAAAATCGTGTTTCCGGCGCAGTGTGCAGGCATTGGTGGCGCATTTATGTACTATTTCTGCGGCATCAACGGCGAGCGCGTGCCCCAAGAAGGTGGCGGATATACGTGGAACTACGAATGGCCCGCTGGCGATTTGATTTGCGATTACGACCCCGAAACGCGCTCGTTCTCGACCGACCAGACGCTTTTCCTCATGACCTCGCTCAATGCCAACGACGGTCGTGGTGAAATTTTCCACATGCCGCGTTTCCGTCCCTACGAGGAACATGCCGGTACGCCGCAAGACCCCAAAGTAACGGCTTATGTCGTCTATGCCAATGGTGCGCTGAACATCGCTATGTTCGAGGTGCCGCTTCAGGACACCGAAGGCCGTTTCATGGACCCCGAAAAACTGTCCTATCGCCTGTTTGTCGATGACGACGAACCTTACATCCTTTATAAAGACGAGTACAAAAACATCGAGGAAGACATGGAAGAAATACCTTATCTTTTCTCCGACAAAAAGGGTACGATTGTCGAGAAAGCCTATGGCATCTATATCTACCAGACTGGTTTCGACCGCTTCGGCATCCAAACCATCTATCGCGGTGGTGGCGAGGCTAACTTCTCGAACATCAGTTATTGGTATTTCAACGAAGACGACGCTGTGGAGGGTATTCTCAGCGGTGAAAAGACCGTTCCTGTGGCTCGTTACGACGTGACAGGACGGCGCATCGGTGACAACCATCGCGGACTCGTTCTGACTCGCATGAGCGACGGAAAAGTGGTGAAAACAATCGACAAAAAGTAACATCTCAACATGGAAAAGCAAAAAAACTTGGCCACGCTCTGCGTGCAGGCGGGCTGGGAACCGAAAAACGGTGAACCGCGCATCGTGCCGATTTATCAGAGCACGACGTTCAAATACGACAACACGGAGGAGATGGCCGACCTCTTCGACCTGAAGAAAGAGGGCTATTTCTACACCCGTCTGCAAAATCCCACCAACGACGCTGTGGCACGGAAAATCGCTGCACTCGAGGGTGGAGTAGGGGCGATGCTTACGTCGAGTGGACAGGCCGCCAATTTCTACGCGATGTTCAACATCTGCGAGGCTGGCGACCACTTCGTTGCTGCCGCTGAAATCTACGGCGGAACCTACAATCTTTTCGCCGTGACGATGAAAAAACTCGGCATCGAGTGTACTTTCGTCAATCAAGATGCGTCGGAAGACGAGATTTCAAAGGCTTTTCGACCCAACACGAAGGCTCTTTTCGGCGAAACTGTGACGAATCCGGGCTGTCGCGTGCTCGACATCGAGAAATTTGCCCGAATCGCCCACAGCCACGGCGTTCCGCTCATCGTCGATAACACGTTTCCGACGCCCATCAACTGCCGACCGTTCGAGTGGGGTGCCGACATCGTCACCCACAGCACCACGAAATACATGGACGGACACGCCTCGCAGGTGGGCGGTTGCATCGTCGATAGTGGTAACTTCGATTGGGAAACTTGTACTCACAAAGGCGAACCATCAACTGTCAACTGTCAACTATCAACTAATAAATTCCCCGGCCTCACCACGCCCGACGACTCGTATCACGGGCTGACCTACACGAAAGCGTTCGGCAAAATGGCCTATATGACGAAACTCACGGCTCAGTTGATGCGCGACCTCGGCAGCATTCCCTCGCCCCACAACGCTTTTCTGCTGAATCTTGGACTTGAGACGCTGCATTTGCGGATGCCGCGACACTGCGAAAACGCCCAGCGAGTGGCTGAATTCCTGCAAAACGACGACCGCGTGGCATGGGTGCATTACAGCGGACTGCCCGACGACCCGCACCACGCACTGGCGCAGAAATACCTGCCCAACGGCTCGTGTGGCGTCATCGCTTTCGGACTGAAGGGCGACCGCCAGACCGCCATCCGCTTCATGGACTCGCTGAAGATGATTGCCATCGTCACCCACGTGGCCGATGCGCGAACCTGCGTGCTCCATCCCGCCTCGCACACCCATCGCCAACTTTCCGACGAGCAACTTCGCGAGGCAGGCATCGCACCCGACTTGATTCGTCTTTCTGTCGGCATCGAAGATGTTGAAGACATCCTCGCCGACATCCGTCAGGCACTGCCTTAAAAGCAATTTGAAAAGAAATCGTCGAAATATTTTGGTGCAATCGGGAAAAAGTAGTACCTTTGCAGCCGCTATCACGAGATGGTAGCATGAAATTCAATTATTAATCAACAAAATCAATTAAAAAATGGCAACAAAAATCAGATTGCAGCGCGGTGGTCACAAGGGATACGCAGTGTATCGCATTGTAGCCGCTGACGCAAGAGCACCACGAGATGGTAGGTTTATCGAGAAGCTTGGTATGTACAACCCGAATACCAACCCGGCCACAGTGATGTTGAATTTCGACCGTGCACTTTATTGGCTTGAAGTGGGCGCACAGCCTACGGATACGGTTCGCAACATCCTCAGCCGTGAGGGTGTGCTGCTGATGAAGCACCTGCGTGGCGGCGTGAAGAAAGGCGCTTTCGACGAGGCTGCTGCCCAGGCAAAGTTCGACGCTTGGAAGGCTGACAAGGAAAAAGGTCTGGAGGCTGTCCGCCAGGGCGACCAGAAGGCTGCGAAAGACCTTGCCGCCAAGAAGTTGGAGGCTGAGAAGAAAGTGAACGAGGCTATTGCGAAGAAAGTGGCTGAGAAGAAGGCTGCTGCTGTCGCAGAAGAAGCTCCCGAAGTGGAAGAGGCTCCGGCAGTGGAGGAAGCTCCCGTCGCTGAAGAGGCTCCCGCAACGGAAGCACCTGCTGAAGAGGCTGCTCCTGCCGCCGAGGAAACTCCGGCTGCTGAAGAGGCACCTGCTGAGGCTTAAAAATCGAACATTGAGAAATGAAAAAGTGGTAAGTTTTCGCTTACCACTTTTTTGTTGTCCGATATTTTCTTTCGAGAAATATTCGACGATTTTCTCGACGAAAAAACTTAGAACTTCGCCATTTTAATCGCCACAACAGCACATTCGTCGCCCTTGTTGCCGTGCCGTCCGCCTGCGCGGTCTTTCGCTTGTTGCAGGTCGTTGGTGGTCAGCAGGCCGTAGATGACGGGAATCTCGTTCTTGGCGTTGAGACGGGCGATGCCGTAAGTCACACCCTCGCAAATGTAGTCGAAGTGAGGCGTTTCGCCACGAATGACGCAACCGAGAATGATGACGGCATCGTAGCCACCGTGCAGGCACATCTGATGGGCTCCGTAGATGAGTTCAAAGCTGCCCGGAACGGTTTTCACGTGGATGTTTTCGGGCAGTGTGCCGTGCTTTTCGAGCGTATTGACGGCTCCTTCGAGCAGCGCTCCCGTGATTTCGGGATTCCACTCCGACACGACGATGCCGAAGCACATATTGCTCGCGTCGGGGACTTTCGAGAAGTCGTAGTCGCTCAGGTTTCGCAGTGCTGTAGCCATTTCTTAGTTGAAAATTGACAGTTGAGAGTTGACAGTTATTTCAGGCGGCTGATGTACTTGTCAATCTCCTGACTCTGGACGAGTGCCGAGTTCACATATTTCTCTTTAATCGACTCGTAAATCTTCAGCGCTTCCTCCTTCTTGCCTTGCGACTCAAGGATTTCGGCGGCTTGCAGGCGGAACGTCGGTGCAATGCTGTTGTTCACACCCTCGTCGCCACGCTTGTCGGCCATGTCGGCGGCTTTCGTCAGCGTAGAAACGGCCTTGTCGAGTTGGTCAACGTGGGCGTAAGCGTTACCGAGCGCTGCCATTGCGGCCGGGCTCACCATTGCGTCGCTGCCACCGTCGTACTTCTCCAGATGGTTGATGGCTTCCTGCCATTTGTCGAGGTTGGCATAGCACAGTCCGGCATACAGATTGGCGAGGTTGCCGGCGTCGGTGCTGCTGTAGTCGCTGGCGATTTTCAGGAAACCGGCATAGTTCGCGCCGTCGCCGTTGAGCGCCTTGTCGAACTGCTCCATGTTGAAATACTCCTGTCCGCGGGCGAGTGCCGTGCTGGCCTTTTCCTCACGCGGGCCGGTGTATGCCTTGTAAGCGAAAATACCTGCGATGACGGCGAGAAGCGCAATCGCTGCGATGATGATGGCCTTCTTGTGCTTGATGACGAAGGCTTCCGACTTGTTAAGGGTCTCGTTCATGTCGAGAACTTCCTGTTGATTTTTCTTGTTTGCCATTATTTTTGATGATTTTAAATTTCTTTTTTCAATAAAGCGGTGCAAAATTACAGAAATTCTGCGATATGGTGAAATTTTTTGCCGATTTTTTCGTTTTTCGGCGATAATTGCCTAACTTTGCACCTATGATTTTGAAACGTATTTCCATCCTTCATTATAAGAATATCCGTGAGGCGACGCTGCAATTCTCGCCGAAAATGAACTGTTTCATCGGTCACAACGGCGAGGGCAAGACCAATCTGCTCGACGCGGTCTATTACCTTTCGTTCTGCCGAAGTGCGAACAATGCCGTCGATTCGCAACTCATCAACCACGACCAAGATTTTTTCGTTGTTGAAGGCGAATATGGCAACGATTTTTCGGAAAAAACGACGGCTGAGGCTGACGAAAACCGCCTGAACATCTACTGCGGAATGAAGCGCGGCACGAAGAAGCATTTCAAGCGCGACGGAAAGGCCTACAGCCGACTTTCCGACCACATCGGACTGATTCCCGTCGTGTTCGTCTCGCCTGCCGACACGCTGCTCATCGACGGCGTGAGCGAAGACCGCCGACGGCTGATGGATATGGTGATTTCACAGTACGACCGCTCGTATATCGAACTCCTTTCAGGCTACAACAAGGCGTTGCAACAGCGGAATGCGCTTCTGCGAATGGAACAGGAACCCGACCTCGCTGTGCTTGAGATTTGGGAACAGCAAATGGCTGTGAACGGCGAGAAATTGTATGAGAAACGCAAGGCTTTTGTCGATGAACTGATACCGATTTTTCAACGGATTTATCAGCAGATTGCCGCAGGAAAAGAGCAGGTTTCGCTGCGCTATGTGTCGCATTGCGAACGCGGCCCGTTGCTCGACGTGATTCAGCGCGACCGAGCCAAAGACCGCGTTGTCGGCTACTCGCTCCACGGTGTGCATCGCGACGAACTCGAAATGCTCATCGACGGCTATCCCGTGCGCCGCGAAGGCAGTCAAGGACAGCACAAAACCTTCGTCATCGCCCTGAAACTGGCGCAGTTCGACTTCCTCAAACGCACGGTTTCGGCGACGACTCCGCTGCTACTCTTGGACGACATTTTCGACAAACTCGATGCCCAGCGCGTCGAGCGAATCGTGCGCCTCGTGTCCGACGACGGCTATGGCCAGATTTTCATTACCGACACCAATCGGCAGCACCTCGACCAAATCCTCAGTTCCGGCACCACCGACTACAAACTGTTCCGCGTCGATAACGGCGTCATTTCCGAACAAATCCCATAACACCCATCACCCATCACCCATCACCCATCACCTAACACCCATCATCCCAATGTTCAAACGCCATCCCCAAAGCCTCACCGATGTCCTTCATCAACTCCTTCGTGAGCAAGGACTCGAAACACCGCTTCGCGAAAAACGGCTGATTGACGCGTGGGAAAAAGTCACAGGCGCAACAGTGGCTCGCTACACGGGCGAAAAATTCATCAGAAACCAAACGCTGCACGTGAAAATCACGAGTCCAGCCCTGCGCCACGACCTTTCAATGATGCGGTCGCAACTCGTCAAGCGATTGAATGCTGAGATAGGCGCAATGGTAATTGCCGACGTTCGGATTTATTAACAGCCACTTTTTTCGGTTTTTCTTTTTCTTCGTCAGCCTGTGGAAGTTTCGGGAACGAAGCATTTTCCTTGAAGATTCGCAGTGCCTCGAAAATCACGGGGTCGTCTTGGTTGATGTAGCGCGTCCACGCGTTTTCGTCGAGCATATTGTAGATGATGCGGCTGTTGATGTAGCGTTCGAGTAGTTTGTGCGACTTCTGAATCAGCAGGTTGCGGCGCTTCAGACCGTGGCTGTCGGCATACTGGGCGAATTTCTCGACCGTGTTCTGCCGCACGAGATAGTCGGAAAGTTCCATCATTTCCTTGAAATTGTTGAGTTTCAGGCGGTTGTTGTCGGTGTAGCTGAAGGCGAATTGCATAATCAGCCCGCTCATCGCCGCTTGTTTGTAGTAACTCGTCATATTCGTTGTGTCTTCGGGCACGAAAATGTCGGGCGTGATGCCGCCGCCGCCATAAACCTCGCGACCGATGCCCGTGTGATAGACGGGACCGGTGTGCTTGATGCTGTCCGACGAGAAGAATTCGCCGTGTTCGTAGCGCGAGAGCAGGTCTTTTTCGTATTCGCTTTCCGACGAATAAGGCTTCTGGATGCAGCGTCCCGACGGCGTGTAGTAGCGGGCGATGGTCAGGCGAACCATCGAGCGGTCGTTGAACTCGATTTGCTGTTGCACGAGGCCTTTTCCGAACGAACGGCGACCGATGATGGTGGCGCGGTCGTTGTCTTGCATCGCGCCGGCGAAAATCTCCGATGCCGATGCCGACCCTTCATTGATGAGGACGACGAGCGGAATGTTCTGATAGCTGCCGTGGCCGTCGCTTCGGTACTCCTGACGGGGCGATTTGCGGCCTTGCGTATAGACGATGAGCTTGTTTTTCGGCAGAAATTCGTTGGCGATTTGCACGGCGCGGTCGAGGTAGCCGCCGGTGTTGTCGCGCAGGTCGATGATGAGGTTATCGACGCTCTGCTGGGCGAGTGTGGCGAGCGATACGAGCAGTTCGGCGTAGGTCGTCTCACCGAAATTTTTGATGCGGATATAGCCCGTGTGGTTGTCGAGCATATAGGTCGAGGCGATGCTGCGCTGCGGAATGTCGCCTCGGGTGACGGTGAATTGCAGCACATCCTTGTGGCCGAAGCGTTGCACACCGATTTTCACCTTCGTGTCTTTCGGGCCTTTCAGCCGTCGCATTGCTTCTTGGCTGGTCACTTTCTTGCCCACAAAACTGCTGTCGTCGATGGTGACGATCTTGTCGCCAGCCAACAGTCCGGCACGTTCCGAAGGACCGTTTTTCACGACATTTTGCACGCGAATCGTGTCTTCTCGAATCACAAACTCGATGCCCACGCCCGAAAACGAGCCTTTCAGGTCGTCGCTGTTGATTTCGACCTCTTTTGCTGTCAGATAGACCGAGTGGGGGTCGAGTTCGACGAGAATCTGCGGAATGGCTTTTTCGACGAGCGAATCGATATTGACAGCATCGACATACTGGTCGTCGATGATGTGCAGTAGGTTGTTGAGCCGATTGCTGCCGCTGTTGATGATGTTGAGCCGATTGCCGCTGAAATGGTTGGCGTAGAACGTGCCGATGACGATGCCGAGCACCACGCAAAGCGCCAGCATCAGGGGCATATATCTGTTTTTGTTGTTCATATCCGCTGTGGTTTTTATCTTTCAAGAAAAATGTTAGTCACCCATATAAATCACTTCGATTCCGGCGCGTCGGAGCAGGTCGATGCCGTCGCTGAGCCGATAGTTTTCGCCATAGACCACGCGCTTGATGCCTGCCTGAATGATGAGTTTGGCACATTCGATGCAGGGCGAGGCGGTGATGTAGATGGTCGCGCCGTCGCTGTTGTTGTTAGAACGGGCGAGTTTGGTGATGGCGTTGGCCTCGGCGTGCAAAACGTAGGGCTTTGTCAGGCCCGATTCGTCTTCGCAGATGTTCTCGAAACCGCTCGGCGTGCCGTTGTAGCCGTCGCTGATAATCATTTTCTCCTTCACGACGAGCGCACCCACCTGTCGGCGTTGGCAGTAGCTGTTTTCCGCCCAGATTCGCGCCATTCGCAGGTAGCGTTGGTCGAGTTTTTGCTGTTTTTCCGTCATAACTTCTTAACTTCTTAACTTCTTAACTTCTCTTTTAATTCCATTCCTCTCCAACAGCGCATCAATCGTCGGCTCACCACCTCGGAATCGCTTGTAGAGCGTCATCGGATGCTCGGTGCCGCCACGCGAAAGGATGCAGTCGCGGAATCGCTGCGCCGTCTGTTGGTTGAAAATTCCCTCTTTTTTGAACACACCGAACGCGTCGGCATCGAGCACCTCGGCCCATTTGTAGCTGTAATAGCCAGCTGCATAGCCGCCGTCCATAATGTGCGAGAACTGCACCGTCATACAGGTTTCGGGCAGTTGCGGAAGAACGATGGCCTCGGCCCAAGCCTTCTTTTCAAATTGTTGAATATCGTCGGCGAATTCGTCTTTTTTCGTGTAATAGGCCAAGTCGAGCAGACCGAACGATACCTGCCGCAGACAGCCGTAGCCCGCCATAAAATTGCGACTGCGATGGATGCGGTCGATGAGTTCGTCGGGCATCGGTTCGCCCGTTTCGTGGTGGAAGGCGAAAGTACGCAAAAAGTCGCGCTCGATGGCGTAGTTTTCCATAAATTGCGAGGGCAGTTCCACGAAATCCCACCAGACGTTGGTTCCGCTCAGGCTTTCATAGCGCGTGTTGGCGAAAATGCCGTGGAGCGAGTGGCCGAACTCGTGGAGGAAGGTCTCGACCTCGCCCAAAGTCAGCAGTGCAGGCTTGTCGGCGGTCGGTTTCGTGAAGTTCATCACCACGCTGACGTGCGGACGGACGTTTTTGCCCTTCCGCGTAATCCATTGCCCCTGATAATCGGTCATCCACGCGCCGCTTTGCTTGCCTTTTCGCGGATGGAAATCGGCGTAGAACACGGCGAGATACGAACCGTCTTTGTCGAACACCTCGTAGGCTTTCACGTCGGGATGATAGACGGGAATCGTTTTGTTTTCCTTGAACGTGATGCCGTAGAGCCGCGTGGCGAGGGCGAAAACACCGTCGATGACTTTTTCGAGTTGGAAATAGGGTCGAAGCATCTCGGCATCGAGGTTGTAGCGTTCCATTTGCAGCTTGTGGGAATAGAACGAGAAGTCCCAGGGCTGCATTTGAGTTGAGAGTTGAGAGTTGAGAGTTGACAGTTTTTCAGACGACGAGTTTTCGAGGTCTTTTTGGAACATTTTTTCCACCTCTTTCACTTCTTCGATGGCCGTCGGTTTGTAGGCGTCGAGCAGTTCGTGAAGTAGTTTATAAACATTGTCGGCGCAGCCTGCCATTCGATGTTTCATCACGTAGTCGGCAAACGATTCATAGCCCAGAAGTTGCGCCATTTCGCGCCGCAGATTGATGAGCCGCTTGCAGATTTCGAGGTTGTTTTCAGCGTTGTCGTGCAGGCAGACCGTGTTTTTCGCCATATACATCTGCCGACGCAGTTCGCGCTGCGTGGAATAGGTCATAAAGGGCGAGTAGGAGGGCGCGTCAAGCGTGAAAATCCAGCCTTCCTTGCCGTGCTCCTTCGCCGTTTGTGCCGCTGCTTCGCGAGCCGTTTCGGGCAGTCCGTCGAGTTGCTTTTCGTCGGTGATGTGCAGTTCGAAAGCCTTGTTTTCCTTCAGCAGATTCTGCGAGAATTGCAGCGAGAGCAGGCTGGCTTCCTCGGTGAGTTGGCGCAGGCGTTCCTTGCCCTCGTCGTCCAACAGCGCACCGCTGCGCACAAAACCGTCGTAGCAGTTCCGCAGCAGCATTTCCTGTTCGGGCGTCAGCGTTTCGGGGTTCAAAGTCGCTTGCGAAGAATCATTCCCGAAATAGGAATCATACACCTTCTTGATTCGCTCAAACAACGGCCTGTTCAGCATAATGTCGTTTTCGTGCTGTGTCAGAATCGGGCTCATTTTCTGCGCCAAATCGTCCAAATCGTCGTTGGTTTCGGCGTTGAGCATATTTGAAAACACCTTTGAAACGCGATCGAGCAAGTCGTAGTAATGGGGACCTTTGCTCGTATCGACACGCGCAATCGTGTTCTCGAAGGTCGGCTCTTCGGGGTCGTTCACGGTTTTCTCGATTTCCTCCTTGTCGCGACGGATTCCCTCCATAAAAGCCTCCTCGTAATCCTCGAAGCGGATGCGGTCGAAGGGGACGGTGGCGTGCGGCGTATCGTAATCCAGAAAAAACGGATTTTGTCTGATTTCTTTCTCTTTTTCCATAAAATCAATGCTTTCTCTCATAAAAATCGTGCAAAAATAGTAAAAAATCGACAAAAAGTCGTCATCTCATTGCTTTTTTTAACTTTTTCACCCGAAAATTGCGCAAAGGGTTGGCTGTTTCGGAATATTTGCGTACTTTTGCGACAAAATTGACAATCGATTAGAAAAATGATCATCAAAGTTTGCGGTATGCGCGATGCCGAAAATATTCGCGCCGTGTCGGAGTTGAACATCGACCTTCTGGGCTTCGATTTCAGACCAGAAAGTCCGCGTTTCGTGCGGATGGTGAGTTCGCTGGCAGGCACGATTCCCGACTATAGCGAGGAACAGGTTCGACAGAAAAAGAACCTTTCAGAGTCGCCCTCGCAGCCGCTTCGACAGCCCGCTCGCGTCGGTGTTTTTGCCGACGATATGCCGCAGAGCATCGTCACGCGCGTGTACAACTATCAATTGGACTTTGTGCAACTCAACGGCAACGAGAGCCGCGTGATGATTGAGAACCTGAAGCGGACACTCGAACCCGACATTCGCGCTGGCGTGCGCGTCATCAAGACGCTGACCGTCATCACGCCCGACGACATTGAGCAATACAAGGAGTTCGAGGGCGTGGCCGATATGTTCTTGTTTGTCGTGAAATCGTTGGAAGAGCGCCCCGACTGGCAGATTCTTGATGCCTACGACGGTCGCACGCCGTTTTTGTTCGGTGGTAGCATCGGTCCCGACGATGTGGAGCGCATTCTCGACTTCCGCCATCCGCAATTTGCTGGCGTGAGCGTCAGTTCGGGTTTTGAAAACGAATCGGGCGAGAAAGATGTCGAGAAACTGCGTCGATTTGTGCAGGCTTTAAGATGATAATTTATTGAAAAACAAGATTTTACACGAAATATGGAAAACGAAGCGATAGCCGCTACACCCACCGCCGACCAGACACCTTGGTACGCCGTCAGACTCTTTTTCACGCGCTACAAAGCCGTGAGCGAATGGCTGAAAACGCAGGAAATGGAGTTTTTCGTGCCGATGCATTATGTCGATGTCGAGAAAAACGGTCGGGTGAAGCACATTTTGAAGCCTGTCGTTTCGAATTTGGTTTTCATCAAGAAAACGCGTCCGCAGAAAACCATTTCGTCGCTTTTGGATGAAGCGCCATTTCGTATGCGAGTGATTACGAAAAGCCGTGAAAACAGGCAGTGGAGCGAAATCAGCGCCGCCGAAATGCGCGAATTCCAGACGATGTGCAACCCCGAAATCGAACTGCGCAAATACCTGAGCGAGTCCGAAGCAAAAATGAAGGTCGGTGCGCCAGTCTTGGTGAAATACGGGCCGCTGAAGGGACTTTCGGGCAAACTCGTGCGCTCGAACAAGAAATACTACTTGCTCAAGGAAGTGTCTGGATTGGGCGTGATGCTGAAGGTTTCGCGCTGGTGTTGCGTGCCAATGGAAGGCTGATTTTCGCTTGAAAACTTAGTATTCGCTTGTGAAATGGAAGCGGATGTTCTCAAAATCTTGCTGCGCCATCGACAACACATAACCCGAATCGGCTAAGAATACGTCGCGCCCCTCTTTGTCCTTCGCCATATACTGATATTTTCGCTTTTTGAAGGCTTCGAGTTCGCGGTCGTCGTCGCTCGAAATCCAGCAGGCTTTGTAGAGGTGGACGGGTTCCCAACGGCATTTCGCGTTGTATTCGTTCTCGAGTCGATACTGAATCACCTCGAATTGAAGTTGTCCGACCGTTCCGATGATTTTGCGGTTGTTGAACTGATTGACAAACAACTGCGCCACACCTTCGTCCATCAGTTGGGCGATGCCTTTTTCGAGTTGTTTCGAGCGCATCGGATCGTCGTTTTCAATGTATTTGAACATTTCGGGCGAGAACGACGGCAGACCGCGGAAATGCAGCGGTTCGCCCTCGGTGAGCGTGTCGCCGATTTTGAAAAGTCCGCCCGTGTCGGGCAGTCCGATGATGTCGCCCGCCCAAGCCTCGTCGATGGTCGATTTGCGTTGCGCCATAAACTGCGTGGGCGAGGTGAATCGCATCGTTTTGCCCTGTCTGACGTGCAGATAGGGCTGGTTGCGCTGGAATTTTCCGCTACAAACCTTGCAAAACGCAATACACGAGCGGTGGTTGGGGTCGATGTTGGCGGTGATTTTGAAGATGAAGCCCGTGAATTTTGCCTCGTCGGGCTGCACTTCGCGCTCTTCGGCCTTCGTCGGACGCGGCGAGGGTGCAATTTCGACAAAACAATTCAGCAGTTCCTGAACACCGAAATTGTTGAGCGCCGAACCGAAAAACACGGGCGCAACCTCGGCAGAACGGTAGGTTTCGACCTCAAATTCGGGATAGACGCCGTCGATGAGTTCAAGGTCGTTGCGCAGTTGCGCCGCGTCTTGTTCGCCGACTCTCGCGTCCAAATCGTCGCTGGCAATGTCGATTTCGATTTTTTCCGTAATTCGCTGTTTGTCAGGCGTGAAAAGATCGAGTTTTTGCTCATAGATATTATAAACGCCCTTGAATTTCGCACCCTGATTGATGGGCCACGACAGCGGTCGAACGCTGATTTTCAGTTCTTGTTCGAGTTCGTCGAGCAAGTCGAAAGGGTCGCGACCCTCGCGGTCCATCTTGTTGATGAAGATGATGACGGGCGTGTTTCTCATTCGACAAACCTCCATCAGTTTGCGCGTCTGCGTTTCGACACCCTTCGCGCCATCGACCACGATAATGGCCGAATCCACGGCGGTCAGCGTGCGGTAGGTGTCTTCGGCGAAGTCTTGGTGACCGGGCGTGTCGAGGATGTTCACCTTGTAGTCGCCGTAGTCAAACTCCATCACCGACGTCGAAACCGAGATACCGCGCTGTTTCTCGATGTCCATCCAGTCCGATGTCGCTGTTTTCCTGATTTTATTGCTTTTCACGGCTCCAGCCACCTGAATTTGGCCGCCGAAGAGCAGAAATTTCTCCGTCAGCGTGGTTTTACCGGCGTCGGGGTGGCTGATGATGGCGAAGGTTCGCCTGCGTTCTATTTCTGGGTTCATTTTTTATTCTTCAACTATTGGATATAATTCAATAAATTCTCCTTGATGGCGTTTGCAGTCGTTGATGAGTTCTGCCATTTTTTGGCCAATCGTTTCAATGTCGTGGAAGCCCGGTAGGCTCATATTTCCGTTCAAATCGGTCGTTGTGGGACCCGGATGCACCGAGAAAATTTCCAACGGGGTGTTGTTCTGCTGAAATTCCATCGCCATCACGCCCATCATCGCGTTTTGCGCCGCCTTGCTCGTCACATAGGCCAGCGGATGCCAGTAAGGACTGATTTCCGAAGGAACGGTCACGTTGACAATTCGTCCGTTATTACTTGCCAACAAGGGCATCAGCGCCTTTGTGAGCAGGAATGTTCCCGTGAAATTTACGTCGAGCGTTTCCTTGATGTCGCTAAGTTCTGTGTGCTCGCTATCCACGCTCATATCGCCTGGAATGCCAGCGTTGTTCACCAACAGTGTCAGTCCCGAATATTTTTCTTGAATTTCTTTGGCGGCTTGTTCAATGCCATTGAAATCGCGCAATTCGATGTTCACCCAGCCCAGCACGTCGATGTCAAGTCGTTTCAATACTTCGATGGCCTTTTCAGCACGTTCCTGATGTCGTGCGCCAAGAATTATTTTCCAACCGCTGAGGCCGAGATGCTTTGCGATGCCAAATCCAATGCCTTTGTTGGCACCTGTTATGAAAACTATTTTTTCCATTTTTTCGGTAAATTATTCTTTTAAAAGAGCGATACATTCGGCGAGCGACGTTTCCCAATGCGGAATTTCGATGCCGAAAGTTTCCTTGATTTTCGACTTGTCGAGCACAGAATAGTGCGGACGAGTGGCGGGAGTGGGGTAGTCGGTGGTGTGAATCGGGCGGACGCGACACGACTCGATACCTGCCAAACGATGGATAGCGAGCGTGAAATCGTACCACGAGGCGACGCCTTCATTGGAAAAATGATAGATTCCAGGCACGACACCCTTTTCGATGGCGGCAAAAATCGCTACGGCGAGGTCGCGGGCGTAGGTCGGTGTGCCGATTTGGTCGAAAATGACGCCGAGTTCGGGTTTTTCCTTGCCCAAACGAAGCATCGTTTTCACGAAATTGTTGCCGAAAGTGGAGTAGAGCCACGCCGTGCGAATCACCATCGACCGACGGCAACGGCTTGTCACGTTTTGCTCGCCTTCGAGTTTCGTGCGGCCATAAACGCTGTTCGGACAGGTCGCCGCGTCCTCGCGATAGGGCGTGTGCTGCGTGCCGTCAAAAACGTAGTCGGTGGAAATTTGAATCATCCAACCGCCTTGCCGCTCGATGGCTTCGGCCAAATAGCCCGGCGCGTCGGCATTGAGTTTTCGGCAGAAATCGCCGTCGCTCTCGGCCTTATCCACAGCGGTGTAGGCCGCGCAATTCACGATGCCGTCGATGTGGTTTTCCTCGACGAATTGCCAGATGGCTTCTGGGTTGGTGATGTCGAGTTCCGCCACGTCAGTATTAAAATAGGTGTGCTGCGGATGCTGTTTTTCCAATAGTTGGATTTCGTTTCCGAGTTGTCCGTTGCAGCCAGTGATAAGTATTTTCATCGCTTCGCTAAATGATAAATGACAAATGATAAATGATAAATATGGATAATTCTATGTTTTCTTTATTCCTTTTTTCGAGGTCTTGATAGAGGATATTAAAATTCTTATAATTTCGTCTAAATCATTTTTTAATGAAGAATATAATTTTTGATCTAAGAACTCTGTTTTTTGCAAAAGAGTAATCCAGTATGAGGACTCACTCGCCTCTTTTAGGGAAATACTCAATTTGTTGATAAAATCGGGTTTGCTTTGAGCCTGAATTGCTTCGTGAACGTTTGCACCAATACTGGTTCCACTTCTGAACAGTTGTTTAGAGATGATATATTCATTCTTTTCTTCTGTCAGATATTTATAACAACGTATAATTCTGATAGAGAAATCAATGGTTTTATCTGCTAATATATTATTTTCAGTCATTTTTTTATCATTTATCATTTTTCATTTATCATTTAGGATAAGTTCTCCGGACTTATCCGCAAGATAATAATCCGATAAAAGGCCGATGAAGGTGGTGATTTCGCTGATCGCGTGCTTCGTGTCGGGCGAGATTTCGCGGTTTTGAAGCCGCAGCATCATCGTGCCGTAGAGGGCGTTGAGGCAGGTTTCGATTTCATTCTGGTTTTTGTCGCCCCGATTGCGCAGTTCCACGATGAAGGGCAACACCTTATAATATTGTGCCGTGTAGAACGGAAATTTCGTGCTTTCGAGCAGTTGCGCGTGGAGTTCGACCATCTGTTGCAACACCACTTGGTTGATTTGCAGGTGGCCGCTTTCGCGCTTGCCCTCGCCGTTCATCATCGTCACGAGGTTGCCATACCAGTCGGTCAGTTCACTGATTTGCTCGTCGTCGTAGTCGAAACGACTGATGTATTCGCGGCGCAGGCGCGTCAGCGAACAGTCGTAGGCGCGGATGATGTCCTCGACCTGCCACATATAGAGCAAGTATTCAGCGATGCTCTTTTTTCGTAATTCTTGGGAAATATACATAATTCTTCTTAACTCCCTAACTTCCTAACTTCTTAACTTCTAAAATCTATAAAGATTCGTCACCGTTCCGAGCAGCATAATCACACTGCCGATAATCACCGCCACGCCAATGACCTGATTGATGATTCGGATGCCGTTTTCGTCGAATTTCGTGCGAATCTTATCCACGAGCCACGTCAGTCCCCACCACCACAGCAGTGCACCGCCGACGATGCTGGCGAAGCCCACAACCATTTCAAACGAGAGGTCGGGTATTACGAAAGCGAACTGGGCGTAAAGCGCCATAAACAGGAAGACGATGAGC